>DASSBS010000052.1:0-16017 GCA_035698445.1 Woeseiaceae bacterium
CGCGGTGCCGGCTGTTATCGGGCATCGGTTTCGTCATCGTCAGTAGCAGCGAGAGGCGCCAGCCAACGGCTTTTCCCGCTTGTTCGGTCCGTGGCTGTGGGTCTCATAGCATAGTCCCCCCCCCGGCCGATGCCAATTCTGCTCCCCTTGGCGGTGCGACGGCGGATCGCCGGAGCAGCGCCGGTTGCGGCCCGGCCGGCGCTTGGGTAGGATGCGCCTCCCCGTCACGCGGCGGGGGAACCCTTGCCTCACCGGATGTTCCGGGAGGCTGTAATCCGTAAGGGGAGACAATGAGACATTACGAAATCGTGTTCCTGGTCCACCCGGACCAGAGCGAACAGGTGCCGGCCATGGTGGAGAAATACCAGGGCATCGTCACCGCATCCGGCGGCACCGTGCACCGCACCGAAGACTGGGGCAGGCGGCAGCTCGCCCACCCGATCCACAAGGCCCACAAGGCGCATTACGTCCTGATGAACGTCGAGTGCAATCACGACGCCATCGAGGAAATCCGTAGCGCTTTCCGGTTCAACGACGCCGTCCTGCGTCACCTGATCATCAGCCGGAACAAGGCCATCACGGAAGCCTCGCCGATGGCCGTCGCCGTGGAAGAAGAGAAGGCGAAAGAGCGCGAGTCGCAGAAGCGTCGCGACGCCAAGGCCGCGGCCGAGTCGGCCATGGCGGCTGAGGAAGCGCCCTCGAAGAGCAGCGACAAGCCCGAGGCCGGGTCGGGCGACAAGCCCGAGGCCGGGTCGGGCGACGAGGCCGGCGAGACCGGTGACCAGGACAAAGACCAGGCCAGCGACGCCGCGGCCTGAAGGAAAGAACGATGAGCCGATATTCACGCAGACGGAAGTACTGCCGCTTTACCGCCGAGGGCATCACGGAGATCGATTACAAGGATCTCGCGCTGCTCAAGGCCTACGTCACCGAAACCGGCAAGATCGTGCCCAGCCGGATCACGGGCACGAAGGCGCGTTACCAGCGCCAGCTCTCGACCGCGGTAAAACGGGCGAGGTTCCTGGCGCTCCTGCCGTATACCGACCGGCACTAAGTTTCCAGGCCGGCCATGCGACCGATTGCCGCGTGGCTGGTGGCCCGGCCGCAGAACGCCATCATCGGGCTGGCGGGGACGCTGTTGCTGCCGTTCGCGCAGATCATCAGCGGCACCGTCATGGCCCTGCTGGTCCTGAAACAGGGCCCGGCGCCCGCCACGGTACAGGGCGCCATCGCGGTCGCCATCCTGACGGTCAGCTCCCTGATCATCAGTGCTCCCGTGTCGCAAGTGCTGGCGAACGCGATGGTGATCTGGGTGCCGGTGATGCTGCTGGCGTCCCTGACGCGGCGCGGGCGCTCGCTGACGCTGAGCCTGCAGACCTCGGTGATCGCGGCTATCGTGGCGACGGTCGCGTTTTTTGTCATCGTCAGCGATCCGATCGCCTTCTGGACGGACGCGCTGGCGAAGCTGTCGGACACGTTCCGCCAGATGGGGCTGACGCAGAACGCGGCCGTGCTCTACGAGCAGCGGGAAGCGTTCGCGCCGCAGATGACCATGCTCGCCGTCGTGTCGACCTGGTCGCTGTACGCCGTGGTGCTCTTGTTCGGTTACGGCGCATTCCGGGCATTGCCCGGCCAAAATGCGCCATTCGGCCGGTTTTGCGACTTGAATTTCGGTCGCGTGCTGGCGGTCATAATGGCGGTCTCGTCGGTGGTCTCGGTGCTGACGGGGGCCGTGTGGCTTACGAACCTCGCATTCGTGTCGTTTGCGGTATTCTGGCTGCAGGGGCTCGCCCTCGTGCACTGGCTGCACGCGGAGGGCCGGGTGCCGGTCTGGGTGGTGGTCCTGGTGTACGCCCTGATTCCGCTGCTGAACGCCATGCTGGTTTTGGCGCTCGCGGTGACCGGGTACGCCGACGCCTGGTTCGGGTTCCGCTCCCGCATGGCGGCGGCGAAAAATTGAAGAGTTTTGCGCACTACGATAGGTGAAACATGAACGTTATTTTGTTGGACAGCGTTGAGAACCTCGGCGACATCGGCGACCTCGTCACCGTGAAAGCCGGGTACGGGCGCAACTACCTGTTGCCGGCCGGCAAGGCGGCGCTGGCCACGCCCGCGAACATCAAGGAGTTCGAAGTCCGCCGGGCGGAGCTGGAGAAGGCCGCCGGCGAGGAACTCGCCGCCGCGAAAGCGCGGGCGGACCTGATCCGCGGCATGCAGCTCGTGATCCCGGCGAACGTCGGCCCCGAAGGCAAGCTGTACGGCTCGGTCGGGCCGGTCGACATCGCCGAGGCGTTCCAGAAAGTCGGCGTGGAGGTGGCGCGCAGCGAGATCCGCATGCCGGAAGGCCCGATCCACGAGCCGGGCGACTTCACGATCGGCGTGCACCTGCACACCGAGGTCAACGTCGAGATCAACCTGAAGGTCGTGCCCGAAGAATAAACGCGTGGTACCGTCACGGTAACGCCTGGATCGAACGCGGGGCCGCGTGCAGGAGCTCGTCTCACGGGCGACCAGGCGGGCAGGAGCGGGTCGCCCGTGAGACGGGCTCCTACGAGGGGAGGGGGACGGATCAGATGGTGCGAGCACTGGATGATATCGACGCGGGCGAGCGGCGCCTGAAGGTGCCGCCGAGCTCCGTCGAGGCGGAGCAGTCGCTGCTCGGCGGCCTGATGATCGATGGGCAGGCCTGGGACAAGGTCGCGGACATCGTCATCGCGGAGGACCTGTACCGCAAGGATCACCGCCTGATCTTCGGCGCCATCGCGGAACTGGTCGAACGCGGCCAGCCCTGCGATGTGGTCACGGTGTCGGAATTCCTGGACCAGCGCGGCACCCTCGAGTCGGCGGGCGGTCTCGAGTACCTCGCGACTCTCGCGAACGAAACGCCGGGCGCGGCAAACGTCCGCGCCTATGCCCTCATCCTGCGCGAGCGCTCGATGCTGCGCTCGCTCATCGATGCCGGCAACCAGATCAGCGGCAACGCCTACACGACGGACGGGCGCAGCGCCGCCGAGCTCGTCGACGAGGCGGAGCGCCTGGTCTTCCAGATCGCGGACAAGGGCGCGCGCGGCCGCATCGGTTTCCGCTCGCTGAAACAGATCCTGCCGGAGACGGTGGACCGGATCGACCTGCTGCACCAGACGGGCGGCGACATTACCGGCGTCGCGACCGGCTATACCGAATTCGACAAAATGACCGCCGGCCTGCAGCCGGGCGAGCTCATCATCATTGCCGGCCGCCCGTCGATGGGCAAGACGACGCTGGCGATCAATATCGCCGAGAACGCGGCCATTGGCGCCAAGATCCCGACCGCGATCTACTCCATGGAAATGCCGTCGCAGCAACTGGCGTTCCGCATGATCTCCTCGCTCGGCCGGGTCGACCAGTCGCACCTGCGCACGGGCAAGTTCCCGGACGAGGACTGGTCGCGCATCAACACGGCCGTGCAGCTCATGTCCGACGCGCCGATCTTCATCGACGATTCCCCGGCGCTGTCGCCGACGGAAATCCGCGCGCGCTCGCGGCGGCTGAAACGCGAGCACGGGCTCGGGTTGATCGTGCTCGATTACCTGCAGCTCATGCAGGTGCACGGCACGACCGAGAACCGGGCCACTGAGATCTCCGAGATCTCGCGCTCGATGAAAGCGCTGGCGAAGGAGCTGGAAGTGCCGATCATCGCGCTGTCGCAGCTCAATCGCAGCGTCGAGCAGCGGACGGACAAGCGGCCGGTGATGTCGGATCTTCGCGAGAGTGGTGCGATAGAGCAGGATGCAGATTTGATCGTCTTCATCTATCGCGACGAGGTCTACAACCAGGACTCGCCGCGCAAGGGCATCGCGGACATCGCGATCGCCAAGCAGCGTAACGGCCCGGTCGGCGACTTCCTGCTGACGTTCGTCGGCCGGTTCACGAAATTCGAGAACTGGGTGCCCGACAGCTATGCGGAGGAGTCCTATCCGTGACGGCGCCGTGCGCGCACATCCGGGTCGACGCACTCCAGCACAACTACCAGCGGCTCTGCCTGGCAGCCGGTGGCGCCAAGGTCATTGCCGTCATCAAGGGGAATGCCTACGGACACGGCCTGCTGACCGTCGCGCGGGCCCTGCCGGACGCGGACGCGTTTGCCGTCGCGCGGCTCGCCGATGCGCTCGCGCTGTCCGAGGCGGGCATCGGCCAGCCCATCGTATTGCTCGGCGGTGTCTACGATGCATCCGAGCTGGCTACGGCTGTCGGCAAACGCTTCGAGCTGGTCGTGCACTGCCGGCCGCAACTCGAGTTGCTCGAGGCCGCGGCGCCGGCGAGGGCGGTGGTATGGCTGGAGGTCGACACGGGCATGCACCGCCTGGGAATCGACCCGGAAGAGTGCGCGGCCGCGTTGCAACGGTTGAGCAAGTGCAAAGCTGTTGGCGAGCTGCGCCTGATGACGCACCTCGCCTGCGCCGACGATCGCCGCGACGCGCGCACCGACCAGCAGGTGGCCCGCTTTCGTTCCCTGCTCGCTTCGTTCGACGGTCCGATCAGCGTGGCCAACTCGCCGGGCGTGCTGGGCTGGCCCAATAGCATTTGCGCCGGCGTCGATCCCGGACGCAGCTTCGCGCGCTGCGGCATCGCCCTGTACGGCATCTCACCCTTCGCCGGCACCATCGGCGCCGAGTTCGGGCTGCGGCCGGTGATGCACTTCGAAGCGGGACTCATCGCGGTGACGCACGTGCGCGCCGGCGAATGCGTCGGCTACGGTGCCACCTGGACCGCGCGCCGCGACACCGTGATCGGGATCATCGCGGCGGGTTACGGCGACGGCTACAGCCGATTCCTGCCGTCGGGCACGCCGGTCCTGGTGAACGGCCGCCGCGCCGAGCTCGCCGGCCGCGTGTCGATGGACCTGACCGCTATCGACCTGGGTCCGGACGGCGCTGAGCAGATCGGCGACCCCGTGACGTTGTGGGGCGACGGCTTACCGGTGGAGGAGGTGGCGGCGAGCGCCGGCACGATTCCGTATACGCTCGTCACCGGCGTGAGGCACACGCTGTTGGAGCCCGCCATTGCGGGCGACGGGTAGGAGGTAATCGGAGGCACGTCGGCACCGTTCTTCGGGAACGGTTCCAACGAGGCTTCGCTCTGTATCGTGCCAGTCGCCCGCAATGGCGGGCTCCAACGGCGCCGGATTCGTGTGCGAATCAGCTACTGAAGAAACCCATCTTCACGCCGGCGAGCTGCAGCACGTCGTTGTCGGCGAGCTTGCGCGCCTGGGCGCCGATCGGTTTGCCGTTGACCAGCGGGTAGTCGCCTTCCTTGCCGCTTTCGACGTGCACCACGAAATAGCCTTCGGCGCGGCGCGTAATCGCCGCGACCTGCACGCCGGGCCGCCCAAGCGTGGTCAGCGCTTTCGTCAGCTCCAGCTCGCGGCCGGCAAACGTGCCGCTCAGGACCTGCAGCTTGGCCAGCGGCAACGCGCTCGGCGCGCTCTTCGGGTCGATGCCGGCCGAGGTGGCCGTGTGCGCCGCCGGCTCCGGCACGTCCACCTTGACGTCGGTGCGGGCCTTGGCGGCGCTGGCGGAGGCCGCGGCAGCGGCCGCCTTTTCCGCGCGCAGAAGCTGTTCCGCGCTCTGCTGCCCGGACGGAATGACCATCGTCTTCTCGAACTCGTCCTGTTCCACGTCGTTGGACTGCTGGTCCGCGAACCGGAGCTGGTGGTGCCCGATCGTGATCACGTCGCCGTGCTGCAGCGCGTGCTTCTTGATGAGCTTGCCGTTGACGTAGGTCCCGTTGGTGCTGTTCAGGTCTTCGAGGAACGAATCGTTCAGGATGTTGATGATGAGCGAGTGATGGCCGCTCACGGCGGGATTATCGATGCGGACGTCGTTGTCCGGCAGCCGCCCGATCGTATAGCGTTCCTTCGACATGTTGTATTCAGCCAGCACCTGGCTGTCGAGACTCAGGATTAAACGTGCCATATTATTTTTGCCGTTTGCTGTAAAACGATCCAGACAGAGCCGCGATCAGCCCCGCCTCCCCTAGTGCACCCCGTCGCAAATAATCCACCATTCTCGCGGCGCCTTTTCGCGTCTGGCGGCGTTGCGACTCCTCCCAATAGCGGTGCTATTACTCGTCGTCGCGCCTTGCCAGCCACGAAAATTCGCTCGCGACAATGGCGCATTATTTACGACGGGGCACACAGCGCGCCGTCAGGAACGAAACATCTTCGATAGCCTTGCAACGAGCCCCCTTTTCGCCGCGAATGGCTCCAGAACCTGAGCCAGCATGACGGATACGTTATCTCGCCCGCCGTGATCGTTGGTCAACTGCACCAGTTGCTGACCAACCACATCAAGGCTAGCATTAAACGTGCTGATAGTTAAGTGAATATCTTCGTCTTCGACCATGTCCGGCAAGCCGTCGGAGCAGAGTAGAAATATGTCGTTTTTCAGCACGTCATGCTCGTGCACCTCGACCTCCACCGTCGGCTCCACGCCCAGCGCCCGCGTGACGTAATTGCGATTGGTCGAGCGCTGCGCCTCCTCCTCCGAATAGAAGCCCCGGTCCACCAGTTCCTGGAGCAGCGAATGGTCGAGCGTGAGCTGCTCGAAGCTGTCGTCGCGCAGCCGGTAGGCGCGGGAGTCGCCGACGTGCGCGATCGATACGCGGTTGTCGTAGAACAGCGCCGCGACCAGGGTCGTCCCCATGCCTTCGCAATGCGTCTGGCTCTGCGCCGTCTGGAAGATGATCTTGTTGGCGCGGGAGACGGCGTCGCGCAGCACGATTGACTGGCGCATCAGGCCCGTCGTCGGGTCCACGGCGTTCCGTTCTTCCCGCATCGCGCCCTCGGCCGCCAGCTCGGTGATGGTCTGCACCGCGATGCCGCTCGCGACTTCGCCGGCGTTGTACCCGCCCATGCCGTCGGCGAGCACCATGAGCCCGATATCGGGATTCGAGCCGATCGCATCCTCGTTGTGTTCCCTGACCTTGCCGGTGTCCGTGATTTCGGCAAACTTGATCTTTCCGCGCAGGTTCATAAAGGTTGTTCTTCTTATGGGCACGCCTAGGCGTATCTTGCACAGTTTCGCAGCGCGATAGCCAATTCCCCGCCGTTGGCAAAGCGGTCCTCGGGACGCTTCGCCAGCGCCTTCGCAAGGACGGCATCGACGCCCGGCGGGACGCCCGCCCGGCGGCTCGAAACCGGGGCGGGATCCTCGGACGTAATCTTCGACATCAGCACCGCGATATTGGTCGCCTTGAACGGCACCTCACCGGCCAGCAACTCGTATAGAGTAACACCAAGCGAAAACAAGTCCGATAGTCCGGTCAGGTCCTCCGCGGCGAGCTGCTCGGGCGACATGTACATGGGCGTGCCGAGCACGATGCCCGTCTTCGTGCGGTTGTTGTCGGTCAGGCGCGCCACCCCGAAGTCGCTGATCTTCAGGACGTCGGCGCGGTTGTCGTACAGCAGGTTCGCCGGCTTGATGTCACGGTGGATCACCTGCTGGTTGTGCGCATAGTCGAGCGCGTCCGCGGTGCGCGCGCAGAGCTCGAGCGCTTTCTTCGGCGCCAGCAGCTTTTTCGGATCGGTGAAATGGGTGAGCTGCAGGCCGGGCAGGTACTCCATGGCGATGTACGCCAGGTGCTTGTCCTCGCCGCAGTCATAGACGGTGATGATGTTCGGGTGCGTCAGGCGCCCGGCCGATTCCGCTTCACGGAAGAACCGCAGGCGCGCTTCCTCGAGCTCTTCGTCCTCGAACTCCTTTTCAATTGGGATCACCTTCAGCGCCACCGGCCGGTTGATGCGCGGATCGCGTGCCAGGTACACGGCGCCCATGGCGCCGCGTCCGATCCGCTTCTCGATGACGTAGCGGCCGAGGCGATGCGGCACGCCGCTGCTGCTGTCGGAAAGCGAAAACCGCTTTTCCTTCGTCGGGTTCTGCGTGCGCTTCATCCACTGGATCACCGCTTCGGCGCGTTCCGGTTTCGCCTGCTCCTCGAACGCAAGCGACAGCTTGTACATCACCGACGCGAGCGACTCCGTCGGCTCGCAGCGGCGGAATTCGGCGAAGGCGGGTTCGAGGCGACCCGCCGCGAGGAAATCGGTGCCGCGCTTGAAGGCGTTGACAGCCGCTTTCTTGCCGGTCGTCGCGAACCACCAGGACAGGATCGCCACGCTCGCGAAGACGAACGCCGGCCGCCCGAGATCGATACGCACGCGGCCGACGGCGAGCAGCAGCACTTCCAGGAAGACGAGCCCGAGGATGACGGCCAGCGCAAGGACGAGCACGTCGCGGCGGCGGCGGCCCGGCAGCAGCAACACGGCGCCGGCGGCAATGAGCACGGGCGCCAGCCATTGCAGCGCGACGATCCAGATGGGCGCCGTGATGGCCTGGTCCTGCTCGATGCCGGCGAGCAACGCCGCGGTGACTTCCGAGCGCGTCACGTACTGGCCGGACGGCAGTATTGCCGCGGCCGCGACGAGCGGCGGCTCCGCGTCGACGAACACCGTGCGGCCGGCGAGGTACTTCGGCGGTAACCCGGGGTCCAGCACCTCGGCCGCCGACAGCCGCGGCAGCTCGGCGTAGTTCGAAAGATAGACGGCCGCGTCGGCGCCCGGTATCGGCGCATCCGCGTCGGACGCAAAGCGCGGGTTCTGCAGCGCAATCGCCAGCGCGAGCGAGGGGAACATGACGCCGCCTTCGAACTGCCACAGGGACGAGCGCCGCAGGACACCATCGCTGTCGGGCTGCAGGTTGAGGAAGCCGCTCCAGGTCGCGACGCGATCCAGCCGATGGCCGCGCGGCACGAACACCGGTGCGCCGGCCGACAACGTGGCCGCCCAGCCTGGCAGCTCCGCGCCCGGCGCGATCGGCGGCGGCTCCGGCAGCACGATGCGCTGCACGTCCTGCCGCTTGAGCACCTGTATCAGCGAGCCATAGACATGGGCCAGGTCCGCCGGCGCGACCTTGTCCGGGTCGATGCTGACGATCACGCCGTGCTCCAGCGGCGTATTGCCCAGGCTGGCAGCGATCTGGTCGTAGAGCACCCGGTCCGCGGCGACGAACCAGCGCGCGCCCGGGCCGTAAACGAGCAACAACAGGACGGCGACGAAGCTGAGCGCGACCAGGCGGTCCCGGCGTTCTTTTCGTTCTTTGTCCAATTGTGGAGCTCTCGAGATACCCGTCGCGTGACGGCGCGCAGTATAGGAAATCAACAGGGTTTTTAATGAGATAAGGTTGGCAATTTTCGCGGCGGGACGGCGGCTCGCGGGTGCTATGATTGGGAAACGCCTACCGGATCACGGTGCCGCCGCCGGTCCGGGATGACCGGAAGGCTTCGGGGTAACTGCATGGCGCGAGCCGAAAAATCAGCCTACGCGTGCCGCGCCTGCGGCGCGGTGAGCCTCAAGTGGCAGGGCCAATGCCCCGAGTGCGAGGCCTGGAACACGCTCGAGGAATCCGCGCCGGCACGCGCCGTGCCGCGCCGCGGCGGCGGGGTGAAACCCGCGGAGCTCCTTGAGCTGGCGCGGGAAACGGATGAGCGGCACCCGACCGGCTTCGGCGAGTTCGATCGCGTCCTGGGCGGCGGGCTGGTGCCCGGCTCGGTCGTGCTGCTAGGCGGCGATCCGGGGGTCGGCAAGTCGACCCTGCTGCAGCAGGTGGCCGCGGCGCTGCCGCCGTCCCTGAACGTGTGTTACGCGACGGGCGAGGAGTCGCTGCGCCAGGTCGCGCAACGCGCACAACGGCTCGGGCTCGCGAGCCGCACATTGCGCCTGCTGGCCGACACCGATCTCGACAACGTGCTGGAGCAGGCGGCGGAATGCAAAGCGCGCGCCGTCGTCATCGATTCGATCCAGACACTGGCGACGCAGGACCTGCCGTCGGCGCCGGGCTCGGTGGCGCAACTGCGTGAATGCGTCGGCCGTATCGTGCGTTTCGCGAAGCAGCGCGAGGTGGCGTTCTTCCTCATCGGCCACGTCACCAAGGAAGGCGCGATCGCGGGCCCGCGCGTCGTCGAGCACATGGTGGACACGGTGCTCTACTTCGAGAGCGATCCGGGCAGCCGCTTCTCCGTCGTGCGCGCGGTGAAGAATCGCTTCGGCGCGAGCAGCGAGCTCGGCGTCTTCGCCATGACCGGCGAAGGCTTCCGTGAAGTGAAGAACCCGTCCGCCATCTTCCTGTCGGCTACCGCCGAAACGCGCTCCGGCAGCATCGTCTCCGTCGCGTGGGAAGGCAGCCGGCCGCTGCTCGTGGAAATCCAGGCGCTCGTCGCCGATGCGGTCGGCAGTAACGTGAAGCGGCTCGCGCAGGGCATCGACCAGAACCGGTTGTCGCTGCTCGTCGCGGTGCTGCACCGGCACGGCGGACTGTCGCTCGCCGGCGAGGACGTGTTCGTCAACGTCGTCGGCGGCTTGAGGATCGCCGAAACCGCCGCGGACCTGCCGGTGGTGCTCGCGGCGGTTTCCAGCTTTCGCGACCGGCCCTGCCACGGCAGGGTCATGAGCTTCGGCGAGCTGGGGCTCGCCGGCGAAGTGCGGCCGGTGAGGTTCGGCGCGGAACGCATCAGCGAGGCCGCGAAGCAGGGATTCGAGCACGCCATCGTGCCGCGCGCGAACGCGCCGAAGAAAGCACCGGCCGGCTTGCGCGTGAGCGGCGTGTCGACGCTGGAAGAGGCACTTGCCGCCGCGTTCGATTAGTTGGAGCCCGCCATTGCGGGCGACCGGGAGGAGTAGAGTGGACGCTCGTTGGCTCTGCCACCAAAGATCGGTGCCAACGCAGCTCAATCGAGCCGCGTACCAGTCGCCCGCAATGGCGGGCTCCTACAGCGCAGCTACCTCGTCTTTCCCGACCCTGCGCGTATAGATGCGCGCGGTGCGGACGCGGTTGCCGTTCGTTTCCAGGATCTCGATCGGGTAGCCGTCGATCTTCAACCCCGTGCCCGATTCCGGAATCATCTCCAGGTATTCGAGGATCAGCCCGTTCAGAGTCTTCGGCCCATCCGTCGGCAAGGTCCAGTTCATCACGCGGTTCATTTCCCGGATGTTCGCCGTGCCCCGCACGAGGAAGGTGTCGTCGCTCTCGCGCACGATCTCCTCTTCCTCCGCCGCCGGCGCCGTCGTGAACTCGCCGATGATTTCCTCGAGGATGTCCTCCAGCGTCACCAGCCCCTGGATGTCGCCGTATTCGTCGACCACGAGCGCAAAGCGCTGGCGGGCTTTCTGGAACTGCACGAGCTGCGTGCTGAGCGGCGTGCCTTCCGGCACGAAGTAGGGCTCGTCCAGCAGCGCCTGCAGATCGACCTTGTCGAAGTTGATGTCGACGGCCCGGTTCGCGAGCCGCTTCAGGTGCAGTACGCCGGTCACGTTGTCGATGTTGTCGCGGTACACCGGCAGCCGCGTGTGCTCGCTGTGGCGGATGACTTCGGTTATCTCTTGCAGGTCGTCGTCGAGGTCGATGCCGACGATCTCGTTGTGCGGCACCATCACGTCGTCGACCGTCACCTTTTCCAGGTCGAGGATGCTGAGCAGCATGCGCCGGAACTTGCGCGAGATGCGCGCGCCGGCTTCGAACACGACGGTGCGCAGTTCCTCGCGGCTGAGCGAGCTCTCTCCGACGTCGTGGTGGCTGACACCAAAAAGGCGCAGCACGCCGTTCGAAGCCACATTGATGAGCCAGATGACGGGATACAGGATCTTGAGCAGGACGTAATAAACATACGCGGCAAAAAAGCCGACGGCTTCGGGGCGCAACGCGCCGAGCGTCTTCGGCGCGGTTTCCGAAAAGATCAGCACGACCAGCGTCAGCAGGAACGTGGCGGCGGCGACGGCCGGCTCGCCGCCGAGCTCGAGCGCGATGACCGCGACCAGCGAGGCGGCGGAAAAATTGACGAGGTTGTTGCCGAGCAGGATCAACCCGATGAGGCGGTCCGGGCGCTGCAGCAGGTCTTCCGCCAGCCGGGCGCCGCGATGGCCGCTCCGTGCCTTGTGGCGCAGCCGGTACCGGTTGAGGCTCATCAACGCCGTTTCCGAGCCGGAAAAGAACGCGGACAGGAGGAGCAGGACGACCAGTAGCCCGGTCAGGGCCGCCAGTGAAATGTGGTCGCTCAAAGAATGAGCACCTCTTCAGGATCCGGTTCGGGGCCTGTTAACAGGCCCTGGCGATCCAAGTTCAGCAAGACGACATAGCGCTGTCAAGGAAGCAGACCCGGAGGTTCCTGTCATCCCCAGGTGCGCCCGAGGACCTGCTCCAGCACGAAGCGGCTGCCGAAATAGGCGAGCCCCAGCACGACGAAGCCCCACAGGTACAGGTAGACGGCGCGCCGGCCGCGCCAGCCCGCCAGCCAGCGCCCCGCCAGCAGCACGCCGAACAGGAGGAGCGCGAGCAGCGACAGGACGGTCTTGTGGACGAGATGCTGGGCGAACAGGTTATTGACGAACAGGAACCCGGAGAAGACCGCCAGCAGCAGGGTCAGGAACCCGGCCGCGGCGATGCCGTACAGCAGCCGTTCCGTGGTCTCCAGGGGCGCGAACAGCCGGTTGGCCGGGGAGAGCCTGGCGGCGCGCAGCCGCCGATCCTGCACCAGGGCGAACACGGCGACGATGGCGCCGACCGTGAGCACGCCGTAGGCCAGGAGCGAGATCAGCACGTGCGCCTCCATCTGCCAGCTTATGATGACGCCGCCGGGGGAGGCCTCCGGCCAGCCGGTGGCGAGCGCCGCGATACCGGCGAGCAGCAGCAGGCCCGATCCGAGCCCCCGCAGGGTCGGCTCGAGGACAACGCCGAGCGCCGTAAGGGCCAGCAGCATGCCGATCAGGGACGCCGCATTGCCGAGTGAGAGGGTGAGCCCGTCCGGCGCGACGATCATGGCCTGCAGCACGGCCACGTGGGCAATGAGCGCGACGAATCCGCCGATCGACGCGATGACGAGGAGGCTGCCGGCCTGCCCGGCGAAGCGCGGGAGACGGCTCATGGCCAGTGCGGCAGCGGCAATTATGTACAAGAAAAGAATTGTGATTTGAAACACAGAATCCCGGTTGCCCGTGGCCGTATTTTTATTTCCGGTGAATCATCCCACATGGAATTGATCAATAGAACCCTGCGCCGGTCTCCGGCCCGGGACGCAAGGGCCTGTTAACAATCATTTTCAGCAATGCGCATACGAATACTGGGCTGTAGCGGCGGCATCGGCGCAGGTTCGCGCACCTCCGCGATGATGATCGACAACGACGTCCTGCTCGACGCCGGCACGGGCGTGGGCGACCTCCCGCTCGAGGAGCTGCACAGCATTCGCCACGTGTTCCTTACCCACTCGCACCTCGACCACATTGCCGGCCTGCCCATGCTGATCGACAGCATCTTCACGGAGAAGGTGGACGTGCCGGTCACCGTCTACGGGCGCCGGGAAACGCTGGATGCGATCCGGGCCCACCTGTTCAATTGGGTGATCTGGCCGGATTTCGCCGCGCTGCCGAACGAGCAGAACCCGATGCTCCGCTACGTCGTCTGCAACCCGGGCGACACGATCGAGATCGGCCATCGCGCTTTCCATGCGGTCGACGTGCAGCACAGTGTCCCCGCGATCGGCTACACGGTGCAGAACTCCGGCGGCGTGTTCGCGGTCAGCGGCGACACCCGCACCAACAAGACCCTGTGGCCGGTGCTGAATGCCTGCGACGACCTGCGGGCACTCCTTATAGAAGTCTCCTTCCCGAACGAGCTCGAAAAGCTCGCCGCCACGGCGGGGCATTATTGCCCGAGCACCCTGTGCCGCGATCTTGCGCTGCTCGAGCACGACCCGGACATCTGGCTCACCGGCATGAAACCCGGCGAGGAGGAACGCATCCTCACCCAGGTGCTCGAAGCGTCCGAGAACCGCAAGATCCGCATGCTCTCCCGCGGCACCATCATCACCGTTTAACCTGGCGCCGTTGGAGCCCGCCATTGACTCGGGCCATCCATGGCCCTCGCCCTTCGGGCGCGCTGCGCGCGTCCAAATCGGCAATCCTGCCGCTTTGTGCGGGCGACTGGCACGCCGCATCGCGAAGGCACGTTTGCTCTGACTGTCGAACCGGAGAGGCCAAACGTACCTCCGTTGACCCGCATACCGGTCGCCCGCAATGGCGGGCTCCAACGGGTGGTTGATTCACGGTAAACTCGCGCGATGTTCGACAATCTTTCCGGCCGTCTGTCCCAGGCGGCGCGCAACCTGGCCGGCAAGGGCAGGTTGAGCGATGACAACATCAAGGACACGCTGCGCCAGGTCCGGCTCGCCCTGCTCGAGGCCGACGTGGCGCTGCCCGTGGTCAAGTCCTTCATCGAGCGGATCCGCGCGCGCGCCGTCGGCGAGGAGGTCGGCAAGAGCCTGACTCCCGGCCAGGCGCTGATCAAGATCATCCATGAGGAGCTCGTGACGCTGCTCGGCCGCGACACGCGGCCGCTGGACTTGCGGGCGCAGCCGCCGGTGATCATCTTCCTCGCCGGCCTGCAGGGCGCCGGCAAGACGACCACCGCCGCGAAGCTCGCCCGCCGCCTGATCGAGAAGGAGAAGAAGCGCGTGATGCTGGTGAGCGTCGACGTGCACCGGCCCGCCGCGATCCTGCAGCTCGAACGGCTGGCCGGCGAGGTGGGGGCGATGTATTGCCCGAGCGAGGCTTCGGAGGACCCCGGCAGCATTGCAAAACGCGCCGTGGGCGAGAGCCGCCGCCAGTTCGCCGACGTGCTGATCGTCGACACGGCCGGCCGCCTGCACGTGGACGACGCGATGATGGACGAGGTCGTCGGCGTGCACGCGCAAGCGTCCCCGCACGAGACACTGTTCGTCATCGACAGCATGGCGGGCCAGGACGCCGTGAATGCCGCGCGCGCCTTCGACAGCCGCCTGCCGCTGACCGGCGTGATCCTCACCAAGGCCGACGGCGATGCCAAGGGCGGCGTCGCGCTCTCCGTGACGGAGGTGACCGGGCAGCCGATCCGCTTCTTAGGGCTGGGCGAGAAGACCGACGCGCTCGAGCTCTTCCACCCGGACCGCATGGCCTCGCGCATCCTTGGCATGGGCGACGTGCTGAGCCTGGTGGAGGAGATCGAGCAAAAGGCAGACCGCCAGCAGGCCGAAAAGCTGCAGAAGAAGCTCAAGAAGGGCAAGGGCTTCGATCTCGCGGACCTGCGCGACCAGTACGAGCAGATGCTCGGCATGGGCGGCATCGGCGCCATGCTCGAAAAGCTGCCGCTGCCCGGCAACATCAGCGCGGAAGCCCTGAAGAGCACCGCCAACGAGCAGCAGATCCGGCGCCAGGTGGCCATCATCAACTCCATGACCCCGGCCGAACGGCGCTTCCCCAAGACCATCAACGGCTCCCGCAAGCGCCGCATCGCGCAGGGGAGCGGGCAGCAGGTGCAGGACGTCAACCGGCTGCTGAAGCAGCACCTGCAGATGGACAAGATGATGAAGAGGATGTCGCGCGGGGGCATGAAGAACATGATGCGCGGCCTCCAGGCCGGCAGGCTGCCTCCCAGATCGCGCTGACCCGCCATTCGTCTCACGGGCGACCGGCACGCGGCTCATCGACGGGCCCGGTGGCACCGGCGTTCGGACGCCGTGGCTGGGCGGAGGCGCGACCGGGGGAGGCCTTTGACGAAATGGCTCCCTCCGGTCCCTTCGGGACCTCCGGTCCGCGGAAGTTCCGCCAAAGGCCTCCCCCGGCCACGCCTCCGCCAGCCCCGGCCCTCCAGCGTTCCGTGCCACAATCGTCAACGCTACGCACCCCCGACCGGCATTGCGACCGCCCCGAAAATCAGTACAATGCGCCGTTTACCCGGACCGGGGTCCGGGTGCTGCCCGGGTGTTTCGCACGAGAGCGCCGCCGGGCCGGCTTCGAGCCTTCATTCAACCTTACGGAATAGCAATGGTCAGCATTCGTCTTTCGCGCGCCGGTGCGAAGAAGAACCCGTTTTACCACCTGGTGGTCAGCGACAGCCGCAATCGTCGCGACGGCCGGTACATCGAGCGTCTCGGGTTTTACAACCCCGTGGGCAAGGGCCA
>DASSBS010000053.1:0-30596 GCA_035698445.1 Woeseiaceae bacterium
CCGCGCATCTCGATCACCTCATCGTTCCGTCTCGCGATCGTGTCGCGTCGGCAAAACGGCTCGCCGGTCTTTTCGATGTCGCCTGGGCAGAAACAGGAGCGGGCCCGTTCTCTCCGGTGTACGTCAATGACGGGCTGACGCTCGATTTCGACGAAACGGATGCGCCGTTTCCGGTCTGCCATTACGCGTTTCGGGTGGGGCCGGAAGAATTCGATGCCATTCTCGGCAGGATCGAGGCGGCAGGCATTGACTACCGCAGCACGCCGCACGGCGCCGTCGACCGGCAGGTCAACACACGGCATGGCGGCAAAATCGTGTACTGGAACGAGCCCGACGGGCACGTATGGGAAATTCTGACGGTCAGCTACGCGCGCCGCGGGAAATCCTGACCGGGCGGCCGGTCGTTCATCGGTCAGCACCGCCGATGGCGCGTTGCTGACGACGTCGGGAACGGCATCTGGCGCGTCGCGCCTGCCCTGTAGGAGCCCGTCTCACGGGCGACCCGGCCTCAACCGCCGCTGTCGCCCGTGAGACGGGCTCCTACACGGGGGGATAGGTGATGTGTCCGTCTTCGACCTTCGCCATCGGGTTCAGCTTGTGAGGCTTGGCGCTCTTTTCGCTCATGATGTCGCGGACCTCGTAGCCGCGAACGATCAGCGCGTCGGCGATCAGGGAGCGGTGACAGCGCCACGGCACGGCCTCGGCGCACATGATGGCGCTCGTCTTCTCCTCGGCCAGCGCCACCAGCCGGTCCAGCGCCTCTCCGAATTCCTCCGTCTGCATGTAGTCCGCGTAGCCGCGGAACGAGGCGTTGCGCCAGCCGGTGTTGGGCGAGTCGGGACTCGTGCGGCGAAGGCCGCCGAGGTTCTTCATGTGCCGGTAGGCAATGCGCCGGTTGCGCAGGGCCGGGCCGAGCGTGTCGCGATTGAACTGCGGATTGTGCCGCGAGCGCGGGATGGTACGCACATCCACCAGCCGCTCGACGCCGTGCGCGCGTAGCATCGTGACCAGCTCCTCGAAGCTCCGGGTCGAGTGCCCGATGGTGAAAACGATGGGCGGTGTCATGCGTTCAATTGGGCGTCAATGGGGTCGGTTCGACCGTGGCTCCGGCCAGGGATCTGTCGCCCGTGGGACGGGCTCCTACAATGCATCCTTCTGCGGGGTTTCGTCGTCGTCGTGGAACAGCCAGTTGGTGAGGGGGTCCTTGATGTACAACGGGAACAGGACGTAGAGCGCCGCCAGCGCTATCCCGCCCCACAGCGGGGAGAGCTGAATCAGGTAGACGGGCCAGATGAAGGCAAGGACGGTGTTCGTCAGCGACTGGACGGTGAAGCGGACGACGAACTCGAATAGCTGGCTCGACAAAAAGCCAGCCAGGCTGCCGCTGGCGACGAGTTGGCCAACGAAGGCCGTGGCTTCCAGCCACAGGAAGGTCACGACGAAACCGCAGGCGTAGAGACCGCCGCCGCGGGCGTTCCAGAGCGTGCGCACGAAGCGCTTCAGCACCCGCCCGATCGCGCCCGGGAACGCCCGCGGCTCGGTCGCCAGCACATGCCCCAGATTCGCCGTCTCGCGAAGGCGGCTTTCGAGGCTCTCGAGGAAGGTTTCCTTGTGGCGTTCGGTTTTCGGTTTGTCTTCAGGCATGTGTGGAACGGAGCATGCAGGAGCCCGTCTCACGGGCGATTCGGCCTGCAACGTTGGGTCGCCCGTGAGACGGGCTCCTGCAAGGCAGGTTACCCGTCATCCTCGTCCAGCATCCGCCGGCTGTCGAGGAGGACGGCGGCATACCGGAACAGGGTCAACAAGCCCTTGATCGCCTCGGCGAGCTCGCCGGCGCGGGCCTCATCATAGCGCAGGGTGGATTCGTCCATGTAGCTGCGCTGGGCGATTTCGAGCTGCAGGGCGTAGACCGACTCCTCCGGGCGGCCGTAATGGCGCGTGATGTAGCCGCCTTTGAAGCGCTGGTTCGCGACCGCGGGGTACGGGAGCTGCATGGCGGCCGCCAACACCGGACGCAGGATCTCGTCGGGACAGCTCTTGCCGCCGTTCGTCCCGAAATTCAGTTCCGGCAGCGTCCCCTCGAACAGCCGCGGCACCTCGCCGCGGATCGAATGCGCGTCCCACAGCAGCGCGAAGCCGTGCTCCGCCTTGATCTTTGCCAGCGCCTCCTCGATCCGGACGTGATAAGGCCGCCAATACGTCTCGACCCGGCGCCCGACTTCGGCGCTGTCAGCGCCGGCACCGTCCGCGTAGATCGGCTCGCCCGCAAACGTCTGCTCCGGGCAGAGGCCCGTCGAGACCTGCCCGGGATAGAGCGCCGTGTCGTCCGCCGAGCGGTTCAGATCGACGACGTAACGCGAGTAATTGGCGGCGAGCACGCTCGCGCCGGTCCCGGCGGCAAACTCGTACAGCCTTCTCACGTGCCAGTCGGTGTCCGGGATCGCCCGCCCCGCCTCCGTCATGCGCGCGGCGATATCCTTTGGTATCTCCCGCCCGTCGTGCGGGATGCTGATGAGCAGCGGAGCATCTCCGGGCTGCCAGGAATAGACGTCGCCGCTCATGACTCGCAGGTCGGCAGCACCGGCTGCGCATAATCGTAGAAGAACCCGTCACCGATGCGGCCCGCCACTGTCCCGATGTCGCCGGACAGGGCGCGATCCTCGATGTAAGGGCCGGACAAGCCGCGGATCTGCTCGATGACCTGCTCGAGCGTTGCCGACGTTTTCTTCGGCCGGTGGAACTCGATGCCCTGCGCCGCCGCCAGCAGCTCGATCGCGACGATGTGCTGCACGTTGTCGAGCATCCGGTGCAGCCGCATCGCGGCGAAGGTCGCCATGCTGACGTGGTCCTCCTGGTTGGCCGACGTGGGAATCGTGTCGACACTCGCGGGATGCGCGAGCGACTTGTTCTCGGACGCGAGCGCGGCCGCCGTCACCTGCGCCATCATGAACCCGGAGTTGAGGCCGCTTTCGCGCACGAGAAACGCGGGCAGCCCGCTCAAGGCCGGATCGATCAGGAGCGCGATGCGCCGCTCGGCCAGCGCGCCGATCTCCGCGATTGCGAGTGCCAGGTAGTCGGCGGCGAGCGCTACCGGCTCCGCGTGGAAATTGCCGCCGGAGAGAACCGAACCGGTGTCGGTGAACACCAGCGGATTGTCGGTAACGGCGTTCGCTTCCGTTGCGAGCAACGCTGCAACGTGGCGCATGGCGTCGAGGCAGGCGCCGGCAACCTGCGGCTGGCAGCGGATCGAATACGGATCCTGCACCCGGTTGCACTCGATGTGCGACGCGCGAATCTCGCTGCCGCTCATCAACTCGCGCAGCAGCATCGCGACGGCAGCCTGCCCGGCCTGGCCGCGTACCTGCTGGATGCGCTCGTCGAACGGCGTGTCGCTGCCCTGGACAGCATCGGCCGACAGCGCGCCGGCGACTACCGACGCGGCCAGCACGTGTTCCGCCCGAAACAGGGCGGCGAGCGCGAGGGCAGTCGATACCTGCGTCCCGTTCAGGAGCGCGAGGCCTTCCTTCGGCGCGAGCGTCAGCGGCGCAAGCCCGGCGCGGGCCAGCGCGGCGTTCGCGTCCAGCGTCTCGCCCGCGGCGCGCGCGCTGCCGAAACCGAGCAGCACTCCCGCCATGTGCGCGAGCGGCGCGAGGTCGCCCGAGGCGCCGACGGAGCCCTGCGACGGGACGCAGGGGTAGACGTTCCGGTTGACCAGCCCGCAGATCGCCTCGACGAGCGCGGGGGTCACCCCGGAATAGCCTTTGGCCAGCGCGACGATTTTCAGCACCATCGTGAGCCGCACGCAGTCGTCCGGCAGCAGCGGGCCCACGCCGACGGAGTGCGAGCGGATGAGGTTTTCCTGCAGGTGCACGAGCTCGGCGTCGTCGATGCGAACGTTCGCGAGGCGCCCGAAACCGGTGTTGACGCCGTAGACCTGCTTGCCGCTTTTCACGACTTCCGCAATCAGCGCGTTCGACGCGCGGATGCGCTGCAGCGCCGTTTCCCCCAGGCTCAGCGTGACCGGCTGCCGCCAGGCCTGGCGCAGCTCGGACAATCGGACCGGATCGGTGTTTATGTGCAGGCGCATTTGTTTATCTCCGGTCGCCCGTGAGACGGGCTCCTACAAGCCACGTGTCGAGAATCGTGCACCTGTAGGAGCCCGTCACACGGGCGACAGCGGCGTTCATGACTTCACCATCGGCAGGTCGAGACCGTACTCCGCCGCACACCGTACGGCCTCTTCGTACCCCGCGTCCGCATGCCGCATCACGCCGCTTGCCGGATCGTTCCACAACACCCGCGCGATGCGCCGGTCGGCCGCCTCGCTGCCGTCGCAGACGATCACGAGGCCCGCATGCTGCGCGTAGCCCATGCCGACGCCGCCGCCATGGTGGAACGACACCCAGGTCGCCCCGCTCGCCGTATTGAGGAGCGCGTTCAGGAGCGGCCAGTCCGACACCGCGTCGGACCCGTCCTGCATCGCCTCCGTTTCCCGGTTCGGGCTCGCGACGGAGCCGCTGTCGAGGTGATCGCGCCCGATGACCACCGGCGCTTTCAGCTCACCGTTGCGCACCATTTCATTGAACGCGAGACCTAAACGATCGCGCTCTCCCAGCCCGACCCAGCAGATGCGCGCCGGCAGGCCCTGGAAGTGGATGCGCTCGCGCGCCTGGTCGAGCCAGCGGTGCAGGTGCTCGTCGTCCGGCAGCAATTCCTTCACCTTCGCATCCGTGCGGTAGATGTCCTCCGGGTCGCCCGACAGCGCCGCCCAGCGGAACGGGCCAATACCGCGGCAGAAGAGCGGCCGCACGTACGCCGGCACGAAGCCGGGGAAATCGAAGGCATTCTCGACCCCCTGGTCGAACGCGACCTGCCGGATGTTGTTGCCGTAGTCGAAGACGGGCACGCCGGCCTGCTGGAAGCCGAGCATCGCCTCGACGTGCACGGCCATCGAGCGGCTCGCCGCCGCGACGACCGCATCGGGATCGGTCCGCCGTTTTTCGAGCCACTGGTCCACGGTCCAGCCCTGCGGCAGGTAACCGTTCGCGGGATCGTGCGCCGACGTCTGGTCCGTCACGGCATCGGGCTTGACCCCCCGGCGCAGCAGCTCCGGCAGCACGTCGGCGGCATTGCCGAGCAGGCCGACGGATAACGGCTCGCGTTTGCCGGTCGAGCGCTCGATCAACGCGAGGGCTTCTTCGAGACTGTCCGCGCGCGTGTCGAGATAACCGGTCTCGAGCCGCTTCTCGATGCGGTCGGACTGGCATTCCACGGCGAGCATGGACGCACCGGCCATGGTCGCCGCCAGCGGCTGCGCGCCGCCCATGCCGCCCAGGCCCGCGGTGAGGATCCAGCGGCCGGCGAGATCACCGCCGTAATGCTGCCGGCCCATCTCCACGAAGGTCTCGTAGGTGCCCTGCACGATGCCCTGGCTGCCGATGTAGATCCAGGAACCCGCGGTCATCTGGCCGAACATCATGAGGCCTTTCTTGTCGAGCTCGCGGAAATGCTCCCAGTTCGCCCACGCGGGCACGAGATTCGAGTTGGCGATGAGCACGCGCGGCGCGTCCGCGTGCGTGCGAAAAACGCCGACGGGCTTGCCGGATTGCACGAGCAGCGTCTGGTCGCCCTCCAGCCGTTCGAGCGTGGCGACGATCGCATCGAAGCACGCCCAGTTGCGCGCGGCCTTGCCGATGCCGCCGTAGACGACGAGGTCGTCAGGCCGTTCCGCGACGTCCGGGTCGAGGTTGTTCATGAGCATGCGCAGCGGCGCCTCGGTGAGCCAGCTTTTAGCCCTGAGATTCGTGCCGGTCGGCGCCTTTACCCGCCGCGGCGATGCATCGTTCATTGGATGGCTACTCCTGTGTCGGTCGGCCGCGTGCCGGGCGGCGCGTAATGTCCTTTCAACTCGAACCGGTTGCCGGGATGGTAGAGGCGCGCGAAGCTGACGGCGCGGCCGTGCGCGAAGGTGCGGCGGATCACCAGCAGGCACGGCTCGCGCGCGCCCATCCGCAGGTTCTTGCGCACGGGTTCGTCGGGTATCGCGGCGCGGACCGTGTGCTCCGCCTCCTGCAGCGGCGAGATGCCGGAGAGGTAGGCGCCAGGGGTGACCGCGCGGAAATCCTGCTCGAGCGTATCCGGTGCGAAGGACGCCAGCACGTAGCGGTCCTCGAGCTGGATCGGCGCGGCGTTCTCGCGGTGCACGATCAGGACGTGGAACACGCGCTCGCGGACGCGGATGCCGAGCGCGGCCGCGACTTCGTGGTCGGCACGATCGGCGGCGAGGTGCAGCACGTCGGCAGAATGCCGGTGCCCGCGGTGCGCGATCTCGTCCGCAATGTTCCGGACCTCCAGCAGGTGCGACGCGGCCTTGAAATCGGCGACGAAGGTACCGACGCCGGCGACGCGGTCGACGTAGCCTTCGTCGTTCAGCTCGCGCAGTACCCGGTTCGCGGTCATGCGCGAGATGCCCGCCGAGTCGACGAGCTCGTTCTCCGACGGCACGCGGTCGCCGGGCTTGAGCTCGCCGCGCGAGATCCGGCCGATGATCTCCTCCTTGAGCTGCTGGTAGCGCGGTTTCGCCTGCCCCGTCATGCGCACGCCGCCCGCGGGTAGAGCCGGCTAACGGTGCGCGCGTACTCGCGCTTCGCCATATCGGCCTGCACGTGGCGGCCGTCGATCACGCACCATTCGCCGCGCGCCATGACGCGGTCTATCGGCAGCGTAAAGCCGGAGAACACCAGCGCATCGAGCAGTGATTCCGGTTCGTGGCCGACCAGCATCGGGCTGACGTCATCGAGCACCACGAGATCGGCGCGGGCACCCGTCCGGAGCTCGCCGTCATCCGGCCGGCCGGAGGCGAGCGCGCCGCCGGCCACGGCCAGCTCGAACAGGCTGCGGCCGGTGTGGCTGTGCCGGCCCGGTGCCACGTTCCGGCTTTGCGAGGCGAGCCGCTGGCCGTATTCCAGCCAGCGTAGCTCCTCGAAGGGGTTGATCGAGACGTGGCTGTCCGAGCCAATGGCGATGCGCCCACCCGCTTGCAGGTATTGCTCGAGGGGGAACAGGCCGTCGCCGAGGTTCGCCTCGGTGCTTGGGCACAGGCAGGCGACGGCGCCGGACTCCGCGAGCGCCGCGACCTCCTCCTCGTCGAGGTGCGTGGCGTGCACGAGGCACCAGCGCTCGTCGACGTCGAAGTGCCGCATCAGCCAGCGCACGGGACGCGCGTCGAGGGCGACGAGGCACTGGTCGACTTCGCGCTGCTGCTCGGCGATGTGCAGGTGCATCGGCACGCCGTCGGCTTTGGCGAGCGCGGCCACGCGGGCCAGCGACTCCAGTGATGCCGCGCGCAGGCTGTGCGCGCCGACGGCGACGGTGTAGCGATCGCCGGCGATATCCTGCGCGGCGCGGTAGTGCCTTTCGAGCTCGTCGACCGTGGTGGCGAAGCGCCGCTGCTCCGGGGCCGGCTCCGGCTCGTCGAAGCCGGCGCGCTCGTAGAGCACCGGCACGTAGGTGAGCCGAATGCCGCTGTCGGCGGCAGCGGCCGCGAGCGCCTGCAGCATGGCCTCGCCGGGGGCAGAGTCCGCCGTCTCGCGGTGCAGGTAATGGAACTCGGCGACGCCGGTGTAGCCCGCCGACAGCATCTCGCAGTAGGCCTGCCGCGCGATCGCGGCGAGCGCCTCCGCATCGACCTGCTGCGCGAGCGCGTACATACGGCTGCGCCAGGTCCAGAAGTTGTCCCTGGTGGCCGGCGCCCGCTGCTCGGTACGCCCGACGAGCGCGCGCTGGAAGGCATGGCTGTGCGCGTTGACGAGGCCCGGTATGACGATGCCGGCCTGGACGTCGCCGTCGCGCGGCTCGGCGTCATGCTCGACCGCCACGATCCGATCGCCGTCAACCCGCAGCCGGACCTTCCCGGCCCAGCCGTCGGCAAGCAATGCCTTGCGCGCGAAAATGGAATGCATGAAACACCTTGATGCGGTTGTATATACAGGCTAGTGCATGCTACCGTCCTTTGCAATCCGCGGGAGTGATCGATGGCCGACTGGGACCTGCTTCTGACCGACGCCAACGTGGCCGGCATGCAAGCCGCGGGCGAACCCTACGGCGTCATCGAGGAGGCTGCCGTCGCTGTCGCGAACGGCGCCATCGCCTGGATCGGCCCGGCCGCCGGGCTGCCCGCCCGCAAGGCGGCGGAAACGCGCTCCGTGGCCGGCCGCTGGCTCACCCCCGCGCTGGTCGACTGCCACACCCATCTCGTGTTCGCCGGCAACCGCGCGGCAGAGTTCGAGCAGCGCCGCCGGGGCGCGACCTACGAGGAGATCGCGCGCGCCGGCGGCGGCATCGTATCGACCGTCACCGCCACCCGTCGCGCCAGCGCGGACGCGCTGCAGGCGGCCTCCGCCGTGCGGATGGCGGCATTGCGGCGCGAAGGCGTCGCGACGGTCGAGATCAAGTCCGGTTATGGTCTGGATCTCGAGACGGAGCTCAAGATGCTGCGCGTCGCACGCGCGCTCGGCGGCGAGCTCGGGATGACGGTGCGGACCAGCTTTCTCGGCGCGCACACGCTGCCGCAGGAGTACAAGGGGCGCGCGGACGAGTACCTCGCGTTCCTGACGGACACGGTACTGCCGGCGGCACATGCGGAAGGGCTGGTCGATGCGGTCGACGCGTATTGCGAGCGCATTGCGTTCTCCGATGCGCAGGTAACGCAAGTGTTCGAGGCGGCGCGCGCGCTCGGGCTGCCGGTCAAGCTGCATGCCGATCAGTTGAGCGACAGCGGCGGCGCAATGCTCGCGTCCGGGTTCCGCGCCTTGTCGGCCGACCATCTCGAGTACGCGTCGGACGCCGGCATCGAGGCCCTGGCGGAAGCCGGCTGCGTGGCGGTACTGTTGCCCGGAGCGTTCCTGACGCTCGGTGAAACGCAGCTCCCGCCGGTCGAGAGGTTACGCGAGCTTGGTGTGCCGATCGCAATCGCGAGCGACTGCAATCCGGGCACGTCGCCGGTTTGCTCGCTGCAGACGACGATGGTGCTCGCGGCGTCCTTGTTCAAGCTGACGCCGGAGGAGTGCCTGGCGGGCGTGACGCGGGAAGCGGCGCGGGCCTTGGGGCTCGGCGATCGGGGGACGCTCGAGGTGGGAAAGCGGGCGGATATCGCGGTGTGGGACGTCGGGCATCCGCGCGAGCTTTCCTATTGGCTGGGTTTGAATCCGCTG
This sequence comes from Woeseiaceae bacterium, assembly GCA_035698445.1. Taxonomy (GTDB): domain Bacteria; phylum Pseudomonadota; class Gammaproteobacteria; order Steroidobacterales; family Woeseiaceae; genus IDS-8. Next base: position 9,213 of record DASSBS010000053.1, read on the forward strand.
CACGACTTGATCATCGAGGGACGGCCAACGCCCGGTCGCCCGTGAGACGGGCTCCTGCAAGGCAGGATTTGCCGCCGGCGCGAGGTCGTAACCGGTAGGAGCCCGTCCCACGGGCGACAGCGGCGTGCACGTCCCGCGCATGCGTCAGGATTTCTCCCGCACCGGCCCCATATCGGAGTGCAGCAGCGAGCGCACGCTCTTGCACACGGAATCGAGAATATCCCCCGAATCGAACACCAGCCGGGCCATTAAAGCGCCCGAGATCAGGAGCAACAGCGCATCGCCCAGCGTTTCCGGGTCCCGCGCCTGCATCTCGGTACAGATCCCGCGCAGCCGGTGGCGCACCTTCTCGTGATGGTTCAGCACGATCTGGCGGCCCGGGTGCGTGGCGTCCGGCAACTCCACGGCGGCATTCGAAAAGGCGCATCCGCGCGCGCCCTCGTTGCAGCAGGCCTGCCGCAGCGCGCCGAACAACGCTTCGATCTGCTTCTCCGGCTGGCCCTGTAAAGGCTCCATCAGCCCGTCCCACCACTTCCAGAACTCACGGTCCTGCTCGCACAGGTACTCCGCAACGAGCTCGTCCTTCGACGCGAAGTTGCGGTACAGGCTCATCTTGGTCGTGCCCGCTTCCGACGCGATCAGCTCGACGCCGACGCCGCGGATGCCGCGCTGGTAGAAGAGGTCGCGTGCCGTCTCGCAGATGCGCTCGCGTGCGGGCCGCTTCCCCTTGCGGCTTGCCTGGTTTCCCCCCGGATCTGTACTCATGACAAAAATCCTGTTGACACGTTACTGACCGGTCTGTATCTTCCCGGTCTTACTGATACCGAACGGTATAGTAACACTTCCCCGCCGGGGATGCACGGATTCAAACCCCAGCGGAATCAAGAGCATCGAAGCTTGCTGTTTGTCCAGGTAACAAAAAAATCAAGGAGTTGTGTATGACCTCGCGCCTTGCCCGGTCGATCCCCGGCCTCTTTCTGCTCGTCGCCCTGGCCGGCTGCCACGCCAGCAACGCCGGCCCCCGGCAGACGCCTCCCGCCCCGCAGGTCTCGGTTGCCGCCGTGGCCGTCCAGCCGATTCACGAGTGGCAGGAGTTCACCGGCCGGCTGCAGGCCGTCGAATCCGTCGAGGTACGCCCGCGCGTGAGCGGCTACGTCGAGTCGGTGCATTTCGACGAGGGCAGCCGCGTCAAGGCTGGCGACATCCTGTTCCGCATCGATGCCCGCCCCTTCCAGGCCGAAGTGGATCGCCTCGCCGCCGAGCACGAGCGCGCCAGGGCCCAGCTCGCGCTCGCCACCTCCAACCGCGAGCGCGCCGAGCGCCTGCTGGAGGAGAACGCCATCTCGCGCGAGGAGTTCGACAGCCTGTCGACAGCCGAGGCCATCGCCTCCGCCGAGCTCGCCTCGGTCGAAGCCGCGCTCGAAGCGGCCCGCCTCGACCTCGAGTTCACCACGGTCGAAGCGCCGATCGACGGCCGCGTGTCGAACGCGCTGGTCACGGCCGGCAACCTCGTCGACAGCTCCACCCTGCTGACGACGCTCGTGTCGGATGACCCGATCTACGCCTACTTCTACGCCGACGAGCACAGCTACCTCCAGTTCATGGAGGGCCAGGACCCGGCCGCCGCCCGCAACGCCAAGGTCCAGGTCGGCCTGATCAACGAAGAAGGCTATCCGCACGCGGGCCGGCTCGATTTCCTCGACAACCGCGTCGATCCCGAATCCGGCACCATCCGCGGCCGCGCCGTGCTGGACAACGCGGACGGTCAGTTCACACCGGGACTCTTCGTGCGGCTGAAGCTCGTCAGTCCCGAGACGCAGACCGTCGCGCTCGTCGACGACCGCGCCATCGGCACCGACCTCGACCAGAAGTACGTGCTGGTGCTCGACGAGCAGAACGTCGCGCGGTACCGCGCCGTGCAAACGGGACCGCTGGTGGACGACCTGCGCGTCATCACGAGCGGGCTCGAAGCCGGTGAGCGGGTGATCGTGAACGGGCTGCAGCGCGTGCGCCCCGGCGTGACCGTGGCGCCGACGCTGGTGGCCATGGACCGGGACGCGCGCGAGCTGGAACGGCTCGCGGCGGACGCGGGACGGTGACGCGCCGTTGGAGCCCGCCCTTGCGGGCGACCGGTACCAACCGGAACGAAGGCACGATAGCAATGCAGGTCTTGAAGGCATTGCCAATCAGCCTTCGCTCGACGTCGCACCGGTCGCCCGCAATGGCGGGCTCCAACGCGGGCTCCTACAGCACCATTTGAGGCTTGATCCATGAATTTTTCGCAGTTTTTCGTCGAGCGGCCGATCTTCGCGGCGGTCCTGTCGATGATCATCTTCATTTCCGGCGCGCTCGCCCTCGGCAAGCTGCCGATCAGCGAGTACCCGGAAGTCGTCCCGCCGACCATCGTCGTCCGCGCCACCTACCCGGGTGCCAACCCGGAGGCCATCGCCGAAACCGTGGCCTCGCCGCTGGAACAGGCCGTGAACGGCGTCGAAGACATGCTCTACATGTCGTCGATGGCGACCTCGGACGGCGTCATGACGCTCACCATCACCTTCGCGCTCGGCACCGACCTCGACCGCGCGCAGCAGCAGGTGCAGAACCGCGTGCAGCAAACCCTGCCGAAACTGCCGTCCGAAGTGCAGCAGATCGGCGTCGTCACCGAAAAGTCCTCGCCCAACCTCACCATGGTCGTGCACCTGGTCTCGCCGGACGGGCGCTACGACATGCTGTACCTGTCGAACTATGCCATGCTGCACGTGCGCGACGAGCTGGCGCGCATCGACGGGGTCGGCGACGCGCAGGTATTCGGTTCCGGCGAGTACGCGATGCGCGTATGGCTCGACCCGGAGAAAGTCGCGGCGCTGAACCTGACGGCAACCGACGTCGTCAACGCGATCCGCGAGCAGAACATCCAGGTGGCCGCGGGCAAGCTCGGCTCGGCGCCATCGTCGAGCTCTGCGCAATTCCAACTGCTGATCGACACCCAGGGCCGGCTCACCACGGCGGAGGAATTCGAGGACATCGTCGTCAAGGCGGGGCCGCGCGGGCAGATCGTGCGGCTGGGAGACGTCGCGCAAGTCGAGCTCGGCGCCAACTCCTACGCGTTGCGCTCGCTGCTCGATAACAACCCGGCCGCGGGCATCGGGATTTTCCAGCGTCCCGGCTCGAATGCGCTGGAGCTCTCCAAGGCCGTGCGCGCGCGCATGGCGGAGCTGAAAGCGGACTTCCCGGACGGCGTCGACTACCAGATCGTCTACGACCCGACCACGTTCGTCCGCGATTCGATCGAAGCCGTCGTGCACACACTGCTGGAGGCGCTGCTCCTCGTCGTGCTCGTCGTCGTCCTGTTCCTGCAGACGTGGCGCGCCTCCATCATCCCGCTCGCGGCCGTCCCCGTGTCGCTGGTCGGCACGCTGGCCGTGATGCACCTGTTCGGCTTCTCGCTCAACGCGCTGTCGCTGTTCGGGCTCGTGCTCGCCATCGGCATCGTCGTGGACGACGCGATCGTGGTGGTCGAGAACGTCGAGCGCAACATCCGTGAAGGACTGAAACCGGTCGCCGCGACCAAGCAGGCGATGCGCGAGGTCACGGGCCCGATCGTCGCGACGGCGCTGGTGCTCGTCGCGGTGTTCGTGCCGACCGCTTTCATCAGCAGCCTGACCGGCCAGTTCTATCGCCAGTTCGCGATCACCATCGCGATCAGCACCGTGATCTCCGCGATCAACTCGCTGACCCTGTCGCCGGCCTTGTCGGCCGTGCTGCTGAAGGAGCACGGCGCGGAGCCGGACCGGCTGCAGCGCGGCATCGACCGCGCGTTCGGCTGGTTGCTCCGGCCGTTCAACCGGCTGTTCGAGCGCGGCTCGCGCGGGTACGTCGGCGTGACCGGCCGCCTGCTCCGCCGTTCGGGCATCGCAGTGGCCGTGTTCGCGGGACTGATCGGCCTGACGTGGTTCGGCTTCGCGAACGTGCCGTCGGGGTTCATCCCGCAGCAGGACAAGCAGTACCTCGTCGCCTTCGCGCAGTTGCCGGAGGCGGCGACGCTCGACCGCACGAGCCAGGTGATCAGGCGCATGGGCGACATCGCCATGGCTCATCCGGGCGTCGAGCACGCGGTCGCTTTTCCCGGGCTCTCGATCAACGGCTTCGTCAGCGCGCCGAACGCCGGCATCGTGTTCGTCACGCTGTCCGATTTCGACGAGCGCCAGGATCCCGCACTGTCGGCCGGGGCCATCGCCGGCGCACTCAATCGCGAGTTCGCATCGATCCAGGAGGCGTTCGTCGCGGTGTTCCCGCCGCCGCCGATCATGGGCCTCGGCGCGATCGGCGGGTTCCGCATGCAGATCGAGGATCGCGCGGGACTCGGCTTCGAGACGCTGTTTGCCGAAACGCAGAAGCTGATCGGCGCCGGCTGGCAGACACCGGGCCTCACCAACCTGTTCTCCGGGTTCCAGATCAACGCGCCGCAATTGCGGGCCGAGGTGAACCGCGAGAAGGCGAAGGCGCAGGGCGTCGACCTGCAGCAGCTCTTCGAAACGATGCAGATCTACTTAGGCTCGCTGTACGTCAACGACTTCAACCGCTTCGGCCGCACCTACCACGTCAAGGCCCAGGCCGCCATGGACTTCCGCCTGCAGCCGGAGGACGTCGTCAACCTCAAGGTACGCAACGACGGCGGCCGGATGGTGCCGCTCGGCAGCTTCGTGACGCTCGAGCAGGCGGCCGGACCCGACATCGTCCCCCACTACAACGGCTACGCGACCGCCGAGATCAACGGCGCACCGGCGCCCGGCTACAGCTCGGGCGAGGCGCAGGCCGCAATGGCGGCGCTCGCGGAGCGCCTGCTGCCGAACGGCATGGAGTACGAATGGACCGACCTCACCTACCAGCAGAAGCTCGCCGGCAACACGGCGGTCTGGATCTTCCCACTTTGCGTGCTGCTGGCGTTTCTCGTGCTCGCCGCGCTGTACGAAAGCTGGAGCCTGCCGCTGGTCGTGATCCTGATCGTGCCAACGGTGCTGCTCTCGGCCATCGCCGGCGTCTGGCTCACGGGCGGTGACAACAACATCTTCACGCAGATCGGGCTGATCGTGCTGGTCGGGCTCGCGTGCAAGAACGCGATCCTGATCGTCGAGTTCGCGAAGGATCGCGAGGCCGCGGGCGCGAGCACCTGGCATGCGGTGCTCGAGGCATGCCGGCTCAGGCTGCGGCCGATCCTCATGACGTCGATGGCCTTCATCATGGGCGTCGTGCCGCTGGTGCTCGCGAGCGGCGCCGGCGCGGAGATGCGGCACGCCATGGGCATCGCCGTCTTCTCCGGGATGTTGGGCGTCACGTTCTTCGGCCTTCTCTTCACCCCGGTGTTCTACTGGGTCGTGCGGCGCCTCACCGGCGCCGTGCGGCCGGGCGACGAGCCGGAAATCCTGTCGAACGAACCGCGCAGGTCCCTCTTCCGCGGCTGGGGCTTCCGCGGCGCGAGGGCGGCACAATGACGCGAATCATCGTTTTACTCTCAGCGACGCTTGGGCTGGGCGCGTGCGCCGTCGGCCCGGAGTACCGTGCTCCGGAGACGGCGGCGCCGCAATTTTACAATGCCGATGCGGCGCATTTCGCGCAGACCGCGATCGAGAAGGCGTGGTGGCACGAGCTCGGCGATCCCGTGCTCGACGACCTCATCGCTCGCGCGCTCGCCAACGATCTCGATTTGCGCATCGCGGCCGCGCGATTGCGCGAGGCGCGGGCGATTTTCGGCGACGAGTCGCTGGACCGTTTCCCGACCGTCACCGCCGCCGGCGCGTACGATCGGCGCAAGGCGCAGCAGCCCGGGTTCGGCGAGCAGCCCATCAGCACGGAAACGTACGACCTGGGGTTCGACGCGTTCTGGGAAATCGACCTGTTCGGCCGCGTGCAAAGCGCCGTCAAAGCCGCGCGCGCCGACGCGGAAGCGGCGCAGGCGAACCTGCACGCCGCGCAGGTGAGCGTGGCCGCCGAAGTCGCGCGGAACTACCTCGAGCTGCTGGGCGCGCAACGCCGCTACGAAGTGGCGATCGCCAACCGCGATAACCAGAACGAGACGGTGCGCCTGACCCGCATCCGCTACGAGCTGGGGCGCGGCACCGAGCTCGACCTCGCGAGCGCCGAAGCGCGGCTGGCCGCGATCGAAGCGAGCCTGCCGCCGCTGATCATCGCGCAGCGCGCGGCGCGGCACCGCCTCGCCGTGCTGCTGGGCCAGCCGCCGGGAACGCTGGAGCTCGCGGCCGGTCCGGATTCGGAGGCAATCAGCGAGTCCTTCACCAACCCGCTGCCGATCGGCGAACCGGCATCGCTTTTGCGGCGGCGACCGGACATCCGGGCCGCGGAGCGCCGGCTCGCGGCGGCCACTGCGCGCGTTGGCGTCGCGACCGCCGATCTCTTTCCGCGCCTCACGGTCAGCGGCTTCATCGGCTTCGTGACCGGCGACGCCGGCCAGATCGGAGAATCGGCCGCGGAAGCCTGGAGCATGACGCCCGTGCTGAGCTGGGCGGCCTTCGATCTCGGTAGCGTGCGGGCGTGGCTGCGCGCGGCCGAGGCGCAGGCTGACGGCGCGCTCGCGTTCTACAAGCAGACCGTGTTGCGGGCATTGGAAGAAACGGAGAACGCGTTCGTCGCCTACGCGCAGAACCAGGACCGGCTGGCCGCGCTCCTGGATCAAGCCGCCGCGTCGCGGCGGGCCGCGGAGCTGGCGCGCATCCGCTACCGCGAAGGCGCGATCGATTTCCTGCGCCTGCTGGACGCGGAACGCACGGTGCTCGCGGCCGAAGATTCGGTAGCGATCGCGCAGACGGAGCTGAACACATCGGTCGTGGCCATCTACAAGGCGCTCGGCGGCGGCTGGCAGGCCGCGCCGGCACTGGCGGAGTCGAGGTGAGCCATGCCGGATGATAATTCCCACACGGAGCTGGAGCCGGGCGTGGTGGTGCTGGGCGTGGTGTACGCGGCCGCGCTGCTGGCACTGATCCTGCTACTCGCCTTGTAACGCACGCGTTCCGGTTCCTGACCCGTTGGAGCCCGCCATTGCGGGCGACCGGTCTGAAGCCGATCGGAAGCACGTTTGCATCGCCGGTCGGAAACGTCAGTGCCAACGTGCGCTCCACCAGCCGCATACCGGTCGCCCGCAATGGCGGGCTCCAACGGCGCCGATCGTCGCGCGAGCGGCTGGTTCTACGGCCGTTCGGTGACGATCTCCTCGACGTCCTTGCGGCGTTGGCCCGGGGTCACCTTCGCGTAGCCGTACCAGATGAGACCGACCACGAATTCCTCTGCCGGATCGATGCCGAGCAGGCGCAGGAAGCGGTCGTCGCGCGTGATCGCGCCGGTCGACCACTTCGAGGCCACGCCGGCCGCGGACAGGTACAGCATGAAATTCTGGATCGCGCAGGCGCAGCTCGCGTAATCCTCGCGCTGCCTGAGCTCGTCGTCGGTAACCCGGCAGGTGACGACCAGCCAGCCCGGCCGCTCCGCGGCGGCGGCGGCCTTGAACTCGCCCATCTTCTCGCCTTTGCGCTCCGTCGTGACGATGCGGGTGAGCTCGACGGCCTCGCGGATCGACTCCGGACCCAGCACGTAAAAGTGCCACGGCTCGGTGACGTGATGGTTCGGCGCCCAACGCGCTACTTCGATCGCCTCGAGCACCAGCTCCCGGCGCACCGGCCGCTGCAGGAAGAGCTTCACCGTACGCCGGTTGCGGATGCCCTCCGCGATCTCCTGCAGCCGCTTGTCGGCGCGCACCGTGGTCACGGCACCCGCTCGATGATCATCGCAATGCCCTGACCGACGCCGATGCACATCGTGCACAGCGCGTAATGCCCGCCGCGCCGCTGCAGCTCGTAGGCCGCCGTCGTGACGAGCCGCGCGCCGGACATGCCGAGCGGGTGCCCGAGCGCGATCGCGCCGCCGTTCGGGTTCACGTGCGCGGCATCGTCCGGCACGCCGAGGCCGCGCAGCACCGCAAGCCCCTGCGCCGCGAACGCTTCGTTCAGCTCGATCACGTCCATGTCGCCGATCTGCAATCCCGCGAGGCGCAGCACCTTGCGCGAAGCCGGCACCGGGCCCATGCCCATGACGCGCGGCTCCACGCCCGCCGCCGTCCAGGCGACGATGCGCGCCATCCGCCGGAGGCCGTGCCGGTCGGCCGCGGAATCGGAGGCGATCAGCAGCGCACACGCCCCGTCGTTGATGCCGGATGCGTTGCCGGCGGTAACGGTACCGTCGGCGCGCACGATGGGCTTGAGCTTCCGCAAGGCTTCGAGGCTCGAGTCCGGGCGCGGATGCTCGTCCGTCTCCACCAGCACCGGGTCGCCCCGCCGCTGCGGCACGCGCACGCCGGCTATTTCCTCGGCCAGCCTGCCGGCGGCCATCGCTTCAGCGGCTTTCTGCTGGCTGCGCAGCGCAAACGCGTCCTGGTCCTCGCGGGCGATGCCGTACTCGTCGGCGACGTTCTCGGCCGTTTCCGCCATGGAATCGGTGCCGTACTGCTGCTCCAACTCATGGTTGACGAAGCGCCAGCCGAGCGTCGTGTCGTATATCTCGGCGTTGCGGCCGAAAGCGCTGGTCGCTTTGGCGAGCACGAACGGCGCCCGCGACATCGATTCGACACCGCCGGCGAGCACGATCCCGGCTCCGCCGGCCTTGATCGCGTGCCCGGCGTTGCCCACCGCATTCATGCCCGAGCCGCACAGGCGGTTGACGGTGGCGCCGGGCACCGACGCGGGGACGCCCGCCAGCAGAGCCGACATGCGCGCGACGTTGCGGTTGTCCTCGCCGGCCTGGTTGGCGCAGCCGAGGATCACGTCGTCGATCGCTTCGGGCGGCAGGTTCGGATTGCGCTGCAACAGCTCGCGCAGTGGAAGCGCGCCGAGATCGTCGGCGCGGATGGGCGACAGCGCGCCGCCGTAGCGCCCTATCGGCGTCCGGATCGCGTCACAGATCCACGCGTCTTGTGGCATGCAGGGTCTCCTCCCGATATTCGGCCGCCGGCGCCGGGGTGGCATCGTCGACGGCGCGATCGTACTTGCGGCCGAGAAAAAGCGCGACCGCGGTCCACGCGGCGGCCAGGCCAGCACCGACCAGCGCGACGCCCGTCAGGCCGAGGCCGACCACCGTCGTCAGGCCGGTGAACGCCCAGGCCCAGACGACGTCGCCTCCGCGGTAGATGACGATGTCGATCACCGGCTTCGCCTTGAAGCGCATCTCGCGGTTGACAATGGTGAACAGCATCTCGCGGCCGGGGCGGGTGATCGCATAGTCACCGGCGCGCTTGGTGATTTCAAGGCCGATGACGACCGCGAGCAACGGCGCAACCGCGACCGCCAGGAAGCCGATCACGATGCAGGCCGGCACCAGCGCGAGCGTCTTCGCCATGCCGAGCCGGGGCGCGATCCGGCCGGTCACGAACAGCGCGGTCACGATCGAAAGCGTGTTCACGGTGAGGTCGATCAGCGCCCACATCTGCCCGCGCGTCGCTTCGTCGTACGGCTCCATCAGGTTCTTGAGCCCGAAATACACGAACGCGCCCATGGACACGTACAGGAAGATGAACAGGCCGATGCCGAACAGGAAGGAATTGCTGAAGAACAGTGTGAAGCCCGCGAACGGATTGCGCCCCATCTCCTGCTGCCGGGTGAGGTCCGCGTGCACGTCCGCGTTGCCGAGCTCCGTCACCTTGAGCCGGTTCAGAACGCCGATGATCGGGATCGGCAGGAGGAGCATAACGGCGGCGACGAGCATCATCTCGTAGGTACCGAAAAATTCCGCGAGCACGATCGTTAGTGTGGGTCCGGCGATCGCGCCGACGCTGGCCCCCGCGGCGATGAACGCGAACAGCCGCGGCGCCTGCCGCCGGTTGTAGATGTCGGCCATGAAGCTCCAGAACACCGACACGTGAAACAGCGCGAAAACGCTCACCCAGACATAGAAGGCGACGTTGAGCCAACCGCGGCTCTCGGCGATCCGGGCCGCGACGTAGAAAGCGAAGAAGGAGAGCGTGAAGAACACGTACACCCCCGGCACGAGGTGCCTGAACTTCACGCGCGGGATGATGCCGCCGTAGACCGAGACCGCAACGAGACTGAAAAGGAATGTGCCGGTCCAGATCAGGCTGAGCTCGGCGTCGGTCCAGTTGCTCGCCATGGCGTTGCGCACCGGGCGCAGGATGAAATACGCCCCCATCAGCAGGAACACGAACAGGAACGACAGCAGCACGGCCTTCTGCTCGTGCGGCTCGATGCGCGTCGCCGCCCTGAGGATTTTCGCAATCGGCCCGCCGCCGCTGCCCGCCATAGCCGCCTTCCGTCCCGCTGCTTCGGCCCATTAGACAGGCGCGCCCGCGAAAATGCGACCGTGCCCGGCCAATCCCCTTGTTTTCGCGCGATTCGCAACCATACTGGCGGAAAGGACAGCCCCCGAAGAGGAAGACCGTGGCCACACCGAACATCGTGATATCCGAGAGAGACGCCGAACGCCTGGAAGCCCTGCTCGCGAAACTGCCGGCCGACGCTTTCCCCGGCCGGGCGGCGCTGGAAGGCGAGCTCGACCGCGCCGACATCGTCGATCCGCAGGAGATCCCGCCGACCGTCGTCACGATGAATTCCAAGATCCGTTTCCGGGTCGCCTCCTCCAACGAGGAGTTCGCCCTGACGCTGGTCTATCCCAGGGACGTCGACGAAAGCGGCGGCACGATCTCCGTGCTCGCGCCGGTCGGCAGCGCCCTGCTCGGCCTGTCACAGGGCGACGAGATCGAGTGGCCGAAGCCCGGCGGCGGCACGCTCAAGGTGCGCATCGAGGAAATCCTCTACCAGCCCGAACGCGCGGGCGAATACCACCGCTAGTCGATCGCTCGGCTGCAACCTGCAGGAGCCCGTCTCACGGGCGACACGGCGATCGACCTCGGGTCGCCTGTAGGAGCCCGTCTCACGGGCGACGCGGCGATCGACCTCGGGTCGCCCGTGAGACGGGCTCCTACAAGCGGGGTTGCGCTATTTCTCCGCGTGCTTCTTCACCCAGTCCACGAACTTGGCCATCCAGCCCTGCAGGAACTTGCGGCTGCCCTCGCCGATGCTGCCGTCGGGATTGAACAGCCCGTCATACGTCTGGATGAAGACTTCCGGCTGGCCCAACGTCGGCATGTCGAGGTAGGCGAGCGAATCGCGCAGGTGCTGCTGCGCCACCGCCGTGCCGATCTGGCCGATCGAGACCCCGAGGATTCCGCAGGGCTTACCCGCCCAGGCGCTGTCGCCGTACGGGCGGGAGGCGTTGTCGAGCGCGTTTTTCAGGACGCCGGTCACCGATCGGTTGTACTCGGGCGTCACGAGCATGACGCCGTCGGCGGCGCGGACCTCGCTTTTCAATCGCTTGACGGGTGCGGCCTGGTTGTCGTCGTCGTCCTGGTTGTAGAGCGGCAGGTCGCCGATCTCCAACTGCTTGAACGAGAACTCCGGCGGCCCCAGCTTGATGACGCCGTTCGCGAGCTGCCGGTTGAAGGATTCACGGCGCAAGCTGCCGACCACGACGGCAATCTGGTACTGGCTCATGGATAACTCCTCGAGGATTTACAGATGCCGGCGCAGTCACAGGTTAGCACTCTCATGCGAAGGGGTCGAACCGAGGTTTTCGCAGCGCGACAACCTCGGCTCGACCCCTGTCCCCGGTTTTTTTGAAGCCCGTCATGGTACCCATGGCCCGGACGGGCTACAGTTCAGCCGTTTTCTGCACCACGGCAGGGCCATGTCATGGCGGACGACTACACGGCGACAATCCGCATCCGGCGGCCGTCGAAAGTCACCACCGACGACCGCGGCCGCACGGTCTGGGTCGGCGAAATCCAGGAGACGGAGCTCGAGCTGGTCTCCACGGCCGAGCTGAAGCAGATCCTGGCATCCAGCGACCCGGCGAGCCGCAGTGCCATCGAGCAGGTGGCAAGCATTGACACCGACGGCGTGCTCGCGCGCAACACCGCGACCGGGCTGTTCGAAATCGTCAGTGACAGCGACCTCGAGGCTGCGCTCGGCAAGGACAGGAGGCAGCCGGCGGGCGCGTCCGGGTCCCTGGAACCGGCCACCGGCCGGTCCGGCGAGGACCTCTCGCTGGTCAGCACGCAGGTGCTGCGCAAGGTCCTGAAAAGCGACGTGAAGCCGGGCACCCCGAAAACGGACGCCGGCGGCGGCTTCGATCCCTACAACAACGGCTGAGATTGCGGCAGCGCCCATTTCCGTTGCTGTCCTGCGCTCGCGCGCAATGGCCCAGCCCGGCCGTTGCGTATAAAATAGGCGGGGGTTGGAACAACAAAACAAGCAGGGACTTAGCCATGGCGCTCGACATCACGTTTACCCTCACCGACGAAGATCTCGAACATTTCCAGGAGATCGTCGACCGCGCCAAGATGGCGATGGAAGACGGTACGGAAGGCTCCGAGATCGAGAAGGCGGCCCAGAAGATGATCGATGAGGCCCGCAAGACCGAGCCGCCCGATTTCATCTCCAGCCGCCTGTTCAAGCTCGAGACCGTCATCAACATGGTGCGGGACGAGGAATGGCGCCTCAACGACGAAGAGCGCGCGCGCATCCGCGGCGCCCTCGTGTATTTCACAAACCCGCAGGACCTCATCCCCGACCATATCCCGGGACTCGGCTTCCTCGACGACGCGATCTACGTCGAGCTCATCCTGCGGGAGCTCAAGAACGAGATCGACCACTACGAGGAATTCTGCGTCTTCCGCTCCAACGAGGAACGGAAGCGGGTGGAAAACGGCGAAGACCCGCAGGTCGGCCGCGAGGAGTGGCTGAAGGACAAGCGCGCCTCGCTGCACTCCCGCATGCGCCGCTACCGCCGCCGCCGCATGGGCGGTGACGTGATGAGTAGCTGGCGCTTCCGCTGGTAAGACCCGTACGGCGCTTGTAGGAGCCCGTCTCACGGGCGACAGCGGAGTTCAACGCCTGTCGCCCGTGAGACGGGCTCCTACAACCACTTCTCTACGTGCGGGGCGCGATAATGTTCGAAGGCTTCAATCAGCGCCTCCGGCTGCTCCTCCACCGCCAGCATCCGCCGGTGCTCCGGCTTCAAGAACCCTTCCGCCTCCGCATGATCGAGGTATGCGAGCAGGTGCGTAAAGAACCCTTCCACGTTCAACAGCCCGCATGGCTTGTCATGAAACCGGAGCTGCGCCCAGGTCACGATCTCTATGATCTCTTCCAGCGTGCCGAACCCTCCCGGCAACGCCAGGAATCCGTCCGACAGCTCCGCCATCATCGCTTTGCGCTCGTGCATCGTGTTGACGACGTGCAGCTCGGTCAGCGCCGGGTGCGCGATCTCCTTTCTCATGAGGGTGTGCGGGATGACGCCCTGCACCTCGCCGCCGGCAGCGAGCACGGCGTCGGCGAGCCGGCCCATCAACCCCTTGCCGGCACCGCCGTAGACCAGCCCGATCCCTCTGGCGGCCAGCGTGCGCCCGAGGTCTTCCGCGGCGGCGGCGTAGACGCCCCGGTGACCGGGATTCGAGCCGCAGTAAACGCACAGCGCCTTCATGCGCTCACCCGCCGTGGACGATCCCGTGCAGCGCCGGGCGATGCGTTTTCAGCTCCTCGTCGGTGAGCGAATCCAGCTCGTGCGGGAACACGAGCCACTCGGCGGTCTCGCGGATGTAGTAGTCGGGCACGAGGTCGGTCTCGTTCCGCGACGGCTTGTACCAGGGCACGGCGATCCGGATATCCACCGGCGTGTTGCCGCGCGCGCGCCGCTTCAACTCCTCGACGACGGCAGCGATGGTATTGCCCGTATCGAACACGTCGTCGACGATCAGGAGGCGGTCATCGAAACACACCTGGTCGATGATGTAGTTGAGCCCGTGCACGGCAACCGCGCCGCGCTCTTCGATACCCGTGTACGACGAGGTCCGGATCGCAATATGATCGGAATCGACGCCGCAGTAGGACAGGATTTCCTGCACGGCCATGCCGACCGGCGTGCCGCCCCGCCAGATGGCGATGATGAGGGTCGGCCGGAAGCCACTTTCGAGGATGTCGACGCCGAGGCGGAAGGAGTCTTCGAGCAGTTCCCTGGCGGTCAGTATTCTTTTGTCCATGCAGCGGGCGGATCTCGTCGCGGGCGCCGTTCGTTATAATGGGCGCATACTACCGCACATCCCGCAATCCCGAAGGGGGGAAATGAACAAAACTTTCGTCGCGGCCGACGACCTGCTGCTGGATTCCTTCCGGCTGGCCGTGGCCGTCCGCGACTCGGGGTTTCGGCCGGATTTCCTGGTCGGGTTATGGCGCGGCGGCAGCGCGGTCGGCATCGCCGTGCAGGAAGGGCTCGAGAACCTCGGCATTGCGACGGACCACATCGCGGTGCGCACGTCCTACACGGGCCAGCCGGGCTACCGGGAGATGGTGGACCAGGCGGAGTCGATCCGCGTGCACGGGCTCGATTACCTCGTCGACAAGGTATGCGAGGAACATTCGCTGCTGATCGTCGACGACGTCTACAGCACCGGTTCGAGCGCCAGCGCCGTCATCGACCGGCTGGCGACGAAGACGCGCCGCAACCTGCCCCACGACATCCGCATTGCCACGGTCTGGTACCGACCGACGGAGCGCACGGTGCGCGTGCCGGATTACTACATCCACGAAACCGCGGACTGGCTGATCCTCCCCTACGAGCTGCAGGGCCTCTCGGTCGACGAATTGCGGCAGCACAAGCCGGAGCTGGCCCCGATCGTCGACCGCCTCGCCGCCCTCCTGGAAAAGTCCCTGTAGGAGCCCGTCTCACGGGCGACCCCCGTCCGACCCGCCACGTCGTCGATGCCATCGCCGCCCGCGCCGCCCCCGGGCGCCGTCCAAAGTGACCGCCCAAAAAGAACCCCGGACAAGCCGGGGTTCCAAAGGTGACGGGAGATCGCTCCCCCGGACCGCAACCCGGTCTAGAACGACAAGCGCGCCCCCAGGTAGAGCCGCCGCGGCTCCACCCAGTTGTTCGCAATGCCGAAGTCGTATACACCGTCGCCGCCGGCGAGATCCTGCGCGCGGATCGGGGCCTGGTCGTCGAGGACGTTGAAGATGTCCAGGAAGAACTCGGCCTTGTAGCGATCCCCGAAGACAAAGGTCTCGTACTCGGCCCGGACGTTCAGGCTGCCATAGGGTTCGGTCTTCTGGCTACCGACCGTATTCGGCAAAAGCCACGTGGATTCCGCACCGTTGAACTCGTAGCCGGCCGACGTGAGTGGCGTGTGCCGCCCGTACTGGGCGAACGTCTGGCTGTAGAGCGTCCCGGAGTTCCAGTGGTACGTCGCCCCGACTCCAAAGCCGTTATCCCAGCTATAGGTGCCCGCCAGTTTAATGATGTGTTCCACGTTTCCGGGCTGTGGGCCGTACACGTTCGGCGCACGGGGATCCAGGTAGAGGAAGTCACCCTGGAGGTCGGCGTTGCTGTCCGAGTTCGAATTACCGTTGGCATCGTTGTAGGAGTACGACGCGAGGAGCTGCCAGGGATCCTCGTACGCACGTTTTCGGAACGCGATCTCGACACCGCGGTAATCCCGCACGGCGCCGGCCAACGTGGCAATGACGTAGTTGGATGAAGGCATCGAGTCATAGCCATAGTAGGACAGAGGTAACGAGAACCCTCCCGTCTGCGACGGATCCGTGTAGATACCGAGATCGTAGTCCTCGAGAATGTCGCTGGTCTTCCGATCGGTGTAGGTCACCCCGACACTCATGTCATCGGCCAGCGCGTGCTCGAAACCGACCATGAACTCGTCGGTGTACGGCGTTTTGGTGGTGGGCGCAAAGAACGCGTCCTGCACCTGCGATCCGCCACGTACACGGAAGGTCAGCCACTGGTCGCCGGCATAGATCTGTTCATTGCGCACCGACCCGGTCAGGGTTCCCGCGAACGCGGTCATGTTCGTGCGCACCGGATCGAAATACCGCCCGCCGAATACCCACACCTTGCTGCGGCCATCGCCGAACAGATCGTAGATGACGCTCAGGCGCGGGGCGATCTCGTGATCGAACGTGAAGATCTTCGAACCGTCGGTGGCGTAATGCTCCCACTTCTCGGAACGGATGCCGGCGTTCACCGTCCAGTGCTCATTGATATTCCAGGAATCCTGGAGGTAGAACACATCGCCCTCGCTCTTGACCGTCACCGGCGCGGTCTGTGCCTGCACGATCCGGTACACGTTGACCATGCCGCCCGGATTGCCCGCGGTGCTGTCGAGCGTTGCCAGGCCTACCTCGGTGAGGCTGATGTCGCCTGAGCCGTCGGTATCCAGCAATGCCTCGTACTGGGCAGCCTGGGCGCTGGCTTCCATCGCATCGATGATGCGCTGGTAGTCGTCCCTGGACAGGTCCTTGGCGCCGGTCCAGGCGACGCTCGTATCGGTGTACTGGTCGAGGGTGAGCCCGCTGTGCACGGCGCCCAGGGACGTGTACTGGGCACCATCGCCCGTGTAAACGGAATCGACGAACGCTTCGTTATCGACCTGGCTGTAGCCGAACTTGATGTCGTGATAGCCGTAATCGGTATCGACGAAATATTCGAGTGTCAGCCCGATCCCGTCCTTGTTGCGGAACTGGATGCTGTCCGATCCGGCGCCGCCGAGATCCGTATCCACGTTCGTGATGCCCGGCTGGGAGGCCATATAAGCGACGTCGTTGCGAGTCGTCTTGTCGGCCGCGATCGAGCTCAGCTCTCCCTCGTGACTGTAGTAATCGATGCTCGCGATCAGGTTGTCCCAGGTATGGGTGTAGGCAAACTTGAAGTTGTCGCCGCCCTGGACCCGCGCGCGATCCCGGTTATTCAGGGTCGCGATGTCATCGGAACCGGTCCGTTCATAGGGGTCGTTGAAGTACTCGGCGAGGAGCTGGTCGTTTTCGGTGACCTGCCAGGTCAGCTTGCCGAACCCGAGGTCCTGTGTCGTGTTGACCGTGCGCAGGAAGGCGCCCGTGTTCGGGTCGATGATGTCCTCGTCTCTTTCCTTCCGCTGCATCGACGCGAAAAACCACAGCTTGTCGCGGACGATCGGGCCGCCGAGCGTGAAGGCCGTATCGAAGGTCGAGAAGGTGCTGCTCGGCAGGTTCTCGTTGTCGGCGACGAGGCTGTCGCTCTGCGTGTAGTAGTTGACCGAGCCGTGGAACTCGTTGCTGCCGGACTTCGTCACCACGCGCGAGATCAGGCCTGCGCCGCCCGCATACTCCGCGGGTACGCCACCCGTGATGATCTGCATCTCCTGGATGATCTCGGAGTTGAAGTTCGCTCCGAAAGTGCCGGACCGGTTATCGGTGATGTTGACCCCGTCGATGTAGTACACGTTGTCGGAGGACACGCCGAAGGTGTTGCCGTTGGCGTCGACGATGTCGCTGTAGTTCACACCCGATTTCGACGACGGATTGCCGTTCAGTGTCGGCTTGGTCGTGGGCGCAAGCTGCAGGTAGGACTGGTACGTGCGCCCTGTCGGCAGCGACTCGGTCAGGTCCAGGGTGACGTCGGTGGCCACCATCGCCGAGGTCGTGTCGACCAGCGGGCGGGCACCGCTCTCACCGGTCACCACGACTTCTTCGATATCGGTATCCGGCCCGGGAATGACGTAATCCAGCGGATAGGTCCGCCCGGATACGACTTTGACGTTCTGGTACGTAATGTCCTCGAAGCCCTCTCCGCTGACGACCACTTCATAGCGGTCGGAAGGAGCCAGGGCCTCGATCCTGACGCTGCCGTCTTCGCCCGTGACGCCGGAGCGCTCAACCAGGCTTTCAGGTGTGCTCGCATGCACGGTAGCCCCCGCCACGGGTTCGCCGGCGGAATTGGTGACGGTGACTCTGAGACCGCCGGTGTCGGCGAGTGCCGGCGTCGTAAATGCCACGCACACGGCTGCAGCGGCCAGCGCTCGCCACAGGCGGCCGGCCCATCGGGTCGTGTTCATTGTCGTTGCTCCCTTTTGCTCTGTTCGTTGTGATTGTTGCGGCTTCTGTAGGTCCGCATATTCAATCTGGATATCACGAATTTTCGAGAAAAGGCAAGCAGAACAATCAGAATGTGGCGCAGTTTGAAATTTGCTATTTAACTTCCTGTGTATCCATCACTGTTTGCTGCGATTGTCCGCTTTGTCCTAGAAATACCGACAATGTAGAACGCGAAGACAATCGCGCAAACCGCATGGAATCGATTGGTCATCGCCTCATTGGTCGCGGTCACCGGCAGCAGCATCAGCACGATGATCACCGCCGCGACGCCCGTCCATTTCCAACGGCCCATGCCGTCCAGCGCATGACCCAGCCATCGCCGGAGCGGGCTCTCCCCCGCGAAAAATCCGCCACACGCCGACCGTAAAGAGCGGCAAGACATACACGAACAGAAAGCCCCAGGCCATCGTGCCGTAGCCCTGGGCGATCAGGCTGGTGATGCCCCAGAAGCCGAGCAGCGCGCTGACGATGATGGCCACGATGGCGAGCGCCGCGTGGGCCGGGCGGGTGAGGCCCCGGTGGCGCTTCTCCACCAGCCAGGCATCGATGCGGTCGTTGATCCCCTGCAGCATGCCGGCGCCGGTTTCGATGAAAGTCCCGAACAGCATGATGGAATAGCAGAGCAGCAGGACCGGCATGGCCATCTGAGCCATCATCCAGTACACGGGTATCGGCTGCTCCAGCACGTCCGGGTAGAGCATGTACATCGAGACGTGAAGAATGACCGCCGGAATGATCGCAATCGCGCCGCCGATCATTCCCGACCGGAACGTCTCGGCACGTGTTTCGAAATCCCGCGCGACGTAGAGGAGGAGCGGCAATGCCGCGACGTTGTACAAGGCGTACTGCAGCCCGCTCAGCCACCAGCCGCCGAGAATGGCGGCGCCGCCTGCACCGCCGCCCGTATCCCAGTCCGTCGCGAGCACGGCGATGAAAAACGCGATGAAGACGGCGTAGAGGACGAACGACCAGAACGTCAGGACCTTGGCGATCGCCTCGCGGCCATAGTAAGTGAGCACGCCGATGACGACCAGCATCAGCACCAGACCGACGGAATACGGCAGGTCGAAACTGTCGCGCAGGATATTGCCGGAGGCGGAAGCGAGCACGGCGAGCACCAGCAGGAACTGGAGGATGATCAGGATCTCGAACAGGAACCACCAACGGCCGAGGAGCACCTTGAAGAAGCTGCGGTACTCACGGACCCCGAACCGGCGCGCCAGCTCGAACGTCAACGCGAGTATCGTGCCGATTGCAAGGAAAGCGACCAGCAGCCCCAGCAGCCCGCCGATGAATCCGTAGGCGGTGAAGTACTCGATGATCTCGCGGCCGGTTCCGTAGCCGCCGCCGATCATCACCGACTGGAATACGGCGCCGGGAATGATGTAGACCCGGAAGAACCGGGTATCGAACAAGCCCCACATACTCCCCTCTGTTCCGCTTGCCTCGAATGCAGGGAGTCTACCGTCAATTCACATCGACGTTTGCACGACCGACGACCTCGCCATTGCCACGATGTGAAACGAGGCGGTAGGTACCCGAGGGCAGGTACAGGGGCAACTCGTCTTGCGGACGGAGCAGGATGCGATCGTAGGCGACCTCGCCTTCCTGCTGGTCCACGCGATAGGCCTGGACGAGCACGGGAGCGTCGTCGAGGCGAAGCGAGGCGGGAACCGGTACCGGATCGCCGAGTGAGCTACGGAAAAACCCGGCGGCTTCGGGATCACCGGCCGCGGGGACGGGCAAGCGCACCTGGGCATCGACGGCACCGGCATATCGTCCGGAAACGGCGGGGCGGCCGTCCTCCGCGATGTACAGGCGTCCGCGCCAGCCGCCAGGGTCAGCCGCTGGGTAAACGCAGCTCGTCAGGTCGATGGTGAGCGGGTCGATGCCGGTCGCCTGCTTGAAGCGGGCGGCCATCCACGGCAGCGGTTTTCCCCAACTCGAGATCGGCTCCTCCGCAATATGCGACCAGCCCGCATAGACGATGAACTTTGCCTCGGCGCCTGCCGCGTCGATCCGCTCCGCGAGATTGTCGGCCTGGCCCTGCTCGCGCACTTCGACCCGCTCTTGCATCGGTGCGTCGTCCGGCGCGCGAATCGTCGCTTCGTAGCCGAAGACCTCGTAGCCCAGCGCCTTGGCATCACGGACCAGCGCGGCAAACACCGGTTCTACCGTGTAGGTGCCCTCGGCCGGTGTGTACGGCCTGCCGTGGCGTTCGACGACCGGACTGAAAGCCTCGAAACCGATGTGCGTGAAGCCGATGCCGCGCAGGTCGTCGAGAAGCTGCCGGACGAAGGCTCGTGCTTCGGTCCCATAGTGGTTCTCGTTGAACATCACGACCCTGGCATCGGCCGCGCTGGCCAGTACCCATTCGGCGCCGTTTAGTACCTCCGCGTCTGCGGTCGGGCAGTCGTTCGAGGCCTTCGGGATGTCGGTAAAGGCGGTGTTCAGATCAGGGCGGCCAACGAAAGTATTCCAGGCGGCGAGCCTTTGAGGTTCGATCTCCCCGCTGAGGAACTCGTCGAACGCACCGGCCGCCAGGCGTTCGGCATAGGACCTGGATTCCGCTCCGGCCGTGCCGGCCGCGAGAAGAACGACGGCGAAGCCGATTGCGCAACTCCGGCAATGGCTTCGCATGCGAGTAGTGCGGTCTTTATTGTTCATTCGTCAGCCGTGGCAGCCGGCCAAGACCGTTCTTTATAGCACAGCAATTCCGGGCCGCCGCCATCTCGCGAGCGTCACGGTTGATATCATTGCCGCATGCGGCGACCAACGAAGAGCGAAGTGCAAGCGGCCGCCGGGCGAACGGTACCGGACGTGATCGCTCCCGGTCTCGACGTGCTGTTCTGCGGCATCAATCCCGGCTTGTACTCCGGTGCCACCGGGTTTCATTTCGCCCGTCCGGGAAACCGCTTCTGGCCCGCGCTGCACGGCGCCGGGTTCACCGATCGCCTGCTCGACCCCTCCGAGGAACATCTGATGCTCGATGCGGGCTGCGGAATCACCAACCTGGTCAGCCGCTCAACTGCGGCCGCCGCCGAACTCGCGAATGACGAGCTCGCCGGTGGGCGTGACGACTTGGAACAAAAAGTGCGACGGTACGCGCCGCGATGGCTGGCCGTGCTGGGGATCGGCGCTTACCGAACGGCGTTCGGACGGCGCGGGGCCAGCATCGGCGAGCAGCCGGAGCGCCTGGGCTCGACCGGGTTGTGGGTGCTCCCGAACCCGAGCGGCCTCAACGCGAATTACCAGCTACCGGAGTTGATCCGGTTGTTCGGTGAGCTTCGATCGGTTCTATCGAGGAACTGAACAGCGCTGGGCGTCCGGGAGTGGATGCGTCAGGCCAGCAACGGATTCTGCACGCGCAAGCCGGCGTACTCCTGCCCGT
>DASSBS010000054.1:0-20637 GCA_035698445.1 Woeseiaceae bacterium
CGGCCTACCTGATGCACGACCTGAAGAACCTGATCGCGCAGCAGTCGCTGGTCGTCGAGAACTCGCAGAAGCACAAGAACAACCCGCGCTTCGTCGACGATGCGATCGCGACGGTGAAGAGCGGCGTCGTGCGCATGCGCCGGGTGCTGGAGCAGCTCGCGCAAGGCGCGCCGGTGCAGAGCACGAAAAAGATCGAGATCGGCAAGCTGCTGCTGGAGGCGTCGTCGCAATGCGCGGACCGGCGCCCGGCGCCGCGGCTCGAGGTCGGCGATGCGCGGCTGTGGGTGCGGGCCGACCGCGAGCGTCTGCTGATGGCGCTCATCCATGCGATTCGCAATGCGCAGGACGCGACGCCGGCGGACGGCAGCGTCACGGTGTCGGTGGAAGCGGCCGGGGAGCAGTGCCTGGTCCGCATCGAGGACACGGGCCGCGGCATGGATGCCGATTTCATCGAGCACCGGCTGTTCAAGCCCTTCGACAGCACGAAGGGCACGCAGGGCATGGGGATCGGCGCGCACCAGGTGCGGGAGACGGTGCGGGCGTTAGGCGGCGATATCGAGGTCGACAGCGCGCCGGGGGAAGGCACGCGGTTGACGTTGCTGCTGCCGTTGGATTCGAGTGCGGGATCACCCGCGATGCGGGCTCCTGCTGCCCAGGGTTCCGCTACCGTGGGTGATGCGGGCGGCGGATCGCCCGCGGTGCGGGCTCCTGCTGCTCAAGGTTCCGAATCCAGCGCCGGAGCGGCTCGGATG
This sequence comes from Woeseiaceae bacterium, assembly GCA_035698445.1. Lineage (GTDB taxonomy): Bacteria > Pseudomonadota > Gammaproteobacteria > Steroidobacterales > Woeseiaceae > IDS-8. The sequence continues at coordinate 753 of DASSBS010000054.1, forward strand.
CGGGCTCCAGCGCGGAAATAACAGCTCGGGGCGCCATTCACGCGGGCGTCCGTATCGCGTGGTGGAAACATTGCTTTCCATGTGGTTAGATTGCTTTCCAACCGGAAAGAGCACTTTCCATGCGCTTCGATACACCCCTGGACGACATTTTTCTCAACCGTAGCCACATTCGCGTCCTCCGTGCACTCCACGGGTTGCCCATTGGCTTCGCGGCGAGTGGACGGGAACTGGCCAGGCGCGCCGGCGTAACGCATCCAACGGCTCTGAAGGCGCTCAACTCGCTCGTGGAAGTTGGCATCGTAAACGCCAGGAGGGGTATTGCTGGCGATTTGTATGAATTCGAAGTTGGCCATGCACTTGCCAAACCTGTCATGGGTCTTTTTGAAGCGGAAGGGGAGATTCTGCTGCAGCTCAGATCCTTCCTGCGTGAGAAGCTGCTCGGATTCACGGACAAGATAAACGCGGCGACGCTTTTCGGCAGCGCGGCCCGTGGCGACTCGCAGCCCGGCAGTGACATCGATATCGCTGTGTCCTGCGCTCCGGAGGATCGTCGGAATGTGGAAGCGGCATTGGAAAACCTTGCAGACGCAGTCCGGGAGCGGTTCGGCAACCGCCTGAGCCCGCTCATTGATTGCGGCAAGCAAAAGCGCCGGTCGATCATCCGGAAGCGGATAAATGAGGAGGGAATTCCGCTCATTCGCCACGGCAAGGGCGTCACAGAATGACTTCGCGTCGCAAGACCATCAAGACAGGACGTTCCGAAGCTCGCCGCTATCTGACGAAGGCGAAGGAGTTCTGTCAGGAGGCAACGGCGGCAGTCGCCAGTTCCCGCAATGACGCGGCGATCCTCAATGCTGTTCATGCCGCTATCAGCGCAGCGGATGCGGTTTGCGTCGTTCTCGGGGGGCGTCGGTCGGCCGACCCGGACCATCATCGAGCGGCGGATCTGCTGAAGGAGATCGGTGGAACCTCGAGCGATATCGCGACTCACGTGCGGCAGCTCAGGGAGCTTCTCGCTAAAACGAACGCCGTCGAGTACGAGTCCAGGCTGGCTGATGCAAAGGAAGCGACAGGCGCAGTGCAGAGGGCGGAGAGATTCGTCGCCTGGGCGAGCGATGTCGTCGAAGCAGCGCGCCTTTAGCTTGCTGGCCGGGACGCGCCTGATGCTGCTGCTGCCGCTGAAGCCAGATGCCGGATCGCCCGTATCGCGGGCGATCATTCCGGTAACTCCCGCGGTAGTTGATAGCTAGCCAGCCGACTCCTTGGACTGATTGGCATAGTCGCGGAGTGCCCGGTTAACAGAGGCGGAGTCCGGAAAGAGCTCGTGCAAATCGGGATCGATCAGGACGAGATTACTCCTTTCCTTGCGGTAGCGTTCGGCGTACTTTCCTCGCACCCCTGATTTGATCAACTCAGGTGGATACTCGGGCCGCAATTCGTCTTTTTTACTCTTCATAAGCTTTGCGTTCTCGACGCGTCATCAATCTGGCGTTGATGATACGTATTCTACCACTCCGGTCCGTGAATCCGACGGCCAGGTAGCGGTCTGCCCTGGTTCGGCCGAACAGAACAAATCGTTCCTCAACGGACGAGTGATCCGGGTCATGGATCACAGATGAATAGTCGTCAGCAAAGACTTCGGTAGCTTCCTCAAAGGTGACGGCATGCTTGAGCTCGTTCGAGGCTGCTTTCTTTTGGTCCCACTCGAACTCCATCGGTTCACCAGGGCAAGGCGCTGATTTTGTGCGCAGAATGTCTTGATTGCAGTGGAGCGTGCATTTGAGAACCTTAGCAGTGCAAAAATCCCGCAACTCAGCCAAAAACTGCGCGTATTGCCCGTAATTGCTGTTGGTTCGGCCTTGCCTCAGTAGCGCGATGGATATCGGTCGGCCACACGGACGGCCCCGACAGTGCCCGGATTGTGACCGGGGTCACGTTTTGCCCCCGCACTGCATCGCGGCCAGGTCGTCCGCGCTGAGCTAGACTCCCGCACTGGGCCAGAAGCCAGCCGGCGCGCCCGCGCCGGCCACCAGACGCCGTTCCGGGGGGAACCTAGACGATGACGACTTTCATCCGCGCTGTCCGCCCGGAAACGCGCTCGCTCGCCATCCTGCTCGTGCCGCTGCTGCTGGCCGCCGGCTGCGGTCTCGGCATGGACAACGCCGACCGGCTGGAGCGTGCGAAGACCGCGTTCGCGAACAACGAATTCCGCGCCGCGATCATCGATACCCGCAACATCCTCCAGCAGGAACCCGACAATCGCGAGGCGCGCCTGCTGCTCGGTCGCGCCGCGCTGCGCGTGAGCGACGCCGCCACGGCCGAAAAGGAACTGCGCCGCGCGCTCGAGCTGGGAGCGAGTCCCGGCGCGGTCATCGCCGATCTCGGGCAGGCGCTGCTCGCGTTGCGCAAGTACACGCAGTTGCTCGAGGAAATCACCCCGGATCGCGCCGGCACCGACGCGGAGCGGCTCAGCATCCTGCGCTTGCGCGGCGACGCCCTGATGGGCCTCGACCGCCCCGCCGACGCTCGCGCCGTCTACCAGCAAGTGCTCGCGGCCGCGCCCGGCGACTTGCCGGCGCTGCTCGGCGTCGCGTCGAGCTTCACCGCCGAAGAGCAATACGACGCCGCGCGCCAGTCGATCGACGAGGCGCTCGCCATAGACGCAAGCTACGTCCCGGCGCTGCTCGACTCGGGCTCGCTCTTCCTCGCGACGCGTGACGTCCCCGCCGCCATGGCTGCCTACGAGAAAGCGGTCGAGTTGAGCGGCAGCAAGCCCGGGGAGCGCGAAAGAATCGCCGCCCTTTCCGGCCTGATCGAAGCGCAATTGAGGACGGGCGATCTCGACGCCGCCAAGGCCACGCTCGCACAACTGAAGGCAACCGCCCCCGCCACGCTCTCGGTCGCCTATGTCAGCGCGCAGGTTGCCTACCAGGACCAGGATTTCGAGCTGGCGCAAGCCGAGCTGCAGAAGCTGCTCAGCGCGGCGCCGGACTACCAGCCCGCCCAGTTCATGATGGGCGTCGTGCAACTGCAGCGCGGCAACCTGGGCCAGGCCGAGATGCACCTGTCGTCGGTCGTGGCCGCGGCCCCGGACAACGTCGAAGCGCGCAAGCTCCTGGCCGGGATCCGCCTGCGCCAGAACCGCGCGGACGAAGCGGCCGATATTTTGAGACCACTGGTGCAGATGCCTGACGCGGACCTCGGCGCGATCAACCTGGCCGTGCGCGCGAGCCTCGCGACCGGGGACATCGACAACGCCATCGGCTACCTGACCCAGGCACTCGAGAACGATCCCGATAACCCCGACATCCAGCTCGATCTCGCCACCGCTTATCTCTCGGCGGGGGACATCCGGAACGCGGAAAAGCTGCTGTCCTCGGCGCCTCCGGGCGGGGAACGGGTCGAATACCGCCGCCAGTTCCTGCAGGTGATGGCGCCCCTGCGGCGCGAGGATCACAAGTCCGCGCTCGCCGACGCCCAGGCGATGGCCGAGCGCTGGCCCGAGGACGCGCGCGTGCGCAACCTGATCGGCGGCATCGCGTTGGCGCTGGAGCGCCCGGAGGTTGCACGAGCGAGTTTCGTCAAAGCGCAGCAACTGGAGCCGGACAACGTCGCCACCTACCTGAACATCGCCGGCATCGATCTCCGGCAGGGCGACCTGGACGCCGCGAAGGCGCAATACGAGGCCGCGCTCGAGCACCAGCCCGATTCGGCGCGGCTGATGATGGGGCTGGCCCAGGTGGCCGCCCGGGCCGAGCAAATGGATACCGCCGTGGAGTGGCTGGAGCAAGCCCGCACGGCCGATCCCGCGGCCCTGGCGCCGCGTCTCCTGCTCGCGCGCGTCTACCTGGACCGGCGCGATTACGAAAAAGCCGAAACGATGGCCGCCGAGGTCGTCGGGCTGGACGCGACCAGCGCCGAGGCGCACAACCTGCTCGGCCTTTCGCAACAGGGCCAGGGCGACACCGCGGCGGCCCTCGCGAGCTTCAGCGAGGCCGACCGGCTCGCGCCCGAACAATCCCGGTATCGGGTCAACAAGGCGCGCGCCGAGCTCGCACTGGGCGAAACGGAGCAGGCGGAGGAAACCCTGGTCGGCAACGGCCTCGGTCTCGACGACATTCGCAGCGCCGTGATGGTCGCGGCCCTGCGGGCGAAGGAGGGCAATGCCGAGGCCGCGATGAAGATCGCCAAGGACCTGCAGGCGCGCCACCCGGATGACGCCGTGCCTTACGCATTGGAAGCGGAGCTGCTCGCCACCGCGAAGCAGTACCAGTCGGCCGCCGCCGCGTACGGCAAGGCACTGTCGCTGAGGCCTGAGGATCCGCGGCTCGCCATCCTCGCGTACAGGGTGCGGAATGCGGGCAACATCGAGGATCCGGCGCGGCCACTCATGGATTATCTGGGCCGTCGGCCGCTCGACACTTCAGTGCGCGTCGTTTTCGCCCAGCATTACCAGGCCCATGGCGACAGCGATCGCGCGATCGCGGAATACGAGCGGGTGCTCGCCACGGAACCCGACCATTTCGTCGCACTGAACAACCTCGCGTGGGAGTACTTCCAGAACGACGACCCGCGTGCCGAGGATCTCGCGCGGCGCGCGCTCGAGCAGGCGCCGGAGAACGGCTCGGTGGCCGATACCCTGGGCTGGATCCAGGTGCGGACGGGCAAGCTGGAGGAGGGCATCCCGATGCTGCGCAAAGCGGTCGAGCTCACCGACGGCAACCCGGAGGTGCAATACCACCTGGCGGCCGGGCTGACCGCGGTGGGGGAAAAGGCCGAAGCGCGCGCGGTGCTGGAGGAGGCGCTCGGCGCCGAAAGCGGCCTCACCAGCCGCGCAGAAGCCGAGCAGCTACTCGGATCCCTTTGATCGGATGCCCCCCGCGGCTCGGCTCTCGACGACCGTACGCCAATGCTCCGAACTCTCGGATCGTAGTAGAATGAAATGAGGCGAACGAGGACAGAATGATGGCCCATCAATACGTTGCAAAGTCAGAGGATGCTTACCGGCTGACAGGCACACGCGTTCCGTTGGATTCCATTGTTTACGCCTTCTTGCGCGGCCAGACGGCCGAGAGCATTGCTCAGTCTTTCCCGGTCCTGACGCTTGAACAGGTCTACGGTGCATTGACGTTTTATCTTGCCAACAGATCGGAAGTGGACGGATACCTCGAGCGCTCGGAAGCGGAATTCGAAGCTTTGCGAAGAGCAGCACGCGAGAAGGATCCGATGTTCTATAAGAAACTGGCGGATGCACGACGACGTGTGGCGTGATCCTGGCTGACTGTGACGAGGAAGGAGTACATCAAAAAACAGAAGCCATCGGAGACAGGCGACGATTTTCACGTGGCGTAATCGGCCGAATGGCCGATCGATTCGGCTTTTAGCCGTAACCCGAAGCCGCCGCCTTTAGGCGGTGGAGAATTTACTCGTCCAGAGCGTCGTAATCATCCGGAGCGACGTCTTTAACTTTCGAAAGCGCCTTCCGGAACTTCCGACGCGAGCCTCTCCCGGCCCGTTCAGCCAGATACTCCTTTGTCAGCAAGGCGGAAAGTTTTTCGGCCACCGCTGTCGAGACGAATTGGTTGATCGAGATATTTTCTCGCTTAGCCAATTCACGGACTCGCTCGTGCAGCGAGTCAGGAATTCTAAGGCTGAGGGTGCTCATTTCAGTTGTCCTATGATCTCCAGAAATCGTCGTGGTGTTACCACCATGAGCTCAAAATTTTCTGATCCCTTGAAGTCGCGTAGATTGTGAGTGATCAAATAATCGCACTCAGACTCTACAGCAAGCTCGAGAACCAGGTCGTCTTTTGGATCCCGCAAAACAGGTCGCCAGAGAAAGTAGATTTCCCGCTGAAGGCCGACTCGACATATATAGTCCAGTATGTCGTCAATGTCTTCATACGTCAGCCCGAATTGTCTTGACTGACGCTTTGCAACCGACTCGTATTCCATTATCAGTGGAACAGATATGACGAGCTCAAACAGGCCCGTATCGACGAGCGAAAGCAATTTATAGGAGGCGCCCAAGCGCGACCTCAGGGCAGACACCAGTACGTTTGTATCAAATACCACCCGGTGGACCATGGTGGTATTATGGGCGATACCACACGGAGGTCAAGTCCCGTTGCATTCAAGTGGGCAGCGCCCACTGATCGAGATGTTCGCTAGCCCCTTTTTAGCAAGCGCCGGATTCGGGTGTCTGCCGCGACGACCGACGGACCTTCAGGCCTTCCTCTTCATACGGGTCAGCAACACCCCCGCGAACCCGATCCCCAGCAGGAATAGTGAACCCGGCTCCGGCACTTGGACCTCGGGATCCGTTCCCGAAAACGATCCTTCCGCAATGAACACCGCGCTGTCGAGGATGGTGTCGCTGGCGTCGGAGATTGCGAATTTCATCGTGTGAGTCCCCGCGCCGAGGCCCAGCACACTGGCCGTGAACACATCCGTAAACCCGTCGTACTCGACGTTGAACGCGCCTGTCTCGTTGTTGTTGAAAGAAGCGCAGTTGGGGCCGGATGCGTCCGTACCCGTATCGCCGCAGTTGACGGTTCCCACTGAGATCGCCTGGCCGTCCGGTGCCAGCGCATAGTTCACGCCGTCGACGAACAAACCGAAGGGATCGATGAAGCCCAGGAACTCGTTGTACTCCTCCGACGCGAAGACGAAGTTGAAGAACAGATCGCCGGTGGCGGTCGTGAACTCGAACTCCAGGATATTGGCGTCATTGGTCTCGATGCCGCCGATCAGCGCGGAAAGATCCGCATCGCCGGCCGTTCCCAGGGATCCGCTTGCAGTAGCGCTGTCATTGGGTCCCGAAGCGAGCCTCGCATCGCCGGAGGTGAGCAGGATGCCGGAACCGATGCCAAGCCCGGACGCCAACCCGTCCGTAAACAGGGCGGACTGGTTCGTAGCGCCGACGAAGTTGATGGTCGCGGTGTCGATCGTCACCCCCGCACCGGCGATCGCGCTGGTGAGCTGGTTGCCGCTGGTCGCAGGTGCGATGACCAGGGCGGAGGCATTCCCGGCAAGCAGCAGGAGGCAGCTCGTCAAAGTGATTGTTTTCATTGTTGTGATACCTTGAATGGATACCCGTGCGCGCGGCATGCAAGCAGCGTGCCCGTTTTCGTAACCAACGGAATTTTCGATCAAAATCCGCCCCCGACAAAAACCAGCCTGCCGAAAATGTAAACCGGAGCGACAAGCGGGGCCCCGGGTCGCCTCGGGGTGCCCCCTGTGTTCCCGTGCAAAAGCGTGACCCCGTTCACGCTTTCCGGCCCTACCGTCATCGCGGAACCCGCCCCCCGCCTGGTTTAGACTCCCCGCCTGCGGAAGCACGATCGGCGGCGCATACGGGCGCGGCAGGAGCCCGCATCGCGGACGATCCCGAGCCGCATACGGGCGCCCCAAACTGCGACCCCGCTCCGCTCAACCGCCGCCGTTCAATGCTATTCTTCGCGTGGCGTCGCGCCTGGGGCAAACGCCGCTGCAACCGGATTCCAAAAAGCACTAAATGTCCAATAAAACCAAAGCCCTATTGCTACTTGCGACAACTTGTGGACTGCTCACCGCCTGCGCCAGCGCCGACTACACGGCGACCAACCTGCCGGAGGACGTGGCGGAGCGCCCGCTCGAGTACACGATCGGGCCGGGCGACACCCTGCAGATTTTCGTCTTCGATCACGAGGACCTCTCGACCGGCGTGCAGGTGCGCCCGGACGGCAAGATCTCGACGCCCCTGGTGGAAGACCTGCAGGCGGCCGGCAAGACCTCGACCGAGCTCGCCCGCGACATCGAGGAGGTACTGTCCGAGTACGTCCGCTCGCCGGTCGTGACCGTCATCATGCAGAGCTTCGCCGGCGCGCCGCAGCAGCAGGTGCGGGTGGTGGGCCAGGCGGTGCAGCCGCGCGCGATCCAGTACCGCCAGGGCATGACCGTGCTGGACGTGATGATCGAGGTGGGCGGCTTGTCCGAGTTCGCCGCCGGCAACGACGCCAAGATCATCCGCAAGATCGACGGCAAGACGGTGGAGATCGCGGTGCGCATCGACGACCTCCTGAACGAAGGCGCCATCGAGCAGAACGTCCGCATGCTCCCGGGCGACGTGCTGATCATCCCGGAGTCCTTCTTTTGAATCCTTTGGACAAGCGCTGTGGGAGCCCGGATTGCGGGCGATCGAAAATTCATTCCCCCGCAATGCGGGCTCCTACAGCTCGAGCCCCGGCATGAATATCCAGGAGCTGATCGCAGAAGCCTTCGAATACGCCCGCGGCATGTGGCGCTACCGCTGGTGGGCGGCCGGCTGCGCGTGGCTGATCTCTGTGCTGGGCTGGTTCTACGTCTACTCGATGCCGGACGTCTACAGTGCGTCGGCGCGCGTCTACGTCGATACCAAGAGCCTGATGCGGCCCACGTTCGAAGGGCTGGCCATCTCCGAAAACCTGACCGCGCAGGTTGAGGCGGTCAGCCGCGCGCTCCTGACGCGGCCGAACCTGGAGGCCGTGGCCCGCGAAACCGACCTCGACCTGCGCGTCGACACGCCGCGGCAGATGGAGCTCCTGATCACCAGCCTGCAGGAGCGCATCAAGGTCGACGGCAACCGCGAGCACAATGTCTTCAGTATCTCCTACGAGGACCCCGACCGGGAAAAGGCACGCGAGGTCGTCGCTGCCATCGTCGATGCCTTCGTCGAAAACTCGTTAGAAGGGCAGGGCAACGACGCGGCGATGACTGCCCGGGCGCTCGACGCGGAAATCAGCGATCACGAAAGCCGCCTCGAGGCCGCGGAGCGCGACCTCGCCCAGTTCAAGAAAGACAACCTCGGCTACATGCCCAACGATCGCGGTGATTACTACGACCGGCTGCAGCAGGCACTCGGCGCGGTGACCCAGACGGAGTCGCAGCTCCGCCAGGTCCGCCAGCGCCGCGACGAGCTGCAGCGCCAGATTGCCGGTGAAGAACCGGTGTTCGGCATCATGAGCGCCATGCCGGGCGCGAGCTCGACGGGTTGCTCGCAGCAGGCCCAGATCGCGCAGCTCAAGGCGGAGCTCGCCACGCTGCTGGTCGATTTCACCGAGAAGCACCCGAGCATCGTCTCGAGCCGTGAGATCATCGCGCAGCTCGAGGAAGCCTGCGGCGCCGAGCGCCGCGCGGCCGCGGCAGCCGGCGTCCCGGCGGTCGTTTCCCCGGAACAGCCGCTGCAGGCGAACCCGGTGTACCAGAACCTGCGCATCCAGCTCACCAACGCGGAAGTGGAGCTTGCAGGTCTCGAAGCCCAGCTCAAAACGCACCGCAGCGCGGTGGCGCAACTGCGCGCCGACGTGGACAAGATCGCCGAGGTGGAAGCGAGCCTGAAGCAGCTCAACCGGGACTATGAAGTCGTCCAGGCGCGCTACCAGGAGCTGCTGGTGCGGCGGGAGCAGCTCCAGTCCAAGGAGCGCCTCGACCCGGTCACCGACGCCGTGCAGTTCCGCACGCTCGAGCCGCCGTTCGCCGGCATCCAGCCCGTGGGCCCGAACCGGCCGCTGCTGCTTATCGTCGTGCTGATGTTCGCGCTGGGCGCCGGCGGCGCGGTGGCGCTCGGACTGAGCCAGCTCAAGCCCGTCTTCTTCACCCGGCGCTCGCTGCAGCGCATCGGCGGCTTGCCGGTGCTGGGATCGGTCAGCATGCTGCTCAGCCCCGGGCAGGCGTACGCGCGCCGCAAGGAGGCTTATCTCTGGGCGGCGGCCTACGGTTCGCTTATCTTCATGACCGTCCTGGCGATGCTGTTCGAGGCCCCCGCCTCGGCATTGCTGCGGCAACTTTCCGGGGGTATCGGGGTATGAGCAAGATCCAGGACGCGCTCAACAAGCTGAAGCAGGAAGGAGCGCTGCCCGTGCAGCGCACCCTCACACCGGCCACGGCACCTGCCGTTCCGCCGGAAGCGGCCACTCCGACCGAGGTCCTCGCACAACCTGCCGCCAGGCCGAGCAGCCAGGATCGCGTCGTCGAAATGACCCCGGTCTCGATCGCGCGCAAGAAGAAGGTGACGATCGACGGCCCGAAGCACGCGATCGACCAGCATCACCTCATACAGGCCGGCTTGCTCGCGCCGCTCGACCAGGCGGTACCGATCGCGGATGAATTCCGGCGCATCAAGCGGCCGCTGATCACTAATGCCACGGCCACCACGAACGCCGCGGGCGAGCCGGACGATCACATGAACGTGATCATGATCACCAGCGCATTGCCGAACGCGGGCAAGACCTTCTGCTCCATGAACCTGGCGCTCAGCATGTCGCTGGAACGCGAGCTGAACGTGCTGCTGGTCGATGCGGACGTCGCGAAGCGCCACATTACCCGCGAGCTGGGACTCGCCGAAGCGCCGGGGCTGACCGACCTGCTGCTCGACGACTCGCTGCAGGTCGACGAATCGCTGGTGCGCACCGACATGAACGACATCCAGGTGCTGCCGGCCGGGCGGGGGCACCCGCAAGCGACGGAGCTCCTCGCGAGCGATCGCATGTCCAGGATCATCAGGGAGCTGGCGACGCGCTACTCCGACCGCATCATCCTGCTCGACTCGCCGCCGCTCCTGATCACCAGCGAAGCGCAGGCGCTCGCGAGCCAGGTCGGCCAGATCGCACTGGTCGTCGAGGCCGGCGAAACCACGCAGCAGTCGCTGCTGCAGACGATTGAAGTGCTGGACCGCGACAAGGCGATCAATTGCATCCTGAACAAGAGTCGCCACTCGTCGCAATTCGGGTACTACGGGGGGGATTATGGGTACTACGGGTACGAATAGAGGGGTGGTCTTTTGCCGGATCGCCCGCATCGCGGGCGATCGGCGTTGACCGGCGCTCTGCTCGGTGGGTGACGGGCATGACGATTTTCATCCGCGCAATCCGCCGGGAAACGCGCTCGCTCGCCATTTTGTTCGTGCCGCTGCTGCTGGCCGCCGGCTGCGGCCTCGCCATGGACAATGCCGACCGCCTGGAGCGCGCAAAAACCGCCTTCGCGAACAGCGAATTCCGCGCCGCCATCATCGACACCCGCAACATCCTCCAGCAGGAGCCCGATAACCGCGAAGCGCGCCTGCTGCTTGGCCGCTCGGCGCTGCGCGTGAACGACGCCGCCACGGCGGAAAAGGAGCTGCGCCGCGCGCTCGAGCTCGGGGTCGATCCCGGCGCGGTTATCGCCGACCTCGGGCAGGCGCTGCTCGCACTTCGCGAGCACGAAAAGCTGCTGGAGGAAATCACCCCGAACCTCGCCGGCACCGGCGAGGAACGCCTCACCGTCCTGCGCCTGCGCGGCGACGCCCTGATGGGTCTCGACAGGCCCGCCGACGCGCGCGCCGCCTACCAGGAGGTGCTGGCGGCCGCTGGCGACAACCTCCCGGCGCTGCTCGGGTTGGCATCGACCTTTGCAGCGGAAAGCCAATACGACCAGGCCCGGCAAACCATCGACCGCGCGCTCGCGATCGATCCGGATCACGTGCAGGCGCGCCTCGCCTCCGGGTCGCTCTACCTCACGACGCGCGACAGCGCCGCCGCCGTTGCGGAGTTCGAGAAAGCCGCCGAGCTGGCCGAGGGCGACAAACATGCCCGGGTCACCGCGCTCGCCGGCCTGATCGAAGCGGCTCTCACCGCTCGCAACCTGCCGGCTGCGAAAGAGGCGCTGGCGCGCCTGCAGAAGCTCGCCCCGGACAATCTCTCGACCGTCTACCTCACCGCGCGCATCGCCTACCTCGAGAAGGATTACGAGCTCGCACAGACCGAGCTGCAGAAGCTCCTGAGCGTGGCCCCGGATTCGGTGCCCGCACAATTCATGATGGGCGCCGTGCAACTGCAGCGCGGCAACCTGGGCCAGGCCGAGATGCACCTGTCGTCCGTCGTCGCGGCAGAGCCACGCAATGCCGACGCGCGCAAGCTGCTCGCGGAAATCCGTATTCGCCAGCACCGGGCCGATGAGGCCGCCGACATACTGCGCCCGTTGCTGCAGATGCCGGATGCCGATCGCGGAGCGCTCAACCTCGCGGTGCGCGCGAGCCTCGAAGCCGGTGACGTTGATGACGCCATTGGCTACCTGCGCCAGGCGCACGATGACGATCCGGACAACGCGGAGATTCAGCTCGATCTTGCCGCAGCCTACCTCGCCGCTGGCGACGTCGACGCCGCGCAAGAGCTACTGGACTCGACGCCCGCGGGCACGGCCGAGACCGACTACCGCCGCGAGCTCCTGCAGGTCATGACGCCGATCCGCCGTGGCGATGCCACGACGGCGCTTGCCGACGCGCAGGCGATGGCGGAACGCTGGCCCGACGATGCGCGTGTGCGCAATCTCATCGGTGGCATTGCGCTGTCCCTCAAGAACCCGGCGCTCGCGCGCGAAAGCTTCGTCGCGGCCCAGGCACTGGAGCCCGGCGACCTCTCCACGTACCTGAACATCGCGAACATCGACCTGCAGCAGGGCGATCTCGCCAGTGCGCGGGCGCAGTACGAAGCCGCACTTGAGCGGCAGCCCGGGGCGATCCAGCCGATGATGGCGTACGCCAAGCTGGAAGCGCGTGCCGAGAACATGGACGCTGCCGTGCAATGGCTGGAGCAAGCGCGGGCAGCCGAACCGGCGGCGCTGGAGCCGCGGGTCCTGCTGGCGCGCGTGTACCTCGACCAGCGGGATTTCGCCTCGGCGCAGAAAGCGGCCGCAGAGATCGTCGCGCTCGAACCGGCCAGCGCCGAAGCGCACAACCTGCTCGGCCTCGCGCAACAGGGTCTGGACGACACCGCCGCGGCGCTCGCGAGCTTCAGCGAAGCCAAACGGCTGGCGCCCGAGCAATCGATGTACCGCATGAACAAGGCGCGCGCCGAGCTCGCGATGGGTGAAACAGAGCAGGCCGAGGAGACGCTGGTCGGCGACGGCCTCGACCTCGACGACATTCGCACCTCCGTGATGGTTGCGGCCCTGCGGGCGCGCGAGGGCGATGTCGAGGCGGCGATGAAGATCGCGAAGGACCTGCAGACGCGCCACCCGGACAAAGCGGTTCCGTACGCGCTCGAGGCCGAGCTGCTCGCGGCCGCGAAGCAATTCCAGTCGGCGGCGGCGATCTACGACAAGGCGTTATCCCTTCGGCCGGACGACCCGCAGCTCGCGATGCGCGCCTACCGCGTGCGGACCGCCGGCGGCATCGATGCCCGGACCAAGCCGCTGACGGATTACCTGGCACGCCGGCCGCTGGACGCCTCGGTGCGCGTTGTCATCGCCCAGGATTACCAGACCCGCGGCCAGAGCGACCGTGCGATCGCGGAATACGAGCGGGTGCTCGCGACGGAACCAGACCACTTCGTCGCCCTGAACAACCTCGCCTGGGAGTACTTCGTGCGGGGCGATGCGCGCGCCGAGGCAACGGCGAAGCGGGCGTTCGAGGAGTCCCCCGAGAACGGTTCGGTCGCCGACACGCTCGGCTGGATCCAGGTGCAGGGCGGGAATCTGGAGGATGGGATTCCGATGCTCCGCAAAGCGGTCGAGCTCAGCGACGGCAACCCGGAGGTGCGCTATCACCTGGCGGCCGGGCTGGCCGCGGCGGGGGAGACGGCCGCAGCGCGCGAGGCGCTGGAGAAGGCGCTGGGCGCCGAAAACGGCCTCGCCAGCCGCGCAGAGGCCGAGGAGCTACTCGGATCCCTTTGACCGGATCGCCCGTGGCCCGGGTCGGGAGTCGACGGGCAATCGATCATTGAACGTACTTTGCCGAAGCCAAAGAGCGGCGCGCCGCCAGGGCGTGCTTATTCGACGAACAAGGCCCAGAGCGTGGCCTGGTCGGGGAAGCCGGTCGGTTTGTAGCCGTCCAGCGTCTTCTGGAATGAGGCAATCGCCGTGATGGTTTTGGCGTCGAACTCGCCCGTCGCCGGCAGCTCATAGAAGCCCTTCTCCGCGAGCCGTGCCTGGATGCGGTTCAATGTTTCGCGATACATCCCGACGTGCATCTCGCCGAGCGTGATGCCGATCCTCGGTGTTTGCTCCGTGATGCGGCTGCCCCAGCGTTGCTGGATGATGGAGTTCACCACCGGGAACAGGCGGTCTTCCGGATTCTTGCGGCAGTGGTTCTCGATCAGCTCTGCAAAGAGTTCCGTCGACTCGAAGGACGTGGCGTCGTAAGTGTCGTTCGCGTACTGGTTGACCCCGGTGATGTAGCCGTCGATCCAGCCGCCGATCATGAGGTAGGCCTTCGATTGCTTCTGTTGCTCGTCGAGAAACGTCTGGCAATCGATGAGACCCGCCCCGCGTACGGCGTATTTTCCCGCTTCGGTCTCCGCGGCCAGCGCCAGCGGAAACATCCCGGCGCAAGCCGCCAGGCAGACAAAAATCCATTTCATTTCCACCCTCCCCAAATCCATCCCGTGTGCCAGCCATCCTAGCACGGGAAAAAAGAGGGCGGCACGCGGCCGCCCTGTTTCCGGAATCTGTTCGCCGTTACATCGAGCGGCGCCACCGGGAGGCGCCGACCAGCGCGAGTCCGCTGAACAACAGCAGCAGCGTGCCGGGTTCCGGGACCGTCACCAGGAATGACTCGCCCAGGATCGGCTCGAACCCCGCCATCGCGAAACGGCGGTTGAATATCGCCGGCGTGGTAAACAGATCGAACGATTGATCGATGAGGTTACCGATGCCGATGGTCAGGTCGCCGAACAACGAGTGGCCGAACGAAGCCGTCAGCAGGTCCACCCGGATGTTGCCGTCGATGTCCAGGAAGAGCTGGTTGAACAGCTCGCCGGCATTCCTGAAGAATTCACCGCCTATTTGCGCGCCCAGGTAGAACGTCGGCGTGATCAGCGTCTGGCCGCCCTGGAACGCCATGGTCGGCAGGTCGTCCCAGACCAGCCCGGCAAGCGAGGTGACCAGCCCGTACCCGGTGACGTTCACCGGGTTCGAGAACGCCAGGTCCACGAACAGCGTCGGCGTGAACTCGAACGACTGCACCAAGTCGATTTGCGGCCCCAGTTCGACATTGATCAGGTCGTAGGAGAGACCGAAGCCGCCGCCAATGTCGACGTCGCCGCCAAAGAGCCCACCGTTGGGCGTGCCGACGGCGCTGGTGATGGCAAGTGAAAGCAGCGTATCGGCGTCGACGCTGATGTCGAGCAGATCGTCCTGCCCCGCCGAAGTCAGCATCGTGCCGGCGGGGTTCAGGCCTCCCGATGTGTTCGGTTGCGGCAGGTACGCCGTGATCGTGGCGATATTGGAGAGCTTGCCCGGGGCCGGAATTTCAATTTCCGCCGGAAAACCGCTCGGAAGTCCCGCCGCATTGGCGAGATCGCTCAGGAAACCCGAGCCGCCGAAATATTGGATGCCGCCTTCGCCGTCCTCGTTGAACGAGACCAGCTCCTGCGTGCCGCCCACAGTGCCGGTGTTGAAGGATGCCGTGCCACAGTTGCCGGCGGCGCAGCCGGTCGCCGCGAACTGCGCCGACACTTCCAGCACCACCGACAAGGACGCCGACATCGTCGGAAACTGGCTTTCCAGGCTGTCGCCGGTCAGGTCGCTGGCCTGGTTGAGGCTGACGAACTCGCCGGGAGAAATGGAGCCCGGCTCCGGAGTCGTGAGTTGCGTGGAGTAGTCGACCACGGCGTCCACTGAGCCACTGTCGATGGTGACACCGAGCTCGAAACCGACGCGCCCCTGCGTGGCCGCGGAGACCTGCAGGCCGGTGGTCGTGTCGACGGTGAAGAACTTCTGCGGTTCGTCCGGGCACAGGAAGGGACAGAGGTTCCAGGCGACCCACAACGGGTTCAGGACCGGCGTCTCCCCGCCGATGAAACCGCCGGCGCTGCCGCTCTCGTTCCAGGTCGTGCCGTAGAACCTGGTCTCGTCGAGCTGGAACGCATCGCCGGTGTTCCACATGCTCTGGTCCTGCGACGTGAATTCCAGCGGTGTCTCGATCAGTTCGGCCCGGACCGCGCTGCTGCCCAGAATGAGCAATGCAGCGGCCGCCAGGCCGCGTGCCACACTTGCCGTGGCACAGCCCCGGATAATGGTTTTCATCCCGACTCCCCAATTTTTGTTATCAACGAGTCCCAAGCAAGTTCCGGGCCGCTTTCGATAATCCTTCTTATTGTTAAACACTTAGAACAGGTTTGGCAGCGTTCGCCACGGCGGTTTGTAAGTTATTCCGACACAAGTCGTGATCCCGGTCACGCTCGGGGAGCGTACTGCATCGCGGACCGCTTGCCCGCGGGTGGGTTAGCATTCCGCCAACTCGGTGGCATCGCCCGTAATGCGGGATCGTACAGCTCAAACCGGCGCTGCAGGAGCCCGCATGGCGGGCGATTCCCGGGCCGCAACAGGGCGCCCAAACTGCGATCTGGCACCGCTCAAGCGGCGCCGTTCGGTGCTATTCTTCGCGTGACGTCGCGCTTGGGGCAACCGCCGCCACAACCGGATGCGAAACGCGACAAGGCGATCAATTGCATCCTGAACAAGAGTCGCCACTCGTCGCAATTCGGGTACTACGGGGGGATTATGGGCACTACGGCTACGAATAAAGGCGAAGACTCGACCTCGCACCCGTTGGAGCCCGCCATTGCGGGCAACCGGTACAACCTCGACCGCTTCTCCGCCGCCCGCATGGCGTGCCGCGGCACTCTGATGGCAATTGCGCTGGCGACGTCCCCCGCCCACGCCGAATTCGAACCGGCAATCACCGCGGGCATCACCCACACCGACAACGTCTTCCTCGAATCCGCCGACGAAGACAACGAGCTGATCTACCGTCTCGAGCCTTCCTTCCACTTCGACCACGAAGCCGGCGCGCTCACGCTGAACGCCGACTATCGCGCCCAGGCCCTGCGCTACCGCGACATCGGCGAAAGCGAGGTCTACCACCAGTACGACGTCAATCTCCGCGCCGCGCTGATCCCCGACACCTTCTTCCTCGAAGTCGGCGGCAACCGCAACCAGACCATCGTCGACCCGGAGCTGGCAATCCCCTACAGCAACCTCCCGATCAGCGCGAACCGGCAGGATCGCGACGAGTACTACGCCGCGCCGTCTTTCCAGTACGCGTTCGGGAACGACGTCGCCGTCACCGGCTCGTACCGGCAAACCTGGCTGGAATACAGCGATACGGATGCCGCGCAGAGCTCGCCGTTCGCCGCGCGGGACAACCGGCAGGGCGATGCGAGCTTCGCGCTCAATAACTACCAGAGGGAACGGGGCCTGAGCTGGGCGTTGCGCTACCTCTGGCAACGCTCGGAATACGAGGAAGAAATTCCCTGGGAATACCAGAAAGCCATGGCCGAGCTGGGCTTCTGGATCGGCGCCAACACCCGTATTTTCGGCGCGGCCGGCAAGGAAAGCGCCTGGGACGATCCGCTCGACCCGAAGATGGAGGACGACGTCTGGGAAGCGGGCTTCTCGCAGCAGGTCGGCGAGCGTTTGAGTGCGGAGTTTGCGGCGGGCGAGCGGAGCTTTGGCGGCTCCTGGCGAGGCAACCTCGATTTCCGCTTCAAACGCGGCAGCACAACGCTTTCCTATGCGGAAACGCCGACCACCGAGGGTCAGAACCGTTTTCGGCGCGGCGCGTTCGATGGCCCGGAAGTGCCCGAGGATTTCCTGTCGCGGCCGGGCAGCACCAATCGCTACATCGCCAAGCGCCTGGAGTGGACGCTAAACGTGGAACTGCGGCGCACCGGCCTTACGCTGTCGCTGTTCGACGCCGAGCGCGCGGAACGCACCACGGCCGAGGGCACGCCGCTGGGCGACGAATCCCAGCGCGGCGCAAACCTGGTGATCTCGTACAAGCTCGGCCCGCGCACCGATCTGCGGCTGGGCGGCTCCTGGGCGGAGCGCGAGCTCGAGGACGGCGCCAGCGGTGAAATCCTGAGAGGGACGTTCGGCGCGGACTATCGCCTGGGCCAGCGCACCTCGCTGGCTCTCACGTACGACTACGCCGAGGAGGACGGCGAGAGCGCGTTCTCGATCCGCGACTACGTCGCCAACACCGTGTCCCTGGACATCACCCGAACCTTCTGACGTTTCCTTGTAGGAGCCCGTCTCACGGGCGACCCCCCCGATGATCCCCACTCCGAATTTAAAACTGGCCGCCCCCGATGCCCGCGCCCCCGACGCCCCGCAAACCGACGAATTCCTCGCCATCGACCGCCGCTGGTCGCCCCCGGCTAGCGACCTCCCCAACGCCCTCACCTGCGACGTAGAAGACTGGTTCCAGGTCTCGGCCTTCGAACACCTCGTCCCAAAGGAGAGCTGGACCGACCGCGAATGCCGCATCCCGCGCAACGTGGACCGGGTGCTCGAGCTCTACGACGAGGCAGGCGCACGCGGCACGTTCTTCACCCTGGGCTGGGTCGCGGAACAGCACCCGCAAGTCGTGCGCCGGATCGCCGACGCCGGCCACGAGGTGGCAAGCCACGGCATGCAGCACCGGCGCGTGTGGAACCAGTCACCGGAGGAATTCCGCGCGGACATCACGCGGGCGAAGGCACTGCTGGAGGACGTGAGCGGGCAGCGAGTGCGCGGCTATCGCGCGGCGAGCTGGTCACTGGACCGGAGCACACCCTGGGCGCATCGCATCATGGCCGAGGCGGGTTACGAATACAGCTCCAGCGTTTATCCGATTGCGCACGACCATTACGGTCTGCCGGACGCGCCTACGGGGCCGTTCTACGTAAAGCGAGCCGGGATACTGGAGATTCCGGCCAGCACGGTGCGCCTGTTCGGGCGCAACTGGCCGGCGTCCGGCGGCGGCTATTTCCGGCTGTTGCCGTTCGTGCTCTCACGCGGACTGATGCGGCGGATTTCGCGGACGACGGGATTGCCGGCGGTCTTCTATTTTCATCCGTGGGAGCTGGATCCCGGGCAGCCGCGGATGACGGGGATCGGCATGCGGACGCGATTCCGGCACTACCTGAATCTGCGACGCTTCGAGTCGCGGCTCCGGCGCGTGCTTAAGGATTTGAATTGGGGAAGGATGGATGAAATCTACCTCGGCCATGCGGACTGAGGCTGCGCCGATCGGGCGTGACCCGCTGCCATCCTATGCCGTAACGGAACTTGACCGCGGCGACGAAGCTAGGTGGGACGACTTCGTGCGCGCCTCGGCCGGCGGCACTTTTTATCACCTGTCCGGATGGCGCGGCATTTTCGAGAACAACCTGCGGCACCGCACTTACTATCTCGCTTGCGAAGCCGGCGGCGAGCTGCACGCGGTGCTGCCGCTGGTGCACGTCAAGACCTTCCTGGGCAATGCCCTGGTGTCGGTGCCGTTCCTGGTATACGGCGGTCCCGTGGCGAGCAATCCGGACGCCGAGCAAGCGGTGGTGGCCCGGGCGCGGGAGCTCGCGCATGAATTGGGCGTCGATCATCTCGAATTGCGCAACCAGCGGCCGCTCGACGATACCCTGCACGGATCGGACTGGCAGACCAGCATTTCGCACGCCACGTTCCGCAAGGCGATTGACCCGGATCCGGAAAAGAACCTGAAAGCAATCCCGCGCAAACAGCGCGCAATGGTGCGCAAGGGCATCCAGGCCGGCCTGAGCTGGGAACTCGATGACGATGCATCGCGGTTGTACCGGGCGTTGCTCGAATGCAAGCGCAATCTTGGCACGCCCTTCTTCGGGCGGCGCTACCTGCAGGCGGTCAAGGATACTTTCGGCGAACAGGCCGAGATCCTGACCGTGGTGCGTGGCACGGACACGATCTGCAGTGTCATGAGCTTCCGCTACAAGGACCAGGTACTGCCGTATTACGGCGGCGGCGGCGTGCTCGCGCGGAACTTCGCGGGCAACGACTACATGTACTGGTGCGTGATGGAGAAGGCGTGCCAGGAGGGCGTCAGGTTGTTCGACTACGGCCGCAGCCAGATCGGCAGCGGCGCCTACAAGTTCAAGAA
>DASSBS010000055.1:0-18673 GCA_035698445.1 Woeseiaceae bacterium
CAGCAGGACGGGTTGACGCTGAACGAAGCCGTGGAGAGGGTGCGGCGGAAGTACCAGAACAGCCGCATTCTCAGCGCCGAAACCCGCCGCAACGGCAACCGCGAAGTGCACATCATCAAGGTGCTGACCGAGGACGGCAAAGTGGTGACCGAACGGATCCCCGGGCGCAGCACGCGCGGCTGAACGCAATCGGGGGACGCCCATGCGCCTGCTCCTCATCGAAGACGACGATACCCTGCGCGAGTCGCTCGGCCGCCAGTTGGTGGAGCAGGGGTTTGCACTGGAACAGGCGGCGGATGGCCGGGAAGGCCTGTACTTCGCGCTCGAGTACCCCGTCGACCTGGCCATCGTCGACCTCGGGCTGCCTGAAATTCCGGGCCTCGATCTCATCCGCGAGCTGCGGGACAAGGGCAAGACCTACCCGGTGCTGGTGCTGACCGCGCGCGACCGCTGGCAGGACAAGGTCGACGGGCTGTCCGCCGGCGCCGACGATTACGTCGTGAAGCCGTTCCATTTCGAGGAAATCCTCGCGCGGGTCAACGCGCTGCTGCGCCGGAGCGGCGGCTGGGCCTCGCCGCTCCTGTCCGCCGGTCCGGTCACGCTGGACACGGCGCGCCAGGAGCTCACCGTCGACGGCCGGCCGGTCGAGCTGACGAGTTTCGAGTACCGGATCCTCGAACACCTCATGATGCGGGCGGGCGAGGTGATCTCGAAATCGGAGCTGACCGACCGCCTCTACGACCAGGATTTCGAGCGTGACAGCAACGTGATCGAGGTCTTCATCGGCCGCCTGCGCAAGAAGATCGATCCCGACAATCGCATCAAGCCGATCGAGACCCTGCGCGGCCGCGGCTACCGCTTCGCGCTGGAACGCCACCAGGACGGCTAAACGACGCGATGCATTCGCTCAGCGCCCGGCTCCTCGCGTCCGTCAGTTTCCTGCTCCTCGTGTTCTTCGGCGCGACCATCGTGCTGCTGGACACGGCCTTTCGTGACGCGGGAGAGCAGGCGCAGCGGAATATTCTCGAGAGCCAGCTAATGTCGCTGCTCGCCGCCGCCGAACCGAACGGCGCGGGCGAGCTGGAAATGCCGCCGGACCTCCCCGAAGAGCGGTTCGCGAGCCCGGGGTCCGGCCTGTACGCGGCCTTGCGCGACAGCCGCGGCAACACGGTGTGGCGGTCGCGCTCCTCGCTGGGGCTGGAGCTGCCGTATCCCGAGCCGGCGGTGCAGGGCGAGCAACGGTATGCGGTGATCAATTCGCCCGCAGGCGGCGAGCTCATGGTCCTGAGCCTGGCCGTGGCCTGGGAGCTGCCCAGCGGCGCGCTCGAGCCCTACACCTTCAGCGTCGCCGAGAGCCTCGACACGTATCACGCGCAGATCGCCGCATTCCAGAAGCAGCTTTTCGGCTGGTTCGCCGCCGTGGCGATCGTCATCGTGTTCGCAATCTCGCTGGTGATGCGCGGGATCCTGAAGCCGCTGCGGCAGATCGAGAAGGAAATCGGCGAAATCGAGGAGGGGCGGCGGCAATTCCTGTCGGAAGCATTTCCATCCGAATTGCGCGGCGTCGCATTGAACATGAACGTGCTGATCGGGACCGAGCGGGCCCGTTCGGAACGTTACATGCATACGCTGGGCAATCTTGCGCACAGCTTGAAGACGCCGCTCGCCGCCATCCGGTCCGTGCTCTCCGAGCACCCGGAAACGGATCCCCGGGAAAAAATCGAGCACCAGGTCGAGCGCATGAACGACATCGTGCGTTACCAGCTCCGCAAGCCGGCACGCTACGCATCCGAAGGTTTCGGCGTGGCGTCCGTCGCGATCGGGAAGGAGCTCGAGCGATTGGCCGATGCGCTCGCGAAAGTCTACAAGGACAAGGAGCCGCGAATCGGTATCGAAGTTGCGGACGGCGTCATCTTCCGCGGCGACAGCGGCGACTTCCTCGAGCTCGCCGGCAATCTGCTCGACAACGCCTGCAAGTGGTGCAGGAAAGAAGTGACCATCCGCGTGCAGCCTGCCGCCAGCAAGGGCACCGGATTCGAGATGACCGTGACGGACGACGGTCCCGGGATTCCGGAAGCCGCCGCGGAACGGCTGCTGGAACGCGGCATGCGGCTCGATGAAAGCGCCCCGGGACACGGCATCGGGCTTGCCGTCGTGCGCGAGATCGTGACGTCCTACGGCGGCACCGTGGATATCGGCCGCTCCGCCCCGGGCGGCGCCCGCATCACGGTGAGGATAGCGCTGTAGGAGCCCGTCTCACGGGCGACGCGACCTCACCGCCGCTGTCGCCCGTGAGACGGGCTCCTACCGGGCCGTCGCATCTTTACGGCTCCTTGCGCGATCCGGCCCAGGTCATCAGGGCGTCCAGCATTTCCAGCGGCGCCGGGAAGACGATCGTGTTGGTTTTGTCGCTGGCGATGTCCTTCAGGGTCTGCAGGTAGCGTAGCTGCAGCGCCTGCTTTTCCGAAGCGAGCGTGCGCGCGGCATCGGCCAGCTTCTGCGCCGCCTGCAGCTCGCCTTCCGCGTTGATCACCTTGGCGCGGCGGGAGCGCTCCGCTTCCGCCTGCTGCGCGATCGCGCGGACCATGCTTTCGTCGAGATCGACGTGCTTGATCTCGACGTTGGCGACCTTGATGCCCCAGTTGTCGGTCCGCTGGTCGAGGATGGACTGGATGTCGGTATTGAGCTTGTCGCGCTCCGCCAGCATATCGTCCAGCTCGTGCCGGCCCAGCACCGAACGCAGCGTAGTCTGCGAAAGCTGGCTGGTTGCTTCGAACACGTTCGCGACGCGGATGACCGCTTTCTCCGGGTCGACGATGCGGAAATAGATCACCGCGTTGACCTTCACCGACACGTTGTCGCGGGAAATCACGTCCTGCGTCGGCACGTCGAGCACGATCACCCGCAGGTCGACCTTGGTCATCGTCTGGATGATCGGGAACAGCAGGATGAGGCCGGGCCCCTTCACCCGCTGGAATCTGCCGAGGAAAAAGACGACGCCGCGCTCGTACTCCTTCAGCACCTTGATTGTGTTGTAGAGAATGATGGCCAGGATCGCGATGATCAGGGCTATGGTTGTGATTCCGGCAGGCATGGCTGCTCCTCGTGTGGGTTGATCGTGGCGCTATGTCTGGAACTGGGCTTCCGAGCGGTCGCGCCGGCCGGTCGGCTCCACATACAGCGTCAGGCCCTCCAGCCGGCGGACAAGGACTTCCTCATCCTTGCGTACCGGTGCGTCGCTGACGGCGTGCCACGCTTCGCCTTCGAGCCAGACCCGGCCTTCCACCGTGAAATCCTCCATGGCCGTGCCGATACCGCCGACGATCGAGCCTTCGCCGGTAACGGCGCCGCGGCGGCGCAATTTCATGATGTAACCCAGGATCAGCAGCAGCGCCGCGCCGGTGAGCACGGCGAAGGTGACGACGAAGACAATCGAAATGCCGAATCCCGGGATCCCGCTGTCGAACATCATGATGGCTCCAAAGCAGAAGGCGGCAATGCCGCCGAGGCCGAGTATGCCGAAACTGGGAACGAACGCCTCCGCGATAATCAGGGCGAAGCCCAGCAGGAGCAGCGCGAGGCCGGCGTAGTTGACCGGAATGATCTGGAGCGCATAGGCGCCGAGGAGCAGGCAGATCACGCCGACGACACCGGGCACCATGGCGCCGGGATGAAAGAACTCCAGGATGAGCGCCGTGAATCCCAGCCCCCACAGCAGGACGGCGATTTCCGGATTGGAGATCGTGGTGAGGAACTTCGTGCGCCAGCCCGGCTCGACTTCCTCGACGGTCATGGCGCCGCCGGTGGCGACGGTGACCTGCTCGTTGTCCACGGTAACCTCGCGGCCGTCGATTTTCGCCAGCAATTCCTCGCGGCTGGCGGCGATGACGTCGATCACGTTTTCCTGCAGCGCCGCCTCGGCGGTCAGCGTCGCCGCGTCCCGCACGGCTTTCTCGGCCCAGTCCGCGTTGCGGCCGTGCGCTTCCGCGAGCGCGCGGATGTAGGCCACCGCGTCGTTCAGGATCTTGCGCTCCATGGCGGAGTCGGGTCGCGGGGGCTCCGCCTCGTGCTGCTCCTCGTCGGAGTTCCCCGGGGCCGCTTCCCCTTCGTCACCGGGCGACTCGCCCTTCGGGGGCTCGTCCGGCCGGGGTTCGAAAGGGCTCGGCGAGTCGGGCGGGTCGCCGCCCAGGCTCACGGGCGTCGCCGCGCCGAGGTGAGTGGTCGGCGCCATCGCGGCGATATGGCTGGCGAGCAGGATGTAGGTACCGGCGCTGTCCGCGCGGGCGCCGCCGGGGGCGACGTAGGTGGCGACCGGCACGGACGAGCCGAGGATCGCTTTCACGATGTCCCGCATCGGGTTGACGAGCCCGCCGGGCGTGTCCATGCGGATGATCACCAGGCTCGCGTTCCGTTCCTCGGCCTGCTCGATGCCGTTGATGATGTACTCGGCGTTGCCCACGCCGAGCGGGCCGTCGAGCTCGAGTTGCAGCACGAGACCTTCCGCACCGGCGGGGCCGGCGGCGAGTGCGAAGAGGGCCGCGAGCGCGGCGCGGCTCCGCCGTAGCATTGCAGGCCGGTCTCGCGAACGGGATGTGGTCATCCGGGCATCATAGCAGGGGCAAGGGCGGCTGAGGCTGCGAAAGTGGCCTGGCCCGCCGGCTTGACCGATAATTGCGGGACCTTCACGCAGGCACGGGCGGCGCATGTTCATTCGGTTTCTCACCACCGGCGGCACGATCGACAAGATCTACTTCGACGCGAAGAGCCGATTCGAGGTCGGCGATTCGCAGGTGCGGCACATTCTTGGCGAGGGACTGGCGGAATTCGATTTCGACATCGTCTCGCTGTTCCAGAAGGACAGCCTGGACCTGACGGATAGCGATCGGGCGGAACTGCGGCGCTACGTCGAAGGGGACGACGCGCAACGCTACGTCGTCACCCACGGCACCGACACCATGGTGGCGACGGCGAAAGCGCTGGAAGGCATCCCGGACCGGACGATCGTGCTGACGGGCGCCTTGAGTCCCGCGCGTTTCAAATCGACCGATGCCGTGTTCAACATCGGGATGGCGGTGGCCGCGGTGCAGACCGTGCCGCCGGGTGTCTACATCGCCATGAACGGCGAGGTGTTCCCGTCGGGCAAAGTGCGCAAGAACCGCGAACGGAACCGCTTCGAGAGAGTGGCGGACCGGCCCGTGTAGGAGCCCGTCTCACGGGCGACAGCGATGGCAGGTCCGTGTCGCCCGTAGGACGGGCTCCTACAGGCCGAAATTGATGCCTTGCGCCAGCGGCAGGTCCTTGCCCCAGTTGATCGTATTCGTCTGCCGCCGCATGTAGGCTTTCCAGGCATCCGAGCCCGACTCGCGCCCGCCGCCCGTCTCCTTTTCGCCGCCGAACGCACCGCCGATCTCGGCGCCCGAGGTGCCGATGTTGACGTTCGCGATGCCGCAGTCCGAGCCCATGTGCGACAGGTAGTATTCGGCGTGCTGCAGGTTGTCGGTGAAGATCGCGGACGACAGCCCCTGCACGACGCCGTTCTGCATCGCAATGGCATCGTCCAGCTCACGGTAGGTGATCAAATAGAGGATCGGTCCGAAGGTTTCCGTCTGCACGATATCCCAGTCGTTCTTCGCCACCGCAATGACGGGTTCGACGAAATTCCCCGGCCGGTCGAGCCGTTTGCCGCCGCACAGCACTTCGCCGCCGGCCTCTTTCAAGGCGGCCAGCGCTTTCTCGAACCGCTCGACCGAGGCTTGTTCGATCAACGGCCCCATGAGCGTTTTCGGGTCCAGCGGATCGCCGATCCGCACCTGCCCGTACGCGCCGACGAGCTTTTCCTTCAGCTCCGCGAAACGCGATTCATGCACGATGATACGGCGCGTAGAGGTGCAGCGCTGTCCGGCCGTGCCGACGGCGCCGAACACGATGCCGGGAACAGCGATATCGAGGTTCGCGAATTCGTCCACGATGATGGCGTTGTTGCCGCCGAGCTCGAGCAGGCTCTTGCCCATGCGCGCGGCCACGCGCTCGCCGACCTTGCGTCCGACGGCACTGGAGCCGGTGAAGGAGAGGAGATCGATGCGCGGATCGTCGACGAAATGCTCGGCGAGCTTGTTGTCGCCGTCGTTGATCAGGTGAAAGATCTCCGGCAGTCCGGCGTCCTTCAGCACATCAACGCAGATCTTCTGCACGGCGACACCGCAGAGCGCCGCCTTGGGCGAGGGTTTCCACACGTTGACGTTGCCGCAGATCGCCGCGATGCAGGCGTTCCAGGACCAGACCGCCACCGGGAAATTGAATGCCGAGATGATGCCGACGATGCCCAGCGGATGCCACTGCTCGTACATCCGGTGTTTCGGGCGCTCCGAGTGCATGGTTTTGCCGTACATCATGCGGGATTGCCCGACGGCGAAATCGCAGATGTCGATCATCTCCTGCACCTCACCGTCGCCTTCGGCCTTGATCTTGCCGTTCTCGAGGCTGACGAGGCTGCCCAGCGCGTCCTTGTTGTCGCGCAGGGCATTGCCGAGACGGCGAATGGCGTCACCGCGGACCGGAGCCGGCACCTTGCGCCATTCGAGGAAGGCCTCCCGCGCCGCTGTCACGACACGGTCGTATTCCTCGCCGGTCGTTGCGCGGACGCTGGCGATCACCTCGTTGGTCGTCGGATTGATCGACTCGATGAGCGGCGCCGACTCCGTCTGCATGGACTGCGAGCCGGACCACGTGCCCGGGTTGGTGGCTTCGAGGCCGAGTTTCTTCGGTATGCCGTTCATTCCGTAGTCCTTGCTTTTCGCTGGCGCCCGGTCTCCCCGCGCGCCACCAGTTCCGCCGACAACTGGCTGCTGCCGCCGTGTTCGTAGTATTCGCCGAAGCGATTGCCGAGGATGTCGCTCAAGGAGAATTCCTCCTGCGCGATGAAGCCGGTCCGCCCGGGCGACTGCGACAGGACGATGTCCATGACGCTGCAGATGCCGGACGCGGTCGTGATCTGGATCGCCGACCAGAGCCGGCCGCCGACGACCTCAGGATACACCTTGTTGACGTAGTTCTCCTCGCGGAATTCCCCGTCCTGCATGCCGGTCACGGCGGCGTAGACGATGACCACGTCCTGCAGCGTCTGCGGCACCGAATTTTCGAGGATGCGCTTGAGCGTCGGGCGGTCGCGATTGAGCTTCAGCCCGTTCATCAGCAGGCGCATCTGCTCGCAGTGGCCGGGATAGCGGATCGTCTTGTAGTTCATCGTGTTGACGCGGCTGCCGTAGGTTTCGCCCAGCGAGCCGAGTCCGCCCGAGGTGTTGAAGGCTTCGTACAACGTGCCGTCTATCTCGATTTCCTCGAGGCCCTCGAGCGGCAGCACGCTCGCCGGCTTGCCTTCGACGATGCTCTGGCACGGATTGCCGTATTCGTTGATCAGCCCGTCGGTCGACCACGTAAGCGAGTATTTGAGCACGTTGTTCGGGTGCTGGGGCAGGGCGCCGACCCGCAGCTTGACCGAGCGCAGCGTGTCGAAATGCTTGATCAGCTCGTTGGCGGCGATGCTGATGAAGCCGGGTGCGAGCCCGCATTGCGGCACGAAAGCCGTCGACGCGCCTTCCGCCGTCTCGCGCACCGCTTTCGTGACGGCGACGTCCTCGGTGAGGTCGAAGTAATGCAGGTTTTCCGCGCGCGCCACGCGGGCGACGGCGGGATTGCAGAAAAACGGCAGGCCTGAAATGACGGCGTTCGGCCGGTGCTTGCGCACGTGGGCCGTGAGCGCGGCTTCGTCGCTCGCGTCGAACGTGTAGGCGGAGATGGCCGCATTGCCGTGGGCGTCGACCACCTTCTGCGCCGCGCCCTCGATGCTGTCGGCGAGCTGCACGCGGTAATCGCCCGATTCGGCGAGCAGGCCTGAAATCAACGCGCCGATCTTGCCGGCGCCGAGCACCAGAACGTCTTGCATGGGAGCTCCCGAAATAAGATGGGCCGCGGAACGGGCGGCGGCGCGCATTGTGCCAATCCGCCGCGGGGCTTTCCAGCCGCGTCCCAAGCTATGGACGGTCCATGCGGCACTACCTGCGGTCCTGCCTTGCAGGAGCCCGTCTCACGGGCGGCACGCACGTCAGGCGCCGGGTCGCCCGTGAGACGGGCTCCAACAACCTTTGCCGCTTCTGCCCCTGCGTGGCATAGTCCGCCGGTGACTCGGCCCGGCACTACAATCGACTGGCATCCCGCGAGCTGGCAAGGGCTGGCCGCGGCGCAGCAGCCGTCCTACCCGGACGCGGCGGCGCTCGAGCGCACCGTTGCCGAGCTGGCGAAGCTGCCGCCGATCGTGACGTCCTGGGAAATCGACGCCCTGAAGGGGCACATCGCGAAAGCCCAGCGAGGCGAGGCGTTCGTGCTGCAGGGTGGCGACTGCGCCGAGACGTTCGAAGATTGCACGTCGCCGAGCATCGTCGCGAAGCTCAAAATCCTGCTCCAGATGAGCCTCGTGATGCTCTACGGGCTCAAAAAGCCGGTGATCCGGGTCGGCCGCATGGCGGGGCAGTATGCCAAGCCGCGCTCGGTGGACACCGAAACCCGCGACGGCACCGCCCTGCCGAGCTTCCGCGGCGACCTCGTCAACCGCAATCCGTTCACGGCGGCGGACCGCACGCCCGACCCCCAACTGATCCTGCGGGGTTACGAGCGCGCGGCGCTGACCCTGAACTTCGTGCGCTCGTTGATCGACGGCGGCTTCGCCGACCTGCACCACCCCGAATACTGGGACCTGGGATGGGTCGGGCATTCGAAGCTGGCGGCGGAGTACCACGACATCGTCCGCTCGATTTCCAACTCGCTCGATTTCCTGGAGGCGATCTCGGGCCAGCCGGTCCAGAAGACGCGCCGCGCGGACTTCTACTCGTCGCACGAAGGTCTGCACCTGCATTACGAGCAGGCGCAGACGCGTTTCCTCGAGCGCCGCGGGCGCTGGTACAACCTGACGACGCACTTCCCGTGGATCGGCATGCGCACCGCGGCCGTGGACGGCGCCCACGTGGAGTACTTCCGCGGCATCGCCAACCCGGTCGGCATCAAGCTCGGGCCGGGCATGACGGTGGAGTGGCTGCAGCGGCTGGTCGCAATCCTGAACCCGAACAACGAGCCGGGACGGCTGACGCTCATCCACCGGTTCGGCGCCAACGCGGTCGAGGAAAACCTGCCGAAGCTCATCCGCGCCGTCCGCGAAACGGGTTCGCCCGTTCTCTGGGTCTGCGATCCGATGCACGGCAACACGGAAAGCACGGCTACCGGCACCAAGACCCGGCGCTTCGACAACATCATTGCGGAGCTCGAAGCGGCCTTCCGGGTGCACGAGGCACAGGGCAGCCATCTCGGCGGCGTGCACCTCGAGCTGACGGGTGAGAACGTCACCGAGTGCACCGGCGGTGCCCGCGGCCTGACGGACGGCGATCTCGCGCGGGCGTACAAGTCCACCGTCGACCCTCGCCTGAACTACGAGCAGGCCATGGAAGTCGCCATGCGCATCGCCGGCCTGCACCGCGCCAACGGCACACGCCCCTAAACTCCATTAAAATCCTCCTGTAGGAGCCCGTCCCACGGGCGACTCCCGCCCGGGTCGCGCGCCCGCCGTAAAATCCAGGCGTGATAACCCAGGTTAACAATGCCGCGTAAGGTTTTGAAAGGACGGACGTTGCCCATGCGAGAGCCAACCACCACCGCCGCCGGCGTATCGATCACGGGCGACCTGAGCCCGGGCTTCGACGAGATCCTCACCGAGCCGGCCCTGGCCTTCATCGCGGCGCTCACCTGGAAGTTCGGCCCGCGGGTCGAGGAGCTGCTGGCGGCCCGGGTCGAACGGCAGAAGCAGATCGACGACGGCTACATGCCCGATTTCCTCCCGGAAACGCGCGAGATCCGCGAAGCGGAGTGGACGGTCACCGAGGTCCCTGCCGATCTCGCCGACCGGCGCGTGGAGATCACCGGCCCGACCGACCGCAAGATGATCATCAACGCGCTGAACTCCGGCGCGAAGGTGTTCATGGCCGACTGCGAGGATTCGCTGTCGCCGACCTGGCACAACATCGTGCAGGGGCAGGTCAACCTGCGCGACGCCGTGCGGCGCACGATCGAGCTGGAGGCGAGCGGCAAGCGCTACGCGCTGAACGAGAAGACGGCGACGCTGATCGTGCGGCCCCGCGGCTGGCATCTGAAGGAAAAGCATATCCTGGTCGACGGCGTGCAGGTGCCGGGCGGGTTCGTCGATTTCGGCCTCTACCTCTATCACAACGCCGCCGAGCTGAAGAAACGCGGTACCGGGCCGTATTTCTACCTGCCGAAGCTCGAATCGCACCTCGAGGCGCGCCTCTGGAGCGAGGTCTTCAGGTACGCCGAGGACCAGGGCGTCGTCGGCCGCGGCGAGATCAAGGTCACCGTGCTGATCGAAACGATCCTCGCGGCGTTCGAGACCGACGAGATCCTCTACGAGCTGAAGGACCACATCGTCGGGCAGAACTGCGGCCGCTGGGACTACATCTTCAGCTTCATCAAGAAATTCAACCGTTACGCGGAATGCGTGCTGCCCGACCGCAGCGAAGTGACGATGACCACGCACTTCCTGCGCTCCTATTCGAAGCTCGTGATCAAGACCTGCCACCGCCGCCGCGCGTATGCCATTGGCGGCATGGCGGCGCAGATCCCGATCAAGAACGACCCGGAGGCAAACGAGCAGGCGCTCGCGAAAGTGCGCGCGGACAAGGAGCGCGAGGTGGCCGACGGGCACGACGGCACCTGGGTCGCGCACCCGGCGCTGGTGCCGCTCGCGATGGAGATTTTCGACGCGCACATGCCGGGCCCGCACCAGCTCGACCGCCTGCGCGAGGACGACCACATCGAAGCCGCGGACCTGCTGCAGGTGGTGAAAGGCAAGATCACGGAGCAGGGGCTGCGCAACAACGTCAACGTCGGCGTGCAGTACATGGCGGCGTGGCTCGGCGGCAACGGCTGCGTGCCGATCAATCACCTGATGGAGGACGCGGCCACCGCGGAAATCGCGCGGGCGCAGGTGTGGCAGTGGGTGCAGCACGAAACCGGCATCCTCGACGAGGGCAAGGACATCACCTACGGCTATTTCAAGGCGCTGCTCCGCGAGGAGATGGACAAGATCCGGGCGGCCGTGGGTGACGAAACGTTCGACGGCGGGCATTACCGGCGCGCGGCGCAGCTCATGGACCACATCACGAAACAGAACGAGTTCGTGCCGTTCCTGACGCTGGAGGCGTACAAGGACCTCGACTGACGCGGCCGGTGAATCCTGCCGTGCAGGAGCCCGTCTCACGGGCGATCCGGCGTCGGCCCGCGTGTCGCCCGTGAGACGGGCTCCTACAACCGTCTTTCCCGCGCCGGTACAATGCGCGCCTCCCGAGCTCCTTCAGGAATCCGCATGCAATACGACCACATCAACGTCCCGGAAGCCGGCGAGGCCATCACTCTCAACCGCAACAGCACGCTCGACGTCCCCGACCGCCCGATCATCCCCTTCGTCACGGGCGACGGCATCGGCGTCGACGTCACGCCGGTGATGCAGGACGTGGTGGACGCGGCGGTCGCCCGCGCCTACGGTGACCGGCGCCGGATCGCATGGATGGAGGTCTACGCCGGCCAGAAATCCGCGGAAATCTATGGCAAGGACGTCTACCTCCCCGACGAGACGCTGCACGCCTTCCGCGCCTTCGTGGTGTCGATCAAGGGGCCGTTGACGACCCCCGTCGGCGGCGGCATCCGGTCGCTGAACGTCAGTATCCGGCAGACGCTGGACCTGTACGCCTGCGTCCGCCCGATCCGCTATTTTCCCGGCGTCTCCACGCCCATGAAGGAGTCCGACCTCGTCGACATGGTGGTCTTCCGCGAGAACACCGAAGACATCTACGCCGGCATCGAATACCCGGCCGGCTCGCAGGAAGTGCAGAAACTCATCAATTTCCTGCAGACGGAGCTCGGCGTGAAGAAGATCCGTTTCCCGGCGAGCTCCGGCATCGGCATCAAGCCCGTGTCTCGCGAGGGTTCCCAGCGCCTGGTGCGCAAGGCGATCCAGTACTGCATCGACCGGGACTTCAGCTCGGTCACCCTGGTGCACAAGGGCAACATCATGAAGTTCACCGAAGGCGCGTTCTGCCAGTGGGGCTACGCGCTGGCACGCGAGGAATTCGGGGCGACGGAAAAGGACGGTGGCCCGTGGCTCTCCTTCCCCAATCCCGTAACGGGCCACGACATCGTGGTGAAGGACGTCATCGCCGATAATTTCCTGCAGCAGATCCTCATGCGCCCCGAGGATTACGACGTGATCGCGACCCTCAACCTGAACGGCGATTACATCTCCGATGCGCTCGCGGCCCAGGTCGGCGGCATCGGCATCGCCCCCGGCGGCAACATCGGCGACGGCATCGCGGTGTTCGAGGCGACCCACGGCACCGCCCCCGGTTTCGCCGGCAAGGATCGCGTGAATCCGGGCTCGCTCATCCTGTCCGCGGAAATGATGTTGCGCTATCTCGGGTGGAACGAGGCGGCCGACTACATCATCAAAGGCGTCGCGAACACGATCGCGAACAAGGAGCTCACCTTCGACCTCGCGAGGTTGCGGGAAGCCATACACCAGCCGAAGCGCAAGGCGCGGCCGCACGACAAACGCGAAGTGGAGCACGAGCTGGAGCAGCTCATTCCCGGTGCGACCCTCCTCGGCACCCGCGGCTTCGGCGAGGCGGTCATCCGGCACATGGACGACTGAAGCAGGCACCATGCCACAAGCAAGATAGTGTTCGATAAAACCATCTTCGACAGGGACTGCCGGCTCTGCCCGCGGCTGGCCGATTTCCTCGACACGGTCGCCGCAAAGAACCCCGGTTACTGGTGCCGGCCGGTGCCGCCCTTCGGCGACCGCGACGCGCGCCTCGTCATCGTGGGCCTCGCCCCCGGCATGCACGGCGCCAACCGCACGGGCCGCCCGTTCACCGGCGACTTCGCCGGCGTGCTGTTTTTCGAAACCCTGTTTGCCTTCGGCTTCGGCACCCGGCCGGAATCCGTTGCGGCCGACGACGGGCTCGAGCTCGTGAACTGCCGGATCACCAACTCGGTGAAATGCCTGCCCCCGGACAACAAGCCAATTGGCAGTGAAATCAACGCCTGCAACCGCTTTCTTGCGAGAGAACTTGAACTCGTGCAGCCGGGCTCGGTCGTAATCGCTTTGGGCGGCATCGCGCACCGGGCGGCCGTGAAAGCACTGGGCAAGCGGCAGGCGGATTTCCCGTTCGCGCACGGGGCCGAGCACGCGATCGACGAGCGCTTCCCGCTGTTGGACACCTATCATTGCAGCCGTTACAACACGAACACCGGCCGCCTGACGCCGGCGATGTTCCGCGCGGTATTTGCCCGCGCGAAAGAACTGCTGGGACCTGACCTGTAGGAGCCCGTCTCACGGGCGATCCGGGCTCGAGGGCCGTGTCGCCCGTGAGACGGGCTCCTGCGAAGAATGACACCCGAACCATGACCGACGAAAAGCGCCAGGAATTCGACCCGAAGGTCTTCGTCCGCAGCCTGACCAACCGGCCGGGCGTCTACGCCATGCTGAACGACAAGGGCAAGATCATCTACGTCGGCAAGGCGCGCAACCTGAAGAAGCGCGTCGGGAGCTATTTCCACCGCGCCCACGCGGATGCGAAGACCGCCGCGATTTGTAAGCACGTGGCAAACGTAGAGGTCACCGTCACCAACACGGAATCCGACGCGCTGATCCTCGAATACAACCTGATCAAGCGCCACAAGCCGCGTTTCAACGTGGTGCTGCGCGACGACAAGAGCTATCCCTATATTTACGTCACGGAGCACCCGTACCCGCGGATCGAGTTCCACCGGGGCGCACGGACCGGCAAGGGACGCTACTTCGGGCCGTATCCAAACGCCGGCGCGGTGCGCAAGACCATCAACGAGCTGCAGAAGCTGTTCCTGATCCGCGATTGCGAGGACAGCTATTTCGGCAACCGCACCCGGCCCTGCCTGCAGTACCAGATCAAGCGCTGCACCGCGCCCTGCGTCGGCCTGGTCGGCCGCGAGGACTACCAGTCCGACATCGATGCCGCGATCCTGTTTCTCGAGGGCAAGAACCGCAACGTGATCGACACGTTCGTGCGGCGCATGGAACGGGCGGCGGAGAACCGGGATTACGAGCTCGCGGCCCGTTACCGCGATCAGATCGGCCGCATCAAGAAAGTGGAAGCGGAACAGCTCATCTCGCGCGAGAACGTGCGCGACCTGGACGTGATCGCGGCGGCCTCGAAGGCCGGTATTTCCTGCGTGACGGTACTTTTCATCCGCAATGGCG
The DNA here is from genome assembly GCA_035698445.1 of Woeseiaceae bacterium. Classification (GTDB taxonomy): domain Bacteria; phylum Pseudomonadota; class Gammaproteobacteria; order Steroidobacterales; family Woeseiaceae; genus IDS-8. Next base: position 14,354 of record DASSBS010000055.1, read on the forward strand.
CGCTGCTCGGCAGCCGCAATCACTTTCCGAAAGTCGCGGGGGAACCCGGGCTCGAAGAGGTCCTGAACGGCTTCCTGTCGCAGTATTACCTCGGCCGCGAGGCACCGCGGGAGATCATCGTGGACGCGGTGATCGAGGACCGTGAGCTGCTGCAAGCCGGGCTGGCCGAACGTTCCGGGCACAAGGTATCGATCCGGAACAGGGTCCGCGGCGATCGGCTGCGCTGGCTGCAGATGGCCCGCACCAACGCGGACCAGGGGCTCAAATCCCGCATCGCGAGCAACGCGACCATCCAGCGGCAATACGCCGCGCTTGCGGAGGTCCTGGCCTTTGAATCGCCGCCGCAGCGCCTCGAATGCTTTGACGTGAGCCATACGGGGGGCGAGGCGACGGTAGCCTCCTGCGTCGTCTTCAACCAGTCGGGTCCGCTGAAGAGCGACTACCGGCGTTACAATCTGAGCCCGGCCGCGGCTGGCGATGATTACGCCGCCATGGCGGAGGCGCTGCGCCGGCGCTACGAGCGCGTGAAGAAGGGCGAGGTGCCGACGCCGGACGTCCTGTTCGTCGACGGCGGCAAGGGACAGGTAGCGGAAGCAATGTCGGTGCTGGACGAGCTCGAAATGGACTGGCTGCAGGTGGTTGGCGTCGCGAAGGGCAGGGCGCGCAAACCGGGGCAGGAGCAGTTGTTCATCGCGGGCCAGCCCACGCCGATCGCGCTGCCGCCGGATTCGCCGGCACTGCACCTGATCCAGCAGATCCGCGACGAGGCGCACCGCTTTGCGATCACGGGGCACCGGCAGCGGCGCTCGAAAGCGCGCAAGACATCGAGTCTCGAACAGATCCCGGGGCTCGGGCCGAAGCGGCGCCGGGAACTGCTGCGGCAGTTCGGCGGCCTGCAAGGCGTGCGCAACGCCGGCATCGGCGACCTGGTGAAAGTGCACGGCATCAGCCGCAACCTGGCGGAGCGCATCTATAACAACCTGCATGTCGAAGGCAACGCCTGAGCGCCGGCCCGTGAAAGCCAATCTCGCCAACACGCTGACGTGGATCCGCATTGCCGCGATCCCGATTATCGTCTACTGCTTCTTCAGTGCCGGCGAACTGGCCCGGCCGATCGCCGGCGTGGTGTTTGCGGTGGCGGCGATCACCGATCTGCTGGATGGCTGGGTGGCGCGGCGCCTGCGGCAGACGTCGAAGTTCGGTGAATTCCTCGACCCGGTAGCCGACAAGCTGATGGTCGCGATTGCGCTCGTGCTGCTGGTGCAGAGCGATCCGCGTGTGCCGGTGGCGCTCACGGCCGCGGTCATCATCGGCCGCGAGATCACCGTCTCGGGCTTGCGTGAATGGATGGCGAGCATCGGCGAGCGCAGCAACGTCGCAGTGTCCAAAGGCGGCAAGATCAAGACGACGCTGCAGATGGTCGGGATCGGTCTGATGGTCTACGACAATCCGGAGTTCGGCACCGACGACGTCTACCTCGCGGGTTTCGTCCTGCTGCTTCTGGCGGCCTTCATGACGCTATGGTCGATGGTGGTGTACCTGCGCGCCGCCTGGCCCTCGATGACGAGCGCCGGCTAGCGGCTCTCCCCATCGCTTGCGCGTTCGCTTTTCGCCCCCGCGGTCCTTATCCTGAGCGGACGGGAGCCAGCAAGAGGATGGAGTGTCCCGCGTGAACAGGACGATAAAGGGAGCGGACGAAACCGGCGCGCGCGGGCCGGATTTCCTGCGCGGCGGCGGCGCAATGGGCCGACGCATCCGCACCCACGACTGGTCCGCTACCCCCCTCGGTCTTACGGAAGCCTGGCCCCGACCCCTCAGGTTCGCGCTCGGCGTCTGCCTCGGCTCGACGTTTCCGACGGCGATCTACTGGGGACCCGACCTGCGCCTCCTGTACAACGATGCCTGGTCGCCGATCCCGGCCGAGAAGCATCCCTGGGCGCTCGGGCGCCCCGCCCGCGAGGTGTGGGCCGACATCTGGCACGTCATCGAGCCTCAGCTCCGGCGCGTGCTCGAGACCGGCGAAGGCGTTTCGACCTATGACCAGATGCTGCCGATGCAGCGTGGCGGTAGCACCGAGGAGACCTACTGGAACTACAGCTTCACCGCGATCCGGGACGAACACGGATCCATCGTCGGCGTATTCAACCAGGGCCACGAAACGACGCGGCAGGTCATCGGCCGGCGCGAGCGCCAGGCCGAAATGGAGCGGCTGCAGGCGATGTTCCGGCAGGCGCCCGGCGCCATTGCGCTGCTGCACGGACCCGACCACGTCTTCACGCTCGCGAACGAAGCCTACCTGCGCCTGATCGGCCGTCGGGACGTGCTCGGCAAGCCCGTGGGAGAGGCCTTGCCCGAGGCGATCGAGCAGGGCTTTCTGGAAATCCTCGATGGCGTGTACTGCAGCGGCGAGCCGCATGCGGACGAGGCAGCGGCGGTAATGCTGCAGCGGACCCCGGGGTCGCCGCCTGAAAAACGGTTGCTCGATTTCATCTACCAGCCCATCCGGGAATCGGACGGCGCGGTCACGGGCATCTTCGTGGAAGCGTCCGACGTGACCGAGCGCATTCAGGCGGAGCAGGCGTTGCGCGAAGAGCACCGGCGCAAGGACGAGTTCCTGGCCGTGCTCGCGCACGAGCTGCGCAACCCGCTCGCCCCGATACGCAACGCGACGCAGCTTGCCAGGGCTGCCGGCGCGACGGCCACGCAATCGGCCTGGAGTCTGGACGTCATAGAACGGCAGGCTGGGCATATGACGCGGCTGCTCGACGACCTGCTCGAAGCCTCGCGCATCTCGCGCGGCATGCTCGAGCTGCGCCGGCAGCGGATGGACCTGTGTGACGCGATTTCATCGGCGTTGGAAACGGTGCGGCCGCTGATCGAGAGCAAGCACCAGGAGCTCGTCGTCGAAGTTGGCGAAGGTCAGTACTGGCTCGACGCCGACCTCGTCCGCCTTGCACAGGTTTTTGGCAATCTCCTGGCGAATGCCGCGAAGTACACGGATACGCGAGGGCGAATCGCGGTGCGCGCGCGCCGTGACGGGACCTCCGTAGCCGTCTCGGTGCGTGACGACGGTGTCGGTATGGATCCCGAGACGCTGCCGCACGTTTTCGAAATGTTTTCGCAAGCGAATCCGCGGCTGGAGTGCTCGGCCGGCGGGCTCGGCATCGGCCTGGCGCTCGTCCGGGCACTCGTGGAGTTGCACGGCGGAACGGTCGAGGCCCGCAGCGAGGGACTTCACAAGGGAAGCACGTTCACGGTGCGGCTTCCTCTCGCAACAGCGGCGGGGGAGGCGCCTTCGGCGTCCGAACCTGCCGCGCCTGCCGGGCAACCCCGGCGGATTCTCGTGGCCGACGACAACGTCGATGCCGCGCAGAGCCTCGCGATGCTGCTCGAGCTGCGCCATCACGACGTGACGATCGCGCACAACGGGCGCGAGGCGCTCGAGGCCGCAGCGAAGTCATCTCCGGACGTCGCACTGCTCGACATCGGCATGCCGGAGATGCACGGCTATGCCGTGGCGACGGCAATCCGTGCGATGCCATCGGGCAAGGACGTGCTCCTCGTCGCTGTCACGGGGTGGGGCCAGGAGGACGACCGCCGGCGTGCCGCGGAGGCGGGTTTCGACGGCCATCTCGTGAAGCCGGTAGATCCCGCGGCCCTGGAGAAGCTGATCGCCGACGCGCGATAGTCGGAGTAGGGGAACCTTTGAGACGATGGACTTGCCCGCATCTCTGCGGATTTGCTTGACAGTCAGTGACCAAAGGCTAAAATTTCGGGCCCTCCGCGGAAACGCGGCGGCGTTATCACCAGAAAGCGGGAATAGCTCAGTTGGTAGAGCGCAACCTTGCCAAGGTTGAGGTCGCGAGTTCGAGCCTCGTTTCCCGCTCCAATTTTTCCTTTAAATTCATTCTGTTACGCAACCCGCGGAATTTGCGTCAGGAAATTCTCAGAAAATATTTCCTGACGCTGTTTCGGTGCGCCAGCGTCGTAACGAGGCGGCTCTTCCCTGACGGTCCGGTCGTCGTCCTCCACACTGAACGGGAGCAGCATATCCACCCGCAGCACCTTGCGGGCATGACCTTTCTGGTACGCGCGCGTCATGTCCGGATCCGTGTGCGCCATGAGATGCTGCACGGCCGAGACGTCGTAGCCGGCCTTTGCGTACAGGTATGAGGACAGGGCGCGAATCTCATGCAGGGTTGGCAATTGCCGGCTGCTCAGCCCCTCGAACGCGTCGGAATTCTTACAAGCGATCCTTCTAGCCTTGTTGAACGCCTTAGATGCATAGTCCGGCAGAACCTGTGCCGGGTGCTCCATCCG
>DASSBS010000056.1:0-10498 GCA_035698445.1 Woeseiaceae bacterium
GCTGCCCGGCGTGATCGGCGATGACGTCAATGTCGAATGCACGGACGATCTCCTGGTCATCTCCGGTTCGAAGGAACGCAAGCAGACGCGCGGCGAAGGCGAGAACCGGCAGTCGGAGCGCGTGTACGGCAGCTTCCAGCGGGCATTCCGGCTGCCCGACGACGCCGTGCGCGAAAACATCGAGGCGCATTTCAACGACGGCGTGCTGACCGTATCGATTCCCCGGGACGAAAACCGGAAGCAGGAGTCCACCCGCCGGATCGAGGTGCAGCGCGGTGCGCCGAAGGGCGAGCAGGCAAAGCGCAAGCAACCGGCCCCGCAAGGCCAGGGCGAGCAAGAGCGCCCGCCGGCGAGGCACTAGGCTCGCCCGGCGCCGGACACTGGCGGCGCGCGCGCACCGCCATTTTGCACCTTACAACAACGACGAATGCCCGATCGGGCTGTGCGGCCGACCCGTGGTGCAGGGGCCACGGCCGCACGGCCGCCGAGCGCGCCTTGCTGCCGTGCCGGACATCCGGTGGTCTTTGCAGACCTCGACTGGCATGATAGATGCAGAACTCCTGGAATCCGACTCCTACGTCAGAAGGATCGCCAATGAAAACGCTGCTTTTTGCCCTGCCCGCCTGCTGCCTCCTGCTCGCCGCCTGCCAGCCCGCCGAGCAGGAGTTGCCCGAGGACCGCGGCACCGAGGCGCCGGCGCCCGAGTCGCAAAATCCGGACGAGGCGGCCGCAACGGCCGACGGTGCCCAGTCCACCGATCCTGCCCAACCCGGCAGCGAAGCTGCCTCCGCGCCGGCCGAATACGCGGAGGCCGAGATCCTGCCTACCGAGGGACAGACGACGGGCGGGCTGATCAAGCTCACGCGCACCGCGGAGGGGGTCCGGATCCAGGGCACCGTCACCGGTCTCGAGCCGGGCGCGCACGGCTTTCATATCCACGAGAAGGGCGACTGCAGCGCAGTGGATGCCTCGTCCGCGGGGGGGCATTTCAATCCGGCCGGCAATCCGCACGGCTCCCCGGACGACCCGCCGGACCAGCATCATCTCGGCGATTTCGGCAACATCACCGCCGGCGAGAACGGCGAGGCCGAGGTCAACATCACGGCTCCCGAGCTCAGCATGAGCGGCCCGGACTCGGTCATCGGCAAGGCCATCGTGGTGCACGCCGGGCGGGACGACCTCAAATCGCAGCCCTCGGGCGATGCGGGAGCGCGCATCGGCTGCGGCGTGATCCGCCCGCTGGAAGTCGCGGAGTCCACGACGACCCTCTAGGTCGGCGGAGGGTCGAAACCTCGGTTCGACCCGTCGGGCGGGCGGCGCCGTGGGATCGCCCGCAATGCCGGCGCCTACGGTTCCTGATCTTCGCCCAGGCGGTCGAGCAGGCCCTCGGCGATCTCCTTCTCCGTTTCGCCGAGGCGTTTCTTCAGCGCATCCGTGACGCCGGTTTCTGCCGCGGATTCGAGGGCCATGCCGATGATCGGCGTGAGCAGTTGCTTCGCCACGGCCGCCGCCGTGGCACCGTTGGTCGCGCGGCCGATGTCCGTCAGCACGATCTCCGGCATGCGCACCTCGCGCTGTTCACCAAGCTGCGGCGCGAGCAGCGTGGCGCGCGCGTTCGTCAGCTCGAAGCGCTCGATGACGAGCCTCCTGCCTTCGGCCTGTGGCTCCGCCGCGCCGGTTGCCAGCCGCTGCACCGATTCGAGGATCGTCTCGAGATTGTTGCGCGCCCCCTCCTGCTCGACCAGCAGGTGCGCGCCGTCGACGCGAATGCGTTCGATGACGAGCGGGTCGGAGGCGACCGCGAGCGGGTCCAGCTCGATCGCAAAATCCTCGAGAGCGATGGCCGGCTGCTCCGAAAAACCCTCGGGATTGGCGACCGCGAGGCTAGTGATCCCGGCGGTGCCGTCCTGCAGGTCGATAGTCACTTTACCGACTTCGACGTCGGTCTGCGTGGCGTGCGTGCCCTCCCGCTCGATGATGCCGGCGACCAGGCTGTCCAGGTTACGGTACAGAAACCAGGCGCCGCCGGCGACGAGCAGGACCAGCACGATCGCGACGCCGAGAAAAACCTTGCTGGTCTGTTTCATGACCGCGAATGGTATCAGCCGCGAGTCCCGCTGGCCCGTGCGCTGTTTGCTTCGGGTTCCGGAAGCTCGTCGTTGAGCTCGGCCAGGCGTTCGGCGCAGAGCGCTTCATCGCGCAATTCGGAGATCTCTTCCACCTCCCGCGCGAGGTCGGCGTACGCTTCGGGATCGTCCGCCGCGAGGGACGATTCATACAGGCGGCGCTCGAAGTCCGCTAGCTGTTCGCGGCAGCTTGCCGCGCTCGCGATGTCCGGTGCGCTGGCGGCGGCCCAGGCCACCGCGACGGTGATCAGGATGGCTGTGCGCATGATGCGTTCCTCGTTCTCGAAAAAAGAACCAGGGCTGCAATATCGGTGCCAGTGGCCGCGGCCGGTTAGCGGCCGTCACTCGTCGCGCGAAGGCGCGGCGCGACGGCGTCCGGCGGCTGCCTGAGCAGCCGGTTGACGAGGTACAGGGCGCCCGCGAGGTGCGAAAACCCGGCCAGCAGCATGAGCATGCCCCCGACCCTCTGGGCCGCGAGCTCGGCGTACGCGTCCCCGAGCGTGTCGATCGCATAGGTGTACAGCGGCCGCGGCGCGAGCGCCAGCAGCGTGCCGAGGAGCACCAGGTGCGTCGCCGTCAACAGGAGGGCGAGGATGCCGGCGCCTGCTTCGCGGCCCGACGCGCTCGCCGGCCGCAGGGCCGTGGTCCACAGCAGCAATCCGGCGACCGCGAACGAGGCCTGCTCCGCGATCCATACCCCGCGCGAAAGTCCTGCCAGGCCATGCAGGACCGGGATGTGCCACAGCCACACGACGCCGAACCCGGCCAGTGCGACGGGCATGGGCGAGACCAGCGAGTCCGGCAGGCGCGCCATGAGCCCGGGCGAGGCGGCGAGCGCCGCCGCGATGAGCGGCGCGGCCAACCCCAGCACGGCAACGTTCACGAGCACGTCGGCCGCGAATCCGGAGCCTGCGAGCCGCGGCAGCGGCGTCAGCCACACGGCCAGCAGGACGGCCAGGCCGGCGAGCAGGCAGAGCCTGTGGCCGGACCAGCGCTTACCGGCCGCGCCGATGGACGGCTGCGCTTCGATGCGATCCTCCGTGACAGGCGTCGCTTCCCGTTTTTTCACTGGCGGTATGCAAGATTGGTACCGGGGCGGTGCAAGGGCGCGTCGGTATGGGCAAAACGGGGAAAACGGCGCTGCGGAAAGCGGCGCGCGTAAGAATTACAAGGCGCCGCGCACGCCTTACACCGCGGCAGGAACCTTCACCGGAGCTTCAGTGGCGATCGGCAGCCCAAAAGGGTGGGCCGAAGGTCAGTCCTCCCCCGCCGCCCGCACGACGAACGGGATGGTTACGGTTCCCATGGTCTCGCCCGAGACGATGTCGACGATCTCGGCGCGGAAGGTGACCGGCGAGGCCTCCGGGTTGACCGGTTCGAAGTACAGGAAGCCTGCAAGCACGCCGCCTTCGTCGAGTACACCTTCCGGCAGCGCGACGCGCAGCATTTCCGGCGTCGGCAATTCGGTGCGCACGCGCGACCAGTGCGGGTAATAGCCGTCGTAATAGAACGGGTCGAAAAAGAAGGGGTGCGCGTGATAGACCGCGATCCCGGGGTACATGAAATGATAGAACGGCGCCACGTAGAAGCGCTCGTACGTGAAGCCCAGCCGGTCGACGGGAGGGTAGCGGCGCGCCGGGGCGCCGCCGGCGACGGTGCCGCGGATCTCGTACGGCGGCAGCGCGGCAAAACGCTCACCGTCTTCGGCCAGCATCGCAAAGTGGCGGTACCGGATCGCGAGTTTCTCCCCGCTGTTGTTCTCGATCCGGACGTGCATCGGCGTGACCGCGTGCGCGATCGACACGCCGCCGCGCCAGGCATCCGGGTCGACCGTCACGGTCACGTCGGCGGCGGAGGCTTTCGCGATCGTGCCGCCAGGCGTGACCGTCTCCGCGCCGGGGCCCGGGACGAGTTGCGGCCGGCTCGCACAGCCGGCGATCAAGGCACATGCGGCGAGCGTCGCCAGCCAGCGCGCGCCACGTAATGAAACCAGCATCGCAATCCTCCCGAACAGGCGAGGCGAAAGATGCAAGTCGCATACCAGGCGCGGCGCGGGCGGCATGCTATATGCATGAGCAAGCGTCACCGATCGCGAAAACGCTAACAAAAAGGACAGGTGCCGTGGAGATCCTCGATTACAACTGGGAGCAACAACTGCAGATCGTCGTGAGCGTCGCCATCGCCACGGTGCTCGGTGCGCTGGTCGGCACCGAGCGCGAGCTGGCCCACCGGCCGGCAGGATTGCGGACGCACGCGATTCTCGCCGCGGCCGCCTGCCTGCTGGTGCGGCTCGGCGACGTCCTCGTCGCGCATTTCGTGGCTGATTCACCGCCGGGGGTTCTGCGGGCGGACCCGATCCGCATCGTCGAGGCGGTGGTTACCGGCACCGCGTTCCTCGGTGCCGGCACGATCTTCCGCCACCGCGGGGCCGACGAGCACGTCGAGGGGCTGACCACCGCGGCATCGCTCCTGCTGGTCGCCGCCATCGGCATTTCGGTCGCGTTGCAGCAGATCATCGTGGCGGTGCTGATCACCGGGTTGTCGCTGATCCTGCTGCGGGTCGTGCGCTACGTGTTCCTGGATCGCAAGTCGAACCGCGGGAAATCGGACCGTGAGCCGCCGGACGGCTGACCCTGGAACGCTGTTTGCATGCCATCGGCTGCCCGTCGCTGATCGGCGGGTGCAGCGACGAGCGAGGAGAAGACCATGCCCTACCACAGCAATGCCGAACTTCCCGACAGCGTGAAGGACAACGTACCGAAGCATGCGCAGGATATCTATCGCGAGGCGTTCAACAGCGCGTGGGACCAGTACGAGGATCCGGACGAGCGCCGCGGCGACGCCTCGCGCGAGGAGACCGCGCACAAGGTCGCGTGGTCCGCCGTCAAGCAGGAGTACGAAAAGTCCGAAGACGGTGACTGGCACCGGAAGTAGGCAGGAAGTGCCCGAAAAGTCCGAAGACGGTGACAGGCACCGGAAGTAAGACGGTGACTGGCACCCGGTCCGGCGGGTCGCCCGTGAGACGGGCTCCTACAGGACGGCGTCGTGCATCTTTTTTGTGATCGACTGGCGGAGGTCGCCGTAGGCGGCCCAGGGATCGGGGCGGGCGAGGCGGCGCTTCGCCTCCTCGAGGCCGAATGAGTTGGCCGCTTCCAGGTCCCGCAGCTCCTTCCAGCTCACGGGCATCGCTACCGGCGCGCCTTTTTTTGCTCGTGTCGAATACGGCGCGATCGCGGTGGAGCCCCGCTCGTTGCGCAGCCAGTCGAGAAAAATTCTGCCGTGCCGCCGGCTCTTCGACATCGTGGCGGTGAACACGTCGGGGTGCTCGCCGGCCAGCGTCGTGGCGAAGCCTTTCGTGAAGGCCTTGATGCGGGGCCAGTCCGCGCTTCGGCGCAGCGGCGCCACCACGTGGATACCCTTGCCGCCGGTCACGAGCGGCAGCGTCTCGAGGCCGAGTTTCGCCAGCCGGTCGCGCACCACCATCGAGGCCAGCTTGACGACCTCGAAATCGAGCGCCTCGTCGGGATCGAGGTCGAAGACCACGCGATCCGGCTTCTCGAGCTTGTCGATGCGCGATCCCCAGATGTGGAACTCCAGCGTGCCCATCTGCACGCCGGCGATGAGGCCCGCGACATCGTCGACGTACAGGTACTCCTCCTCTTTGCCCGAGCTCTCCCGGATCGGCACTTCCTTCAGCGCTTCGGGAAAGCCGCCGCTCGCGTGCTTCTGGAAGAAGCATTTATCGCCGGTGCCTTTCGGGCAGCGGACCAGCGACAGCGGATGCCGCTCCATCAGGGGCAGCATCCGTTTCGCGATCGCGTCGTAATAGCGCACGAGATCCGCTTTGGTCACCCCCTGTTCGCGGTACAGGACACGGTCCGCGTTGGTGAGGCGCACGCCGTGCAGCTCGTTGCCGATCTCCCGGGGCGGGTTACTCGCGTTCTCCATCGTGACCTCCGCCGGCGCCTTGTCCTCCCGCAAGCCGATGAACGAGCCGTGCCGGATTTGCCCGCCCCCGGTGAGCTCGCTGTAGTCGATCTCCGCGACCAGCCGCGGCGAGACCCAGACCGCCCCGCGCGCGGCCGCGGCGCCGATCCGATCGAACGGCGAGTCCTTGCGCCGGAGCTTCTCGAGCTTGCCGGCGAGGTCGTCCATCACCGCTTCGGAATATCCGGTGCCCACCTTGCCACGGTACACGAGCTCGTCCCCTTCATACGCGCCGAGCAGCAGCGAGGAGAACGGGCGGCCCCGCTTGTCCGAGCGTTTGTAGCCGCCGATCACGAACTCCTGCCGGTTCCGGCACTTGATCTTGAGCCATGTCCTGGTGCGGCGGTTCGAGTAGGGCGCGTCCGCTTTCTTCGCGATGATGCCCTCCTTGCCGCTCCGGCACATCTCCTCGAATACCTGCCGGCCGTGCCCCTGCACGTGCTCGCTGAAATGCACCGGCGCGGCCGCGGGCAGGAACGCGAGCAGGGCGCGCAGCCTTTCCTTGCGCTCGACGAGCGGCAATGAGCGCAGGTCATCGCCGTCGAGGTGGAGCAGGTCGAAGGCGTAATATTCGGTAGGTTTGCCTTCGGACAGAGCCGACTGCAGGGCGGAGAAGTCGGACCCGCCATCGCCCGCGCTCGCGACGATCTCGCCGTCGAGCAGTGCGCTTGCGCAATCGAGTCCCGCAAGCGCGCCGGCGACCTCGCCGAACTTTGCGGTCCAATCGAGCCCGGAGCGCGTATAGCAGATCGCGTTCCCGCCGCCGACGGCGACGAGGCAGCGATAACCGTCGAACTTCATCTCGTGCAGCCAGTTCGAGCCCGCCGGTACGTCCTCGGTCAGCGTTGCGAGCTGCGGTTGCTGGAAGGGCGGTGGCCTGGCGCCGCGCTTGCTTGCCTTTGCCCTCGCGCCGCCCTTGCGGCGCGCCGCCGGCTTCGCGGCCTGGGCGCCTTCGCCTTCCTCCAGCGCGATCCGCGGCATGGAGCGCGCGGTGGCGATGCTCTTCGTGTAATGCTCGACGAGCGCCTCCGGGTCGTCGTTGGCCTCCTCGTCGTGCTCCTTGATCAGAAGCCAGTTCTCGCGCTTTTCTTGCGGGCGCCGGCGCATGCGCACGAGAATCCAGCCGGCGCGCATGCGTTCGCCGTGCGCGACGAAGCGGAGCTTGCCGTTTTCCAGCGCCTTGTCGACGTCATCGATCCCGTCGCCCGGCTCCCAGGTGCCGCGGTCCCACAGCATCACGGTGCCGCCGCCGTATTCTTTTTTCGGGATCGTGCCTTCGAACTCGGCGTAGGAGAGCGGGTGGTCCTCGGTGCGGACCGCGAGGCGCTTCTGCGAGGGATCGGGGCTCGGCCCCCTGGTGACCGCCCAGCTCAGCAGCACCCCGTCCCATTCCAGCCGCAGGTCCCAGTGCAGGCGCCGCGCGTCGTGTTTCTGCACGAAAAAGCCGAGCGCGCGCCTGGCGCCCCGCCCGCGGCCCGGCCGGCGTTTTGCCGGGGCCGGTTCTTGCGTTTTCGTGAAGTCCCGCTTCCCGGCGTATTCCGCGAGCCGGTCACTGCGCGCCACGGGTCAGGCCCGTTTGCGCTTGCGGCTGGAGCTTTTCTTGCCGGGTGATTTGGCGGCTTTTTTCCGGGTCTTCTTGCCCTTCTCGCCGGACGAGCCTTCGAGGCTCTTCTTGAGGGCGGCCATCAGGTCGATGACGTTGTCCTGCGTCGGTGCCGGACCTTCGGCTTCCTCTTCGATGATCGTCTTCGACTTGCTCTTGCGCTTGCGCTCGATCAGCTCGCGTAACGCGACCGTGTAGTTGTCCTTGAAAGCCGAAGCATCGAACGCCGCGGACTTCTTGTCGATGAGCGCCGTCGCGACGTCGAGCAGGTCCTCCTGGACTTCCTCGTCGCCTAAGCGTGAGAACAGCGGGTCGGCCTTGCGGATCTCGTCCGGGTAATGCAGCGTCTCGAGCAGCAGCCCGTCGCCGCAGTCCTTGACCGCCGCGATGTACTCCTTGCCGCGCAGCGTGATCTGGCCGATGCCCACTTTCCCGGACGTGCGCAAGGCTTCGCGCACGACGCGATAAGCGTCCTCCGCCAGCTCGTCGGCCGGCACGAGGTAATAGGGCTTGTCGAAATACAGCGGCGGGATCTCGCAGGCGCCGACGAACTGCACGAGCTCGAACGTGCGCTTCGATTCGAGCTTGACCGCTTCGACTTCCTCGGGCTCGAGCAGCACGTACTGGTCCTTCTCGAGCTCGTAGCCCTTCATGATCTCGTCCTTGTCCACCGGACCGATGCCCGGCACGACTTTCTCGTAGCGGATGCGCTTGCCGCTCGGTTCGTGAATCTGCCGGAAGCTGATGCGGGCGCCGGACTGGGTGGCGGAGTAGAGATCGACCGCCATCGAGACGAGCGACAAGCGGAGTTGACCACTCCAGAGCGGTCGTGCAGCCATGGTCCGTTCCTTTATCGATTTGCCGTGCGGAGCTATCCGGAGTTTTGCAAGGAGCGTGCCAGAGCAGGTCGAGGAGCCGGTCCCGCGGGCTGTGCGGGGCATTGTAAATTTTGCCGGTAGCGGGCCGATCTTGCAGAGCCGCGACGGGCGTGGACAAAAAGCGCCCGGAAATTTCCAGCTTCCGCATCTGGCATGCTATTTGCACCTGCTCCCGGTGCGGGAATCCTCCCCGCAGCGATGGGATGCGTATACATGACGGACGGAACAGCAGGAGCGCCAGACGTCGGACTCGGCGGACGGCGTTTGATTCTCGCCAGCAACCGCGAGCCTTTTAAAGCCATCAAGGGAAAGAACGGAAAGGGCAGGCAATTCGAGCTGTCCGTGGGGGGGCTGGCCAGCGCGCTGAACCCGATCCTGACCCGCTGCGAGGGAATGTGGATCGCCTGGAACCCGGTCCCCGCCGTGAACGGCAACGGTCACGTCCCGCTCAAGGAAACCCGCGGCGACGACGTACCTTTTCCGCTGCTGCAGATCGGGTTGCACAAGGACGAGATCAACGGCTACTACAACGGCTTCTGCAACCGCGCACTCTGGCCGTTGTGCCACACCTATCTCCGTTACGTAACGCCCCGCCTCGACTACTGGCACAAGTTCCGCGACGTCAATTATCGCTTTGCCGACACGATCGCCGCGCAGGCCGCGACCGGCGACGTCGTGTGGATCCACGATTACCATCTCATGCTGGTGCCGGCCGCGCTGCGCCGCCAGCTCGGCGAGAAGCAACCCATCGGCTATTTCCATCACGTCCCGTTCCCGAATGCGCGCATCCTGAGCGCCTTTCCCTGGCACCGGCGGCTCCTGATCGGCATGCTGGGCGCGGATTCCGTTGCGTTTCACACGCCGGAGTACGCGTCCAACTTTCTCGAGTGCTGCCGCGAGCTGCTCGACCTCGACGAGGATTCCGAGGACGACATCGTCAGCTATCGCGATCACAAGACCATCGTCAGCGTGCGGCCGATCGGGCTGGACGTCGCCCAGTTCGAGCGGCTCGCGAAACGAGCGTCTGTCAAGCAGCGTGCCGAGAAAATACGCAAGGACATCGGCTGCAGCCGGGTCGTGCTGAGCGTCGATCGCATCGACTACACGAAGGGCTTGTTCGAGCGTGTCGAGGCGATTCGCACGTTCTTCGCGCGCATGCCGCAGGCGCGCGGCGTGGTCACCTTCATGCAGGTCGCGATTCCGTCGAGGCTGGGCGTGCCGGAGTACCGCGAATACCGCGAACGCCTGGAGAAGGCAGTCGCCGCGCTGAACAAGGAGTTCGCGCGCGACAACTGGAAGCCGATGATCTACCGCACGGACTCGCTCGACCAGCACGAGCTGACGGCACATTACCTGGCTGCCGACGTGGTGCTGGTGACGCCGGCGAAAGACGGCATGAACCTGATCGCCTCGGAGTACTGCGCCTCCCGCACGGACGGCGACGGCGCGGTGGTGCTGTCCTACCAGGCGGGCGCGTCCACCTACCTCGGCGAGTTCGCGGTGAACGTCAACAGCAAGCGCAAGGAAAGCATCATCAACGGCATCATCCAGGCGCTCACGATGGCGCCCGCCGAGCGCGCGTACCGCATGACACGGCTGCGCTCGCTGGTAAAGAAGAACACGACGGACGTGTGGCTGCGCAACTGCCTGGGCGACATCATCCAGCCGCTGAAGCGCGTGCCGGACACCGCCATCGCCATCCACCCGCCGAAGGTCGGCGAGCTGAACCGGCCCATGGCGGCCCGCCCGGTGTCGTCGGCTTACCGGCAGTAACCCCGACGCAGAGAGCAGGGTCGAACCGGGGTTTTCGCCTGGCTAAAACGGGGGTTCGACCCTGTCCGGCCCGTCCCGCGGGCGATCAGGCCGGCAACGCCGCGTCGCCCGTGGGCCGGGCTCCTACCGGC
>DASSBS010000057.1:0-14700 GCA_035698445.1 Woeseiaceae bacterium
ACCAGCACCGAGCCGATGGGGATGCCGCCTTCCGCGAGTCCTTGCCTCGCTTCCTCGATCGCGGCATCGAGAAATGCCGCCTGCATTTTTTGCCGTGACAAGGCTTGCACCCTTTCGCTGATCCGGGAATGCTTACGGTACGCCGGAAACAGGATAAGACAAGTCCCTGATGCCATGGACCTCACGCAACTCATCAGGCGCATACCAAAAGCCGAGCTGCATCTGCACATCGAGGGAACACTCGAGCCCGAGTTGATGATGCAGCTTGCGCAGCGGAACCGCATCGCTTTGCCGTGGGACAGCGAGGACGAAATTCGCGCGGCCTACGACTTCAGCGACCTGCAGTCGTTTCTCGACATCTATTACGCGGGCGCCGCCGTACTGAACACGGCGCAGGATTTCTACGACCTGACCTGGGGGTACCTGCAGCGTGCGGCGACGGACAACGTGCGTCACGTGGAGATCTTTTTCGACCCGCAAACCCACACCGGGCGCGGCGTCGAGTTCACGACGGTGCTCGACGGCATCCACCGCGCTTTGGCGGCCGGTGAGTCCGGGCTCGGCATCACCTCGCGGCTGATCCTGTGTTTCCTCCGGCACCTGAGCCCGGACGACGCCCTGGCGACGCTAACCGCCGCGCTCCCCTACAAGGACCGGATCCACGCGGTCGGCCTCGATTCCTCCGAACTGGGCCACCCGCCGTCAGAGTTCGCGGAGGTATTTGCCCGGGCGCGCGCCGAAGGCTTCCTTGCCGTCGCGCATGCCGGCGAGGAAGGGCCGCCGGACTACATTCTCGAGGCGCTGGACCTGCTCCAGGTCCGGCGCATCGATCACGGCGTGCGCTGCCTCGAAGATCCGGCGCTGGTCGAGCGCCTCGCACGCGAGCAGATTCCGCTGACGGTCTGCCCGCTGTCCAACGTCAAATTGCGGGTGTTCGACACGCTGGAGCAGCACAATCTCAAGCGGCTGCTGGATGCCGGCCTCTGCGCCACGGTCAATTCGGACGATCCGGCCTATTTCGGCGGCTATATCGGCGAGAATTACCTCCAGGTCCAGGCGGCGCTGGATCTCAGCGTCGACGACATAGGCGCGCTGGCCAGGAACGCGTTCAGCGCGAGTTTCCTTTCCCCGGAGGAGAAACGGAGGCACACGGGCGAGGTTGACGACACGATCAAGGCCTGGGTTGCGGGTCAAACCCTCGTCGGCCGGTAAATCGCCGCGAAAATCGCCCCCGCAATCACCCAGCTCACCACACCGACCACGAACCACCACACCGCGAGCGCCGGCGTGATCGGGTAGACGACGTACTGGTCGATTGCCATCGGTATGGAAAAGAACAGGCCGATCAGCAGTCCGAATCGTATGCCTTCGCCAACACCCTTGCCCTCGTATCCACCGACGAAGATCCGGCAGAAGAGATAGAGATACAGCGCCGAGCTGACGAACATCAGCCACATCATCTCGTTCATTTCGGCTTCGGGCCGGAAGACGTCGGCCAGGGCCTGGTAATGCGGCTGGAGCAGGATGCCGTGGACCAGGAAACCGATCGCTTGCCAGACGACGTAGATGACTACGAAGCCTATCCAGAAAGTCTTGTTATACATTGTTCTTTCCTTCGTGTTTTGACCCCGGTGCATACGCTAGTCCTCGGGCGGGGGGTTGGCAAGGTTTGCTGCCCAAGGCGCTTCCGACGGGGAGTCGCCCGTGAGACGGGCTCCTACAAGGGCGGTGCGTGGCTTTTCAGGAAATCGCCCAGGAGGCGGAACTCTTCGGCCCGGCCGCTGGCTTTGCGCCAGGCGAGGCCGATGGTGCGGTAGCTGTTGTCGCCGATTGGTAAAAGTTTCACTTTCGTGTTGCGCAGCAGTGCCGAATCCTGCGCCATTTCGGGCAGGTAGGTGATCCCGAGGTCGGCATCGACCATCTCGACCAGCGTCAGGATGCTCGTCGCCGCGAAGCGGCTCACCTTGTCGCTGCCACGAATCTTGCATGCCGCAAGGGCGTGCTCGCGCAGGCAGTGCCCGTCCTCGAGCAGCAGGATGCTGTCCGGGTCGAGGCGGCTGAACTGGTAGTGCCCGGCGTCGACGCGCCCGCTGCCCTCGCGGAACGCCAGCAGGAAGCGGTCGCGGAAGAGCGGCATTTCTTCCACGCCGCGCAGCTCGAAAGGCAGGGCGAGCAGCAGCAGGTCGAGGTCGCCGTCGAGCAGTCTTTGGTGGATACGGTCGGTGCGGTCTTCGGTCAAATACAGTTTCAGGTCCGGGTAGGTCTTGCGCAGCTTCGGAAGCGCCCGCGGCAGCAGGAACGGTGCGATCGTCGGGATCACGCCGAGCCGGAGGCTCCCGCAGAGCGGCAGCCGGCACTGTCCCGCGAATTCGACCAGGTCCTCGAGCTCGCGCAGGCAGAGGCGGGCGCGCGCCGCCACCTCCTGCCCGGCGGCCGTGATCGTCACCCGCCGGTTGGTGCGGTCGACCAGGGGCGTGCCCAGCAGCCGCTCCAGGTCCTGGATGGCCGTGCTGAAGGCGGACTGCGACACGAACGACGCTTCGGCCGCCCGCCCGAAATGGCGCAGCTCGCACAACGCGACGAAATAGCGCAACTGCTTGACGGTCGGGTATCTCATGTCCTGAAAAACCGATCGTTACGATACGATTAATCTATTTTACAAAAGAATAACCGGGCCGTAAATTGGTGGCCTCGGCAGACCGGCGGCATGCCGGCCCGGGCGAGCGGGCGTCGAATTGATTAGCGCTGAATCCAAAGGAGTTTGCAATGTTGAAAAATCGTGAAGGACAACGAGTACCCAAGGCGACGTTCCGCACGCGCCGGGATTACGACTGGGTCGACGTCACGTCGGACGACGTGTTCGCCGGCAAGACGGTCATCGCGTTTTCCCTCCCCGGTGCCTTTACGCCGACCTGCTCGTCGGCGCACGTGCCGCGGTTCAACCAGCTCGCGCCGCTGTTCAAGGCGCATGGCGTGGACGAGATCGTCTGTCTATCGGTCAACGACGCGTTCGTCATGAACGAGTGGCAGCAGAACCAGCACGCGGCCAACGTCAGGTTCCTGCCGGACGGCAACGGCGAGTTCACCGAAGGCATGGGCATGCTCGTGGGCAAGGAAGATCTCGGCTTCGGCAAGCGGTCGTGGCGTTACTCCATGCTGGCGCGCGACGGTGTGATCGAGAAGATGTTCATCGAACCGGAACAACCGGGCGACCCGTTCCAGGTCTCGGACGCCGATACGATGCTGAAGTACCTGGCGCCCAATGTGCCGGCGCCGCTGGATATCACCGTGTTCACGCGTGCCGGATGCCCGTACTGCGCGCGGGCCAAGGGCCTGCTGCGCGACGCGAGCCTCGAGTTCGAGGAGCTGCTGCTGAATCGGGACTACACGGACCGCACGTTGCGCGCGGTTACCGCGAAGACGAGCTTTCCGCAGGTGTACATCAATGGGGAGCACATCGGCGGGTCGGACGAGCTGGAGCGCTGGTTGGGCCGGCACGAGCGGGAAGTGCAGAAAAATGCGGCGTAACTCCGACGCTTGGGCACGGGGACTGTCCCATTGTTTTGGGCGGCCCCCGGTTCCGTTGTAGGAGCCCGTCTCACGGGCGACCCGGCGTTTAACGCCGCTGTCGCCCGTGGGACGGGCTCCTACACAACACGGCCGCGCGGTATCATCGGGGCTTCCTCGTGTTTCATTGACAAGCCGCGCGTGTGCCGCGTTCCGGAGCCGTCATGCCAGCCAACCTCGAAATTTCAGACCGTAGCCTGCTGAAGTCGCAGGCCTACATCGACGGCCAGTGGGTCGACAGCGACAGCGGCGAGACCTACAACGTCACCAACCCCGCCGACGAAAGCGCGATTGCCGAAGTCGCGAAATGCGGCGCCGCGGAAACGCGCCGCGCGATCGAAGCCGCGGATCGTGCGATGGTGTCGTGGCGCGCCAAAACGGCCATCGAGCGCGCCGCCGTTCTGCGCCAGTGGTTCGACCTGATGCTGGAGAACCAGGAGGACCTCGCGCGCATCATGACGGCGGAGCAGGGCAAGCCGCTGGCCGAGTCGCGCGGCGAGATCGCCTACGCCGCGAGCTACGTCGAATGGTTCGCGGAGCAGGGCAAGCGCCTCTACGGCGACACTATTCCGGCGCCGGCGAACGACAAGCGGCTCATCGTCATTCGGCAGCCGGTCGGCGTGGTCGCCTGCATCACGCCCTGGAACTTCCCCACCGCCATGCTCGCCCGCAAGGTCGCCCCCGCACTTGCGGTCGGCTGCACCGTGGTCTGCAAGCCGGCCAACTACACGCCGCTGTCCGCGCTTGCGTTCGCGGAACTGGGCGAGCGCGCCGGCCTCCCGCCGGGCGTCGTCAACCTCGTATCCGGCCGTACGCAGGAAATCGGTGAGGAGCTCACCTCGAACCCGATCGTCCGCAAGCTTACGTTCACCGGCTCGACCGAGGTGGGCAAGATGCTGGTGGCCGCCTGCTCGAAAACCATGAAACGCACCTCCATGGAACTCGGCGGCAACGCGCCGTTCATCGTATTCGACGATGCCGACCTGGACGAGGCGGTCAAGGGCGCGATCATCTGCAAGTTCCGCAACGCCGGGCAGACCTGCGTGTGTGCCAACCGTTTCCTGGTGCAGGAAGGCGTCTACGGCGAGTTCACCGAGCGCCTCATGGCCGCGACCGCCGAGCTCAAGGTCGGCAATGGCGCCGCGGAAGGCGTGAAGATCGGCCCGCTCATCAGCGAAGAGGCCGCCAACGACGTGCGCGCTTTCATCGACGACGCGCGGGAGAAAGGCGCGAAGGTCGCCTTCGGCGGGGAGCCGTCCGGGCTCGGCAGCCATTTCGTCAACCCGACGGTGCTGACCGAGGTCGGCCCCGGCATGCGCGTGTTCAACGAGGAAATCTTCGGTCCCGTTGCGCCGCTGTTCAAATTCGAGACGGAAGCAGAAGCCATTAATATGGCGAACGACACGCCGTTCGGGCTGGCCAGCTATTTCTACGCGCGCGACATCGGCCGGATCTGGCGCGTCGCCGAGGGGCTTGAGTACGGCATCGTCGGCATCAACGAGGGGCTCATTTCCAACCCGATGGCACCGTTCGGCGGGATCAAGGAATCGGGGCACGGGCGCGAGGGCTCGCAATACGGCCTCGACGACTACACCGACATCAAATACATGTGCCTGGGCGGCATCGATCGTTAAACGAAGATTGTAGGAGCCCGTCTCACGGGCGATACGGACGTCGACGCCGTGTCGCCCGTGGGACGGGCTCCTACAGGTCAAGCCCGGAATCGCGGGAATTCACGTCCGATTCCGGCTAATCGCGGCGGGGCGGCGGCGTATACTCGTCCGCAAATGCTGCAGAACGAAATCTACGAGCGTGCCCGGCTGGCCCGGGATCCCCGCTTCGACGGGCAGTTCTATATCGGTGTCACCACGACCGGCATCTATTGCCGGCCGATCTGTCCCGTCAACGCCCCAAAGCCGCAGAACGTCCGCTTTTTTCCGACCGCCGCGGCGGCAGCCGAAGGCGGCTTCCGGCCGTGCCTCCGCTGCCGTCCCGAGTGCGCGCCCGGCACCCCCGCCTGGAATGGCACCTCGACCACCGTGCGGCGCGGACTGCGCCTGATCGCCGGCGGCGCGCTGGACGGCGGCGACGTCGAAGCCCTCGCGGAAAGGCTGGGCGTCACGAGCCGCCACCTGCGGCGCCTCTTCACGCAGCACCTCGGCGCATCACCGCTCGCCGTCGCGCACACACAGCGGCTGCATTTCGCCAAGCGCCTGATCGACGAAACGCGCCTGCCGATGAGCCACATTTCCGTGGCGGCGGGCTACGGCAGCGTACGCCGCTTCAACGACGCGTTCCTGAAGAGCTACGGCCGCCCGCCGCGCGAGCTGCGGCGCGCCGGCCGTAAGGAGCCTGCCATCGCGCGGGTCAACGGCAGCCAGCCGGCGCTCACGTTGCGGTTACCGTACCGCGCGCCGTTCAACTGGCGCGGGATGCTCGAGTTCTTCGGCCAGCGCGCGACGCCCGGAGTGGAGTGCGTGGATGGCAACACCTACCGGCGGGCGCTTGCGATCGGCGGCCGGCATATCGTCCTGCAGGTGGCCCCTTCGGTCCGTGAGGGCTTCCTCGCGCTCGAGCTCGAGGGCGCCGCCACCGAATCGCTGTTCGAAGTGGTCCGGCGCGCCCGCGAGGTATTCGATCTGGATGCCCCGGTCGCGGACATCGGCGACGCCCTCGGGCGCGATCCGGCGCTGCGCCGGCTGCTCGCGCGCGAGACCGGCATCCGCGTGCCCGGGGCCTGGAGCGGTTTCGAAATCACCGTCCGCGCCATCCTGGGGCAGCAGGTGTCGGTGAAGGGCGCGACGACCCTGGCCGGACGCATCGCGGACCGCTACGGCGAACCGCTCGCGTTGGCGGGCCGCGCGCCCGGCGGCTCGCTGGCCCGGATTTTCCCCACGCCCGAACGGCTGCTGCGCGCGCGCTTCGCGCGCATCGGGCTGGTGCAGAGCCGTGCCGAAACCATCCGCCGCGTCGCCGCGGCCGTGCTGGACGGCAGCCTGCAGTTCGACGCCGCGCAGGACCCGGTGGAGTTCTGCCGTGCGCTCTGCCGCCTCAAGGGCATCGGCGACTGGACGGCGCAATACGTCGCCATGCGCGCCCTGAAGCACCCGGACGCGTGGCTCGCGACCGACCTGGGACTGTTGAAAGCCCTGCAGCACCCCGAACGCATGCACCCCGCGGATCTCGCCCGTCGCGCCGAGCGCTGGCGGCCGTGGCGCGCGTACGCGGCTACCCTGTTGTGGAGCTCCCTGCCGGGCTCCGGAGGATGACACCATGTACTACCGCTACCTCGCGACCCCCATCGGCGACCTGCTGCTGGCCGGCGGCGACGAAGCGCTCTGCGTCGTCGGTTTTCCGCAAGGATCGCGCCGCCGGGAGCCGGAGACGGACTGGATCTACTCGGAGCAACATCTCGACCCCGCCTGCGAGCAGCTCCAGGCGTATTTCGAGGGCACGCGCCGGCAGTTCGATCTCCCGCTGCGCCCGGGCGGCACCGAGTTCCAGCTTCGCGTGCTGGCGGAGCTCCGCAAGATCCCTTACGGCACGACCGTGTCCTACGGCGATATCGCGCGGCGCATCGGTAACCCGAAAGCCGTGCGCGCGGTCGGTGCCGCCAACGGCCGCAACCCGATCCCGATCGTCATTCCCTGCCACCGGGTGATCGGCTCGAGCGGCGATCTCACCGGCTTCGGCGGCGGCCTGGCCGTGAAGGAAGCCCTGCTGCGGCACGAGCTGGAACACAGCCGGTTCCCCCACGTTCGTCCCTGACGGGCGCCGCCCCCGGACCGCGCCGCCGCATCTGTGGCGTCTGCGCTACAAAACGCCTCTGCAAGCGCGAGCTGCGCTCGCGGAATCGCGACCCGGTCGTATCGTTATGCAAACCGTTTCAGTACCATACCGTTCCGAAAAGCACTAAACTCTCGCCACACATGAACGCTGGGGGGCTGTTGTGGTCGCAACAATAAGCACCAAGACAACGCAACCATTGCCCGAGAGCATCATTGACGGAGGTCTGACGATGCACACTGCATTCCGGACGGCGTGCCGCTCCGCGGCCGCTGCAACGCTGGCGCTTGCCGGTTTCGCCATGTCAACGGGCGTACAGGCGCAAGGGCTGGCGGACGATTTCCTCGAAGAGATCATCGTGACCGCGACCAAGCGGCAGGGGGGCATCGACGTGCAGGATGCCGCTCTCGCGGTCAGCGCGTACGGCGAGAGCCAGATCGACGCCATGCACCTGCGCGACCTGTCGCAGCTCGGCTTCGTCGCGCCCAGCGTGCAGCTCGAAGACATCGGCACGACCCGCGGCACCGCGAACTTCACGATCCGCGGCATCGGCATCAACAGCTCGATTCCCTCGATCGATCCCGCCGTGGGCGTGTTCATCGACGGCGTGTACCTCGGCATCAACGGCGGCGTCGTCCTCGACATGTTCGACATCTCGTCGATCGAAATACTGCGCGGCCCCCAGGGTTTGCTCTTCGGTCGCAACGTGACCGGCGGCGCGGTGCTCATCCACACGACGCGCCCGACCGATGAGCTCGGCATCGAAGCCAAGGTGGCCGCCGAGACCGGGCTGAACCAGTACTATTCCGCCCGCATCTCCGGCCCCCTCAGCGAGGCGACCGGCGGCAAGCTGGCCGTCTACCACAACAGCGACGACGGCTGGTTCGAGAATCTCGCGACCGGCGAAGACCACGGCGCCGCCGACACGACGCTGGTTCACGCGGCTTATGAAATCGCTCCCGGCGGCGACTGGGATGCCATCCTGCGCTATTACCACGGGGAGTCCGACGGCGACGGGCCGGCCTCGCAGAATGCGGGGCTGTTCAGCGAGGAGAGCTTCGATTTCGCGATCGACGAGCCGGGCTTCTACGACGCCAAGTGGGACATGGCGATCCTGGAAACCTCGATCGACGTCGGGTTCGGGGATGGCGAGATCGTCAATATCCTGGGCTACCGGGAGTACAGCAACGACACGCTCGGTGACATTGATGCCTCGCCACTCTTCTTCTTTCACGCGCTGTCGACCACCGATCAGAGCCAGTGGTCGAACGAGCTGCGTTACTCCGGCTCCTTCGACAACGTCTACCTGACGTCCGGCATTTTCTACCTGAAGCAGGACCTCGCCTATTTCGAGCAGCGGCTCATTCCGCCCGCCGGGCTCGACATCACGGGTGGCGGTTTCCAGGACATGAATTCCGTCGGCATCTTCACCCAGGCCGACATTGAGCTGACCGACGAGATCACCCTGAATCTCGGCGCGCGCTATGACCGGGAGGAGAAGGACGCGCAGATCTCGGCCATCCCGTTCAACGCCTGTCTCCTCGGCGTCGGATGCGCAAATTTCGACCTCGACGACTCGCGCACCTGGAACGCTTTCACGCCCAAGATCGGCTTGCAGGTGTTTCCGAGCGAAACGACGCAGATGTACGCCTTCTGGACCAAGGGTTACCGCAGCGGCGGCTACAACATGCGCCATACCGCGGTACTGATCCCGAACGAGTCGTTCGACCAGGAAGAGCTGCGATCGATTGAAGTCGGCCTCAAGAAAGATTTCGCCGAAGGCCGGCTACGGCTCAACGCGGCGGCGTACTACAACACGATCGACGACATGCAGCGTGAAGTGAACCTGTCGGACCCGGTCGTCGGTGTCGTGCAGCTCATCCGCAACACCGCCGACGCCACCATCACCGGCTTTGACATGGAGTTCAGTGCCGCGCTGACCGATTCGCTGTTCCTGCAGACGAGCCTCGGTTACGTCGACGGCAGCTACGACGAGGTCCTGTTCGACATTTCGGGCGACGGCGTCGTGAACCAGGAGGACGAGAATCTCGAGATACCCCGGCTCGCCCCGTGGTCGTACGGCGCACAGCTCACGTACCAGGCGGAACTGCCGATCGGCACGCTGACCGTCCAGGGCAGCGGCTATCACCGTGACGACTCCTTCTATACCGACAACAACCGGGGCAGGCTGCGCGGGGCCGACATGTTCAACGTGAACGTCAGCCTCACGTTCATGGACGATCAGCTCACCCTGTCGGCGTTCGGCAAGAACCTGAAGGACGAGGTCACGATCGGCGGCGACACGCAACTGCCGCCGAACTTCCCGGGCGGCCCAGCGTTCCCGGTGCCGGGCCTCGGCCTGGTCGGCGACAACGCGACCTTCTCACCGCTCAACAAGGGCCGTGTCTGGGGCGTCGAGCTGCAGTACCGCTACGAGTAAACCGGCATCAATGGCGGGCTCCGGCTGGAGCCCGCCACTCCCTCGGTGCTCCCTCGGTGCCGGGTCGGACTTTCGTACTTATTGCTGGATTGCTCGTGCAGGACGATCTGATGCAACAAGTACGAAAGTCCGACCCGGCACCAGCCTGGCACCGCCCTCAGCCACTCTCGCCGGCCACCTGCACGACCTGCTTTCCCACCTTGTTTCCCTTCAGCATGTCGATGAACGCCGTCGGCGCGTTTTCCAGTCCCTGGACGACGTTCTCCCGGTAATTCAGCTTGCCTTCGGCGAGCCACTGCGCCGCCTTGGCGACGTACTGCTTGCAGGCGTCGGGGTGGTCGGTGACGATGAAGCCGCGGATGGTCAGCCGCTTGCCGATCACGCTCATCATGCCGCGCGGGCCGGGCTCGGCGCGCTCGTCGTTGTAATTGGCGACCATGCCGCACAAGGCGATACGCCCGTACGCACGCATGTTCCAGAGCGCTGCCTCGAAGATTTCCCCGCCGACGTTCTCGAAATTCACGTCGATGCCCTTCGGGCAGACCTCGGCGATACTTTTGGGCAGTGACAGGCTGCTGCGGTAGTTGAAGCCGGCGTCGAAGCCGAACTCGCTTTTCATGAGCGCCACTTTCTCCTCGGACCCCGCGCAACCGGCGACCCGGCAACCGTGCAGCTTCGCGAGTTGCCCGGCGATGCTGCCCACCGCGCCCGAGGCCGCCGACACGAACACCGTCTCGCCCTTGCGCGCCTTGCCGATCTCGAACAGGCCGACCCAGGCCGTCATGCCGGGCATGCCGAGGACGCCGAGATGGTAGGACCGCGGCGCCTCGATGGCCGGCAGCTTGTAGAGCCCCTGTCCGTTCGACAGGGAATACTGCTCCCAACCGAGCATGCCGTTGATCCAGTCGCCCGCGGCAAAGCCGGGATTCCGGCTGTCCACGACCTGCCCGACGACGCCCCCCTGCAGGACCTCGCCGACCCTGAACGGCGGCACGTACGACTTCGTGTCGTTCATGCGGCCGCGCATGTAGGGGTCGAGCGAGAGGTAGACGTTGCGCACCAGCAGCCCGCCTTCCGGCACTTCGGGCAGCGGCGCCTCCGCCAGCTCGAAATTCGCCTCCGCCACCCAGCCGGACGGCCGCGACGCGAGCCGGACCTGCCGGTTCATCGCCGCCGCCATCAGAGGCTCCGATGCTGCATCGAGAGCAGCGCTGCGGACGGCTGCACGCCGTCCCGGACCCGGCCGTCGTCCTGCAACGCGCCGAGCGTGGACGCCAGCGGCAGGATGCCGGCCCACACCGGGATCTCGTAATCCTCCGGCTCGTCGTCCGGCATGCCGGACGAAATCTTGGCGGATGCCGTTTCTATTGTCATCGCGATCACTCCCGTCATCGTCACTTCCCGTGCGTAAGGATCCCGCAGCTCGCTCCAGCGCCCGGGCATCGTGTGTTCGCTGATGATACGCATGGCATGGAGCTTCTCGTCGGCGTCTTCCAGCAAGCGCGGCGATCCGAAGACCGTAACCGACCGGTAATTCATCGACGAATTGAACGCCGAGCGCGCCAGCACGATCGCGTCGACCAGGGTCACGTTGAGGCAGGCCGTCGTGCTTTTCTCGAGCAGCCGCACCACCCGTGCCTTGCGCGCGCCGTGCAGGTAGACGGTGTCGCCTTCCAGGCCGTATATCATCGGTACGACAACCGGCCGGCCGTCCTGCACGAACCCGACCTGTGCCACGAGGCCGGCACGCAATATCGCGGCAACCGTCTCGCGATCGTAACTTGCTTTGCGCGATAGCTGGCGCACTTTGTTGCGGGGGCTGGTCGGGTAGGTTCTGCTCACGGTCGCACCTGCTGTACTTGTGTTCGGGCGTGTCGCTTACGCGCCATGCTATACAAGATGGTGTAGCATTCCGAGCAGTTACGGCCGGGGGAGCATCGATGCCGCTACAGGAAAGCGAACCGGCACGCGGCTTGTCGCCGCTCGCCCATGTCGGGCTGAAGCCGGGTGAGGAGTGCCCGCCGTTCGTGCCGGCGCGGGAGACGATGCAGGAATTCACGGTCAAGGCGGCGTTTTTCGGCATGCCCCGAAGCACGTGCAGCGCGGTGCTGATCGCGACGGCTGCCGTGCTGGGCGCCTGCGCGTCGTCCCCGGCCGGCCGCCTGCCGTACCCCGCCTTCATCCAGGCCGGCGAGCTCGAGCCGGTGTTCACCGCCGCGCTGCCGGGCACCCGTGCGAAACCCTTGTTCGTGGACGGCCGGCACGGCCTGTCGACCCTGCTCCTGACGCTGCCGCCGGACTGGGACTGGAACGCGGGCGGCGCGCCCGGCAAGTCGGTCGAGATTTACGTGCTCGAAGGCGAGATCCGGCTCGGCGAATTCACGCTGCAGCGGGGCAACTACGCCTACCTGCCGCCGGGCTCGACCACCCTGCCGATGAGCACGGACGCCGGCGCGCGGCTCCTCTACTTCCTCGACGATGCCGACCCGCAGGCGGTCATCCGCACCCCGCTGTTCATGAGCCGCGAAGTCGTGCCGTGGCAGCCGTTACCCGGCGCGGCCGACGACAACGTGCAGCGCAAGGTCTTGCGGTCGGATCCCGGCAGCGGCGCCACGACCGCGCTGATCTCGTTCGTCCCGGGCGCCCACGGGCCCTGGCGTGCCTCGTCGGCGCCGATGGAAGGCTTCCTCCTGTCCGGCGACTTCCGCGTGAGCGTTTGCGTGACGGGCGAATCCCTGACCGGGGAGTACGAACCGGGCGGCTACTTCCGCAGTCCGGCCGGCACCTTGATCGAGACCGGGAGCGAGGGAGGCGCCGTGTGGCTGATGCGGCAGCCGGCGCGCGGCGCCCTTACGTTTTACGACGCCTGTCCGGCCGGCGGGGTGCCGCCCGCGGAGTAAAGCGCGGCCGCGCTACTTGACGAAGCGCGTAATGCCGGCGCCGAGCTTCATCAGCTTCTGCAGCGTCGACGTCGGCACGGCCTGGATCTTCTCGTACCACTCGCTCGTCGTCTCGACGAAGCGCAGCATGTTGCGGATCCGCTCCTTCGTGACGTCGTCGGTCTCGTCCTCGCGGGACACGTCCTCCGCGCATTTCCGGAGCATCGAGAGCGTGGGGTTCAGCTCGCGCTGCTTGCGCTGCGCGATGATGACGCGAAACAGCTCCCAGACGTCGTGCAGCGATTCGAAATAATCCCGGCGGTCGCCGAGGACATGCGTCATTTTCACGAGGCCGTAACTCTGCAGCTCGCGGATGCTCGTGCTGACGTTCGAGCGCGCCACGGACAGGAGCTCCACGATCTCGTCCGCGCGCAGCGGCCGCGGCGACAGGTAGAGGAGCGCCTGGATCTGCGCCACCGTCCGGTTGGTTCCCCACCGGGTGCCCATCTCCCCCCAGTGCAGCACATACCTCTCCACCGCCGGCGTCAGCTTCATATCCTTCACTCATTTCTGTCCAAACCGAAATTTAAGATCACGACAAGCTCGCGTCAAGAGGGGGCCGGACCAACCCAACTCTGTAAACGGCGCGCTTGCCGATGCCGCGAGTCGTGTGCCAATCTCGCAGCGATGCTGTTGGAGACCTACCAGACCCTGCACCGGGAGCTCGGCATCCCGCCCGATTACGCCGCCGGCCGCGGCCTGCCGTACTTTCCGGAGGCCCGCCGCCTGGTCGACGCCGGGCCCAACCTCGTGGGCCGGATGCAGCGCCTCGCGCCCGAAGCGGCCGTCAAATGGCGGCAGATGGTGGCCTCGGCGGAGGGCGACGGCATCCGCCTGCTGCTGGTGTCGGGATTCAGGAGTTTCGATTACCAGGGCGAGCTCATCCGCAAGAAGCTGGTCCAGGGCCAGGCCATCGCGGAAATCCTCCGGGTCAACGCGGCCCCCGGTTTCAGCCAGCACCACACCGGCCTCGCGGTGGACGTTGCCACGCCGGGCAGCCGCCCGCTGACGGAGGAATTCGAGCACTCGGATGCATTCCGCTGGCTTGGCGGGAATGCCGCGAATTTCGGCTTCTCCATGACCTACCCGAAAGACAATCCCTGGGGCTTCATCTACGAGCCCTGGCACTGGTCCCTGTAGGAGCCCGTCGCACGGGCGACACGACGCCGGCGGCTGCTGTCGCCCGTGAGACGGGCTCCTACAGCCCGATTTACGCCGGAATCCATGTTGACAGTCCGGTACCGGGATTAGACAATAGCCGGCTTGTGTCCGCGCGGAGGGGTACTCAAGCGGTCAACGAGGGCAGACTGTAAATCTGCTGGCTTAGCCTACGTAGGTTCGAATCCTACCCCCTCCACCAGATCACGGTGGAAGGTGGCGGCAAGTGCGGCAGTCTTGCGGCCCGATCCTGCTCGGATTCCAGGGAAGACACTGATTCGATTTTGCAATCAGACAGTTTGATCGCCGGGACTGTCCGATTCACTGCGCGCCCATTGCGGCGCGCGCTGTTGTGCCGGTTACGACCCGGAGACGCCGGGAAGAGGCCGGGAGAGGCTTGAAGCGCGGGTGTAGTTCAATGGTAGAACCTCAGCCTTCCAAGCTGATGATGTGGGTTCGATTCCCATCACCCGCTCCAGGGGCGGGGGGTGGCGAGGCCCAGGAACGCTCGCCCGGATCGCGGCCCACATAGCTCAGGGGTAGAGCACTTCCTTGGTAAGGAAGAGGTCCCCGGTTCAAATCCGGGTGTGGGCTCCAATGGGGACCCATGGGGACAGATTTAATTAAGTCTGTCCCGGAACGCTGAGACGCCACACGAGAGATAAGGCAATGTCCAAAGGAAAATTTGAACGCACGAAGCCGCACGTGAACGTCGGCACGATCGGTCACGTGGACCACGGGAAGACGACGCTGACGGCGGCGCTGACGAAGGTGATGGCTTCGATACACGGCGGGGAAGTCCGCGGCTAC
>DASSBS010000058.1:0-7003 GCA_035698445.1 Woeseiaceae bacterium
CCGCGCTCGGCGGAGGACGCCGAATACTTCATCGCCTGGATCGAACGCATCCGCGAATCGGCGGCGAATCACCCCGACTACAACACCCCGGCCGAACGCGCCGCGGTGCTGGAGCACCTCGACCACGCGCAGCGCATCTACGAAAACCTCCGCAGCAATTGACGGCAACGCGCTCGTAGGAGCCGTCTCACGGGCGACACGAACATTACCGCCGCCGTCGCCCGTGAGACGGGCTCCTACAGTCGTGCGCTGCACCGCCTGATCCGCGGTACGCGTGTAGTTAATTGCTGGTTGTTGGTAGGGCGCGAGGAAGAGGCCCCATTCAGCCGGCGGCGTCAGGATGTCGTCGGTGAGGCGGCCGCCCCTTTCGAGCTGCCATGCACGGATCATAGCGGCCGCGCGGCTCATTTTCCCTCCCCTTGCATAACGTCTATATTGCGCGCCCATGGAGAACGTCGGCCTGGTTTTTGCGCTGGTGCTCGCGACTTTGGTTGCCGTGCTGCTGTTCGTGGCACCTCCGTGGCTGCGCAAGCGGCGACGCGCGCGCCTGTTCGGGAGCGGGTTGCCGGACGGCCGGCGGCAGATACTCGACCGCAATCTCCCGCTGTTGCATCGCATGCCGCAGGAACTGAGGGACGAGCTCTACCGGCACGTCAACGTGTTCCTGGACGAGAAGCGCTGGCTCGGCTGCGGCGGGCTCGAGCTCACGGAGGAAATGCGCGTCACCATCGCGGGCAACGCCTGTGTCTTGCTCCTGAACCGCAAGACGGACTACTTCCCCGGGTTCACGTCCATTTACGTGTACCCGGACACCTACCTGGTCGACGACGTGGAGTACGACGGCGAAATCGAGATCCACGGGCGGGATGCCCGGGCCGGCGAGTCCTGGCCGGGCGGGCCGGTGATCCTGTCCTGGCGTGACGTGCTCGACACGATTGCGGGTGAGGCCGACGGTCAGAACGTCGTGCTGCACGAGTTCGCGCACAAGCTCGACGAGGAGAACCCGGACATCGAGGGCCTGCCCGTTCTCGCCTCCGCTGCGCATTACCGCGAGTGGGAGGAGGTCATGACACGCGCGTGGGACAGCCTGGAGGAGACGATCGCCAGGCACGCACGGCCCGCCATCGACGATTACGCGCTCACCTCGCCGGCCGAGTTCTTTGCCGTGGCCACCGAGGCGTTCTTCGAGCAGCCGGCCGCGATGCGGCAGCAGTTCCCCGAGGTGTACGAGCAGCTCAGGAAATATTTCTGCGTGGATCCCGCAAGCTGGCAGGGCGCGCTGTAGGTGGTGCCGGGTCGTACTTTCGTACTTGTTGCCTTGAGCATTTGCGCGTCCCACGGGACCTGGGCGCAACAAGTACGAAAGTACGACCCGGCACCGGTTACGATTGCGCGTACCACGGGACCTGGGCGCAACAAGTACGAAAGTACGACCCGGCACCGGTTATTCACCGCCCTATTCGGCGACGGTGATTACGGTGCCGTCGATGAAGGCGTCGACCGCCTCCAGAACATCCCGTCGCTCGACGTGGTCGAGGACGGCCTGGAGCTCCTCCGGGCTGCGCAGCTCCCCGTACCAGATCCATTCGGTGGCCAGGGCACGGGTAAGCTCCGCGTTGCTTTGTGCGGCGCTGACTTCCCGGCCCACGAGGTACGTTTTGGCTTCCTCGATTTCGGCGGCCGTGGGCGGGTCGCTCTCGAGGCGCTGCAGCTCATCGAGCATGAGCGCCTCCAGCGGCTCGAGCTTCTGCGGGTCCACCCCGACGGCGATGGTGATCCAGCCGTCGCTCCCGTCCGAGCGGTAGCGGCTGTCGATGTAATAGGCGAGGCCGCGTTCGGAAATCGCTGCCTTGCCGAGCCGGCCTTCATAGCCGTGGCTCAGGATGTAGAGCAGCACGCGCCACGCGTTCGCGCGCGCATCGCCCGGCGGCGGCGCCGGCACGATGTAGCCGAGCTGCGCCTGTGCGATCGGATGGCCGATGCTCAGCTCGCGTTTTCCCGGTTCGAACCGGGCGGTTTGCGAGTGGCGCGCCGGTGGCGCATCGAGCTTGCCGAAATACTCCTCCAGCAGCGCAAACGCCGCCGCTTCCTCGACGTCGCCGCTGACGACGACGAGCGCGGGCGCCGCCGAAAGTGAATCGGCGGGCTTGCCCGACATGATCCCGTCAAAGGCCTGCGCGAGCCGCGCCTCCGGGTCGGAGGGTAGCGCCTCGTCACCGCCCTGCCCGGCCTCCGCCGCGGCCAGTGCATCGCGCGCTTTGGCGAGCGTCGCGCGCAGCTCGTCGGGGCGAATCCGCCACGCCATCGATGCGTGTCCCGCCACCGGATCGCCGGGTTCGAGGCCCGGCGCTTCGACGTTCGTGCCGCGCAGCACGAGCTCGATCTGCACGGTGGGCGACAGGTCCGAGCGCTGCACGATGGCGGGCAAGCCCCCGGCGAGCCTGCGCACGGCCGGCGCCGGCACCGGCACCTCGTCGACGGGCGGCGGCGCCGGCAGGTCGGCTGCCCGTTCGGGGGACTGTGCCACGGGCCCGGATTCCGGCTCGGGAGCGAACCGCTCCGGTACATACCAGCCGATCGTGCGGAGCTCCGGCCGGAGATATTCGCGCGCGACGCGCTGCACGTCCCCGGCCGTGACCTCCGCGACCAGGGCGGGCAGCTCGAGCAGCGTATCCAGCGCGCCAAGCCCCGCGAAAAACGCGAGCTGGTGCGCGGCATCTTCGGTCGTCTGGACGTCGTACACGAGCTCGTCCCGGACGTTTTCAACGGCGCCGGCAATCGTATCCGCACCGCGCGGCTCGCGGCGGATCGCTTCCAGGCGCGCCGCAATCTCCTGCTCCAGCGCCGCCTCGCCCGTCTCGCGATCGACCGTGCCGCCGACGACGAAAACGTACTCCTGCGCGCTCGGCGGATACCAGGTCGTCAGGTCCGCGCCGGCTCCGTACAGCACCGAGCCCGCGCCGACGGAAGCGCCCCAGTCGTTCTGCGCGAAGTTCACGCCGGAGCCGCCGCCCAGCACCTCCTGCAGCACCAGGAATGCCGGGTAATCGGGATCGTTGGATGACGGCGCCCGCCAGGCGATCATGAAGCGCTTGTGCTCGACGGGGCCGTAGAGGCGGACGCGGCGTTCGCCATCCTGCGGCGGCTCGATCGTGTGCGGCAACGGTGTCGGCGTACCGCCCGGGAAATCGCCGAACAGGTCGCGGATGCGCTCCAGCACCTCGTCACGCTCGAAATCGCCGACGACCGCGAGCACCGCGTTCGCGGGCTTGTAATGCCGCTCGTAGAAGGCGACGACGTCCGCGTGCGTGATGTTCTTGATGTCGCTTTCCCAGCCGATCGTGTTGTTGCGATAGGGATGCGCGATGAACGAGGCATACATCACCGCATCGAGCAGCATCGACGTCGGGTAGTTCTCGTAGCTGTGCATTTCGGCGAGCACCGCGCCGCGCTCCGCTTCCATGTCGTCCTCTGAGATCTCCAGCCGCGCCATCCGGTCCGCCTCGATCCGCAGCAGGAGGTCGAGGTGCTGTTTCGGCACGGTGGCGAAGTACGTCGTCTCATCCGTCCAGGTGTAACCGTGCCACTCGCCGCCGCGGGCGTAGATCGAGCTGACGACGTCCGTGTCCGGGAAATTCTCGGCATCTCGAAACGCCATGTGCTCGACGAAGTGCGCGATGCCGGTCTCCCCGTACGATTCGTTGCGCGCGCCGACCCGGTACAGCATCTGCACGCTCACGACCGGGAAGTTGCGATCCTCGAGCAGGATCACCGTCATGCCGTTGTCGAGCTCGGTGACGGCCGCGTTCCGCAGGTCGATTGCAGCGTATGCGCTGCCCGCGGTCAGCATCATGAATCCCGCGAGCAGCATGCCGCGGATGCCGGTCAGTCGTTTCACCCCTTCTCCCCGTTGCTTCTTCCGCACGATTCTAGCGCCCGGGGCCCCTGCCATCAGGCGCGGTTCACCATGTAAAAGAAAGCTTGGACAAAATGGACGCCGGACGTGCCCTCGTCTTAAACTCAGGCGCCCTCGATCAGAAGGACAAGACACAGATGGGACGACTGGCACGCATGGCCGCGGCATTCGCCGCCACGTTCTTCCTCGCACAGGCGGCGGTTGGCGAGGCAACCGCTCACCAACAGCTCGCGCGCGACATCCTCGCGGAACTGGTCGCGATCAACACGGCGCCGAGCGGTGGCAGCGACATGCGCCCGGCGGTGAGGGCGATTGCCGCGCGCCTGAAGAACGCCGGCTTCAGCGAGGACGATATCGACGTCGTCGGAGCCACGGACAAGCTCGCCAACCTGGTCGTCCGCTACGAGAGCCCGAACCCGCAGGACGATCCGCTCCTCATGATGGCGCATATCGACGTGGTCGAGGCGCTGCCGGAGGACTGGACCGTGCCGCCGTTCGCCCTGACGGAGAAGGACGGCTGGCTGTACGGCCGCGGCACGACCGACAACAAGGCCGGCGCCGCCATCCTCATCGCGAATTTCATTCGCCTGAAGCAGGAAGGCTTCGAGCCGAACCGCGATTTGATCATCATGTTGACCGGTAACGAGGAAACCACCGGGGGCGGCGCGAGCCTCCTGGCCAACGAGGAGCGGGAGCTGATCGATGCGGAATACGCCCTGAACACCGACGGCGGCATGATCATCGCCGAGAACGGCGAGCCGCAGGCATTCATCATGCAGACCAGCGAGAAGGTCTACGTGAGCTACACCTTCGAAGCGACCGACCCGGGCGGGCACAGCTCCGTGCCGCGCGCGGACAGCGCGATCTCGCGCCTGGCGCGCGTGCTCGTCGATCTCGAGGAATTCAATTTCCCGATCAGCCTGAACGAAACGACGCGTGCGTTTTTCCGCCACTGGGCGCCGCTGGCGCCGCCGGACGTGCAGCCGGCGATCGAAACCCTGCTCGAGAACCCGGCGGACCCGGAGCTGTCGGCCAATCTCGTGAAATGGCCCTATTACAATGCGCTGGCGCGCACCACCTGCGTCGCGACGATGCTCGACGGCGGGCACGCCGAAAACGCGCTGCCGCAGACCGCGCAGGCGACGGTCAACTGCCGGGTCGTGCCGCAATCGACGGAAGAGGAAACGCAGAACGTGCTGGCCGCCATTGCCGCGAAGCAGGGTGTCACGGTGACGCAGATCGATCCGGCGAAGCCGAGCCCGCCCTCGCCGCTGGACCCCGAGATCGTCGAGCCCATCAGCGCAGTGGCCGAGGCGATGTGGCCCGGCATTCCGGTCATACCGGAGATGAGCACAGGTGCTACGGACGGGCTGTTCCTGCGCAATGTCGGTATTCCGGTTTACGCCGTGTCGGCCATTGCGGAGGACCCGGCCGACCAGCGCGCCCACGGGAAGGACGAGCGGATCCGGGTCGAGGCGTATTACGATGCGCTGGAGTACTGGTACCGGCTGGTGAAGATGTTATCGGAATAGCAGCGATTCGCGGCAGTGCCTCGTGCGCGTTCGCTTGAAGTGAATCCGGTCAGCCGATCGTCTCGCGGAACAACCTCAGCCAGTTGCGGCCGAGCAGCAGCTCCAGCTCGCGCGGCTTTCACCCGCGCCCTCGCAAAACGCGCCGGCTGTAGCGACCGGCTGCCCTAACACCCCCGCGGGCTTTTCGGGAATAATGCTTCGTCCCGGCTACCGATGGTACGGATTTGGTCGAGTTCCCCGCTGTGCCGGACGCGCACGCGGTTGCGGTGATGTTGCTTGCCGTCGTCGCAATCGTACTGTTCAGCCTGCAGCGCATTTCGCTCGAGTCGTCCGGACTCGCCGTCCTCACGGCGCTGGTGGTCGGCTTCGAGCTGTTTCCCGATCCGCCGAGTTACGGTGAGGTCGGTCCGGCCGATTTGCTCGGCGGCTTCGGCAATCCCGCGCTCATCACCATCATTGCGCTCCTGATCTGCACCAAGGCGCTCGACGTCACCGGCGCGCTGCACACGGTGACGCGCCTCCTCGGCAACCTGTGGCTGAAGAGCCCTCGCGGCGCCCTCCTCCTCACCATGTTCGGCACCGCGATCGCCAGCATGTTCGTGAACAACACGCCGCTGGTGGCGATGATCCTGCCGGTACTCGTCGCGGTCTGCATTCGCACGCAGACCCCGGTCAACGGCGTGCTGATGCCGGTCGGCTTCGCCACCATCATCGGCGGCATGGGCACGACCATCGGCACCTCCACGAACCTGCTGGTGGTGGACCTGTCCGCGCGGCTCGGGATGCCGCGCCTGGACATGTTCGATTTCACGCTGCCGGTGGTGATCGCGGGTTCCGCGAGCATCCTGCTCCTGTGGCTGCTCGGGCCGATCCTGCTGCCCGACCGCGCGGCGCCGATGAGCGATGCCGCGCCGCGCATCTTTCGCGGCGTCCTGCACGTCACCGATACGAGCGCCGCGGCGGGCCGCACGGTGGCAGAGGTGCGCGCAATGACGAACGGGCGCATCCAACTCGACCGGATCGAACGCGGGGAGGACCTGTTCATCGCGCGCCTGCCGACCACCGCGCTGCGCAGCGGCGACCGGCTGTACGTCCGGGGCGACTCGCGCCAGCTCAAGGAATACGAGCAGCTCCTGGGCACGCCGCTGTGGCGGCCGGAAGCGATGACGAGCGAGTCCGCCAGGCGCTGGGTCGAGGAGAAGACGCAACAGCGGCTGGCGGAGATCGTCGTCACGTCGGCATCGAGCCTGTACGGGCAGACGCTTGGGCAGTCACGCTTCCTCGAGCAGTACAGCCTGTCGCCCATCGCGGTCCACGCGCCCAAAGGCCGGCTCGGCGAGCACGCGGACGAGCCACGGAACCTGCAGGAGCTGCGGCTGCGCGTCGGCGACGTCGTGCTGGTGCAGGGCGACTCGGCGGCGATCAACGACGTGAAGCAGAGCGGGCAGGTACTGGTGCTGGACAGTGCCGTCGACCTGCCGCATACCGCGAAAGCGGGCGTCGCCACCGCGATCGTCGTCGGGGTCGTGCTCGCGGCGGCTCTCGGTTTGCTGCC
>DASSBS010000059.1:0-18032 GCA_035698445.1 Woeseiaceae bacterium
GCTACGACCCACGCCGCCGAATGCGTCAGCTTTCGCGCACCGCCTCCAGCACTTCGGCGGCATGGCCCTTGACTTTCACCTTGCGCCATTCGCGCTCGAGCTTGCCATCCTCGTCGATCAGGAAGGTGCTGCGCTCCACGCCCATGAACTTCCGGCCGTACAGCGATTTCGGCCGGATTACGTCAAACTGGCGGCAGACCTTCTCGTCCGGGTCCGAGAGCAGGTCGAAAGGCAGGTCGTGCTTTGCGCGGAACTTGTCGTGGGAGGCGAGACTGTCCCGCGATACGCCCAGCACGACCGCGCCCGCGCGTTTGAACTGCCCGTGCAGATCGCGGAAATCCTGGCTCTCGTTCGTGCAGCCGGGCGTCATGTCCTTGGGATAGAAGTACAGGACGACCTTTTTGCCGCGCAATGACTTGAGCTGCACGGTTTTGTCACCCGTCGCCGCCGCCTTGAAATCCTTCACCACCTTGCCCAATTCCGGCACACTCATTGATTATCCCCTTGCCGTTGAAACGGATTGCAGGAGCCCATCCCAAGGGCGACAAACACCTTCAAGACTTCACCGGCTCCAGAATCGCGTCCAGATTCATCTGATCGCAAAGATCCATGAAATCGTCCCGCAACTGTGCCAGGTGCTCGCTCGCCGGCACGTTCAATGTGAGCTGCACGGAAAACATCGGTGCGCCGGTATGCGCCGCCGCGTAGCGCCGCGTGGCGAGCTCGGAAATATCGATGTCGCGGCTGGCAAAGAAGTTCGCCAGATTGAACACGATACCCGGCTGGTCCAGCGCCACCACGTCGACGGCGTAGGGCATGCAATCGGTCCGGGCACTGCGCTCGCCGGTCTTGCGCATGGTGACCGTCAGGCCGTGCTCTTTCGAGAGCTTGTCGATCTCGGATTCGAGGCGGGTGAGCGTGTGCCAGTTACCCGAGATCAGGAGCAGCATGGCGAACTCGCTGCCCAGCGCGCTCATGCGGCTTTCCTCGATGTTGCCGCCGCAGTCGAGGATGACCTTGCTGATGTCGTTGACGACGCCCGCGCGATCGGTTCCAATCGCTGACAGAACAATTAGTTGCTTCATTTACCTATAATCAATCTGAATACCGGCCGGCGCTGCCGCCGCCGCACCAAAACTGCGGGCGCAAGCGCGCCGATTCAACCCGTCCGCCGGCCGGACGCGGTGCGTGCCGTTCCGGCACGTGCCTTGCCACTCCGGGATGCGAACAGTAACATCGCCGCCTTACGCGAGCGAGGAGGACTTGTGTTCACAGGCAGCCTGGTGGCTCTGGTGACGCCGTTCGATGAGCACAACCGGGTCGACTATGCGGCACTCGAACGACTCATTGAATTTCACATCGAAGCCGGTACCGATGGCCTGGTCATTGCCGGGACCACCGGCGAATCGGCCACGCTCGAAAAAGGCGAACACGCCGAGCTGATCGCCCGCGCCGTGGAGATTGTCGCGGGGCGCCTGCCCGTGATCGCGGGCACCGGTTCCAATTCGACGAAGCAGACGATCGAGCTTTCGCTCGAGGTCGGTCGATACGCCATCGACGCCTACCTGCTGGTCACGCCGTATTACAACAAACCCGTACAGGAAGGGATCTACCGGCATTTCACCGCCATAGCGGACGCGGTGGAGAAGCCGGTGATGCTGTACAACGTACCGGGGCGCACCGTCGCCGACACGCTGCCGGAAACGGTCGCGCGGCTGGCGAAACATCCGCGGATTTTCGGCATCAAGGAGGCGACCGGCGACATGGAGCGGTTGCGGCAGATCCGGGAACAGGCGCCGCGGGATTTCAGGTTCTACAGCGGCGATGATTTCACGACGAGGGAATTCATCGAGCTCGGCGGCCACGGGGTGGTGACCGTGACCGGCAATGTCGCGCCCGGCTTGATGGCGGACATGTGCCGCGCCCAGCTCGCGGGCGAGACGGACCGCGCGCAGGCACTCGACGCGAAGCTGCAGCCGTTGAACACGGCGCTCTTCCTGGAGCCGAACCCGATTCCGGTCAAGTGGGCGGTGGCGGAAATGGGGTTGATGTCGGGCGGTATCCGCCTGCCGTTGACGCCGTTCGCGGAACGGTTTCACGACCAAACGAGAGACGCAATGAACGGCGCGGGCGTTACAGCGGGTCACGGACGATGAAGGGATTGAAGGTGTCGGTGATCACGGCAATCGCGCTACTCACCGCCGGCTGCGGCGGCACCCCGGCCTGCCGGGAGCCGCAGCCTTACGAGCACGCAAGTCTCGGTCAACCCATCAAGGTACCGGAAGGTCTCGATCCGCTGGACCCCAGCCGCGAAATGACCATCCCGAAACCGTCACCGCGCCCGCAACGCTCGGCCGATTCGCCCTGTCTCGAATACCCCCCGACCTTCACCGTCGACGAACCCGAACAGGAATCGGAGCCGCAACCAGCGGAACCGGCGCCGGAACCGGAAACTCCCGCCCTGCCCGAATAAAGTACAATGGAACACCGTTGGCGCCCGCCATTGCGGGCGACCGGCCAGAGGTAGAATTCACTTGTAGAAGCCCGTCTCACGGGCGACTGCAGCGACAAAATACGCATAAACCCGGAGAGGTGGCCGAGCGGTCGAAGGCGCTTGCTTGGAAAGCAAGTGTACGGTAACCCCGTACCGCGGGTTCGACAAATCGGCAGGATTGCCGATTTGGACGCGCGCAGCGCGCCCCGCAGGGGCGAGCGCCATGGATGGCGCGAGTCAATCCCGCCCTCGGCGGTGAGTGCATGACAGGTTTAAAAACGGAGAGGTGGCCGAGCGGTCGAAGGCGCTTGCTTGGAAAGCAAGTGTACGGTAACCCCGTACCGCGGGTTCGAATCCCGCCCTCTCCGCCACTTCAGCAGTTCGACTTCTCACTGCGCCGCGAACGCTGCGGAGATCCCCGACATTGAGCAGTTCGTCGGTTCAGTCCGGATTTCAGCCCGCGGTACGTCTATCGCAACAAAGGCGAGGGGCCGGCGTACGCTCTCGGCTATACGGCCTCGGCATCGGACCGTGCCGTCGCTGATGCCGCGCGTAACCTCGCGTGCGCACCCGCCGCGGAAACCAAGGCTGCGATGTAGGTTGCGATCCTCCGCCACAATTCCTCACCGGAGGGTGTTTCCATTTCGCCCGACGCTGCCCCATGATGGTCTATTCCCTTCGGGAGACGAGCTGATGCGCCAGTGCTTTTTTCTCACCGCCGGGCTCCTGCTGGTTGCCGGTGTCGCTTTTGCCGCCACGCCAGACGAGTCGGCCTCCATGCCGCGGCCGACTCTGCGCGTCGACATCCAGCACTCCGGCGATGCCACGACCGAGCACTACGCGCTGGAGCGGGTGGTGGTGGAAGCATTGCCCTGGCCGGGCAATCCGGCACGGCCGCTGGACGATACCAACCGCGGCAGCCAGAAGTTCGAGGTGGTCGATCCCGACAGCGGGCGCGTGCTGTACTCGCGCGGCTACAGCACGGTGTTCGGCGAATGGCGCACCACCGGCGAGGCGCAGGAGCTGCAGCGCAGCTTCGGCGAATCGCTGCGTTTCCCGATGCCCGATGCGCCGGTGCGGGTGGACGTCTACGGACGCGATGCGGACAACCGCTTCGCGCTGCAGTGGTCGGTGCCGGTGGATCCGCGCGCGCTGGACGTCGAGCGCGTCGTGCCTCCCGCGCCGGCCGAGCCCTTGGCGATCCGCCACAACGGCGACCCGGCGCACAAAGTGGACCTGCTGCTGCTCGGCGATGGCTACACGGCCGCCGAGATGGACGAGTTCCGGGCCGATGCGGAGCGCCTGGCCGACAGGCTGTTCGCCGTGTCGCCCTTCAAGGAACGCGCGGCCGACTTCAACGTCTGGGCGCTCGCGGTGCCGGTGCCCGAGTCGGGCATCAGCCGCCCGTCGACCGGCGTGCAGCGCTACGCGGCCACGGGCGCGCGCTACGACGCGTTCGGCAGCGAGCGCTACATCCTGACCATGGACAACCGCGCTTTCCGCGACCTGGCACAATACGCTTCTTACGAGTTCGTCGAGATCGTGATCAACGGCGCGACCTACGGCGGCGGTGGGATCTTCGGCCAGTTCAGCACCGTGGCGGCCGACAATGACTGGGCCGATTACGTGTTCGTGCACGAGTTTGCGCACCACTTCGCCGGCCTGGCTGACGAGTATTACACCTCGCCTGTGGCCTACGCGGCCGCCGACCACCCGACGGCGGAGCCATGGGAGCCCAACGTCACCGCGCTGCTCGATCCCGGGCACCTGAAGTGGCGCGAAGAGGTGGCGCAGCACACCCCCGTGCCCACACCCTGGCCCAAGGAGGCGTTCGAAGCCTACGAGCGCGGAGTGCAGGCGCGGCGCAGGCAGCTCCGTGCCGAGCGGCGGCCCGAGGCCGAGATGAGCGACCTGTTCCGCGAAGAGCAGGACCACGTGAAGACACTGTTCGCGGACGCCCGCTATCGCGCGGCCGTCGGCGCCTTCCAGGGCGCCAACTATTCGGCCACCGGGTACTACCGTCCGCAGATGCAATGCATCATGTTCACTCGTGCCGACGCGTTTTGCGACGTGTGCCGCCACGCGATCGAGAAGATCATCGACCTGTACACCCTCAGATGAGACCGGGCGCGGCCGCCGCGGTCTCTCGTTTCCTTCGCCGCAACATTTTGCAAGTTGAGGTCAGGGACGCCCCGTCACTATACTGGTAGCAAGTTCGCCTGCAAGACGGCGTCGGTCTGCGCTTCATACGTTCGCGGCTCGGCGGCGTCGGTAATCGAGCCACGGCAAATGTTTTCTCTTCAAGATTTCGCTTGATAGGTTAGACAGGGCCGGTCGTTACCCGGAGACGTAAAGTTCAGTCAATTCCCGGCCTGTGCACTAGAGCGCTTGTGCCGTCCTGATAAGCTGATCTTTCACGATATGAGGCGATTTAAGAGTCAGCTTTAAGAAAAGGATGGTTTCCATGCAAGACATTTTGATGGCCGCAACGGTCATGGCGGTGCTGTTGGCCGGACCGGTCGCTGCACAAGACAGCGCACAGGACGCCGCGCAGCACGACGAGCTGGCCAAGAAGGCCAAGGACAAACACGCGGCCAAGGTCGCCAGGGAAGTCGCGGAGTCGTGGGCGGAGGCACCGGTCGAGGAGCAGGCCGTGACGACCCGTCACACAATTTCGGCCGGTGGCAATACCATCGACTACCGGGCCAGAGCGGGCACGCTGACCATCCGCAATAAAAAGGGCAAGCCAGAAGCCAGCGTGTTCTATGTCGCCTATCTGGCTGGAGACGGCGAAGACGATGAGGCGCAGGATCGATCCGGGCGACCCCTGACCTTCTTTTTCAACGGCGGTCCGGGCTCCGCCTCGCTGTGGCTGCACATGGGCTCTTTCGCGCCGATGCGGGTAAAGACCGGCAGTCCGGTGAGCATAGGCCCACCGCCCTATGAGTTCGGTCCCAATCCCTACAATCTGCTCGGTGTTACCGACATGGTGTTCATCGACATGGTGGGGGCAGGCTATTCGCGCATGCTCGGCGCCGCGAAAGGAGAAGATTTCTGGGGAGTGGACCAGGATGTGGACGCCTTCGCCCGGTCGATCATGCGCTATGTGACGAAATTCGATCGATGGAACTCCCCGAAATTGATATTCGGCGAATCCTACGGGACGACCCGGGCCGGTGCGCTGGCGTATCAGCTGCAGGAGCGCGGCATGGCCCTGAACGGGGTCATTCTTCTGTCATCGGTGCTTAACTATGGCATCGACCAGTCGGGATTCGACCGATATTTTATCGCCATGCTGCCGAGCTATTCGGCGGCCGCGTGGTATCACAAGCAGGTCCCGAATCGGCCGGACAAGGTCGCCGATTTTGTTCAGGAGGCTCGCGAGTTCGCCTATGGTCCCTATGCGGAAGTCCTGTCAAAAGGTAACTCCGCATCTCAGCAGGAGATCGACCGGGTCGCCGCACGCATGAGCGACCTGACGGGTCTGTCAGAGGACTACATCGAGGAATCCGACTTGCGCGTCGATCTGTCGGGTTTCCGCAAGGAGCTGCTCCGCGACGAACGCCTGACAATCGGCCGTTTCGATTCACGTTATACAGGCATCGATCCCGACGCCTCCGGCGCAGAGCCGCGTTTCGACGCATCCAGCACTGCTATCACCGGCGCCTTCGTCGCCTCGGTGCGCGATCATCTCGGCACGACTTTGAAGTATGAATCGCCGCTGCATTATCGCCTCAGCGCGCGAGCCGTTGAAGAGTTCGACTGGGACTGGGAGCACACGGCGCCCGGCCGGGAATGGCCTGAAAGCACTCCAAATACGGCCGTCGATCTCGGCGCCGCCATGCGTACCAATCCCTATCTGAAGGTTCTCTCGTTGAACGGCTATTACGACATGGCGACACCATTCTTTCAGACCGAATAC
This sequence comes from Woeseiaceae bacterium, assembly GCA_035698445.1. Taxonomy (GTDB): domain Bacteria; phylum Pseudomonadota; class Gammaproteobacteria; order Steroidobacterales; family Woeseiaceae; genus IDS-8. The sequence continues at coordinate 6,417 of DASSBS010000059.1, forward strand.
GACCTGTCGCACCTGGATATCGAAGCGGACCGGGTCGAGGACGTTTACCTGAAATATTATCCTTCGGGCCACATGATTTATCTGAATCCGGACGCTCTGGCCATGATGCATGACGATCTTGTTGATTTTTACGAGGTCGCTGCGCCATGACGCGACGAGGAGCACCGACTTGAACGATGCCCGGCACTCGCCCGCGGAAGGAACTCGCGAGCCGGACGTCAGCGCAGGTATCGCTTATCGAACCAGAACGGACGAACTTCCGATTCAACGAGGTGCGTTGAGGCTTGCCCGTGTGCGGCGTTGATTACATAGTTCGTTGAATCTGGCACGAGTGAGGACGGAACCGGCAACAGCAGGCCGGCACCGGAATCCAGCCAAGCGTTGCCAAGGGCTTGCGTGGTTGGCTCATTCGCCTGCCAGCCCTCCGGAAGCTCCGGTGCTTTCGAAACACCGGTGTCATCGGCGATGTCGAGCGCGATCAGCTTCAGCGTTGTCGGGATGTTTCCGAGACTCAGCCGCATGTGCGCCATGGTCTCGATCATCGCGAGGGCAGGGTGCTCGGACGCGTACAGGACGGAGCGCGGCATCGTGTGCCATCGACCGTCCGTGTAGTGACCGCCCAGCCCGCTCAGTCCAGGGGAGGCGGAAATCCGCCACAACCGCATCAGAATATGCCGTGGGCGGTCCGGCGGATATGCGCTTCGAGCAGGCGTGCTCCGGAGTCCTTGGCGGCGAGTTGCATCGGCGTGACGGGTGGCTGGCCCGAGATGAAGGTCTCCGGGGTGTTGAGCCAGTCAAGAGCCTGTTGCTCGTTACCGAACAGTTCGACGGCCTCGGCGTAGATCCTCGTAAGGCGGATAAGACGTTCCGACTCGGCCTCGGAAAACCGTGCATTGGTGCTCAGGCGGCGTCGAACTGTGCTTTCCGGCGCTACCAACGAGGGCGGAATACCAAGCTTCCGAGCCACACGTCGGTACGAGCGGGTGCTGACACCGAGGGTCGCGAGTCGTACGGCATCGCTTTCGGAGCTTAGTTTGACGTCCAGCAGCATTGACATGTGGGCAAACATCGATCTCGCCGCCGGGTGCTCGGGCCGTGCAGTTCTAACCATTATGTCGGACCTCCATTTGAGCGGGATTATACGCCAAATGGCGGACAGCCATACCAATAGGTTCATGGAGGTCCGGACGGGAATTACATGCCATGAATCCGTTGGCGGCAACGACCATAACTGAGGCGTTAACCGAGTTTCGAAGCAAAGAGGAGAGGTGGCCGAGCGGTCGAAGGCGCTTGCTTGGAAAGCAAGTGTACGGTAACCCCGCACCGCGGGTTCAAATCCCGCCCTCTCCGCCACGAGCGCCTGCTCCAGCCGGCGCCACTGCTCGAGGCAGAGTCCCGCCACGCGATTGTCATCGCGGATCTCCCAAAGGTTCTTCGCCACTGGTCGCCGTACGGATGCTTCGGTTCGCTAGTGCACGCTGCACTGTCCGGATCAACAAGGCGGCCAAACCCACGATGATGGCGGCGTACGCGTACTGTGTAAGCGAAACGCCGGTGCCAAAGGGAAACCAGATATAGCGCACACCCAATGCCGCCAGCTCGCCGCTGAATTGACTGACCGCGACCGATAAGACGACGGCGAACGTGAGCAGACGGTCGGGCTGTCGTTTGCGCAGTCCGACGATGGCGGTCGCCAGCAGTACCACGGCCAGCGGAACACGCCATATCGGATTTACCATTGCCAATGTAGCGTGGGGCAGTGTCATCACCAGCACCACGCTCAGCACAGTGATGATGCCGATGGCGCAGGTCAGCCATCGCCAACGTTCAAGTTGGTACCAATGGCGCCAAGCCATGATCCATGCCGCCAGTCCCAGCGGTATCAGGGTCCAATGCACGGTGAGGTACAGCGACAGAGTTTCGTACGGCATCCAGGTATAAACGGCTTGGTTGAGCCGGTACGCCGCGGTCAGCAGCAGCGCCGCGCACAACCAATGGGTGAAGCGCCCGTGCGCAATCGCGCTGCGGAAGCACCAGGCCAGCAACGCCAGCAACACGAATGCCACCGGTTCGACGACCTCGACCACGTAACCCTTGAACGTTTCCAGCCAATCCAGTTGGTACTGTGCGTTGACGGCTTCGCTCGTACCGAGCATGGGCGCGATGTGGATGCCGCCCGCGTCCGGCGCGCGTGCCAGTCCGGGGCGCATCCAGACCCGTATCGCGATCACGGCGTCGTCGGCGTCCACGGCCGCGGGTGGCAAATGGAAAACCTGCGGCCTGATGCTGTAGATGACCGGCGTCTCGCCTGAAAAGTCGCCCGATCCGCCGATCAGGGTCCCTTTCCAGAACAACTGGTAGGCGTCCTCGACATAAGCGGGCGCGAGCAGGGCGATGTCGGTGCCGGCGGGAGCGTCGACGGTGAGGCGCATGCGGTACCACGCGTACCCAGAATAGCCATCGTGGCCGCGCGCCCACCAACCGGGCACGTAATCGGTTAGGCCCACGTCGCCATCGTGCGCGCCGGGAGCGGGCGTGAGGTCGACAGTTTCCCAGTGTGAAGCATCGAAGCCCGGTTCGGCCCAGCGCATGTCGTCGCCAAGGTGGAAGCGCCACGGGCCCGTCAACAAATGGGATGCCTGGCCAATGCGGATCCGCATCGTCGGGCGCGACTCGGCGGTTTCGCCCGGGGATGAGGTCGCGGATACCGTGGCCTCCGCCCTGGCGGATGGGATGGTCAATGCCGCAACGACAATCAGGACGATGGCGCTACAGAAACAAGCTTTCATGAAATCTCCGCAGGAGGATCTCGGCCTCATGAGCGGCAGGATAATTGAATCAGCCGAGCGGTGACCGGGTCCGGAAGGACTTCATCCCGCAAGGTTCAGTGGGCCCGGAGCTGCCGCAGTTGCTCAATGCGGTCAACGACCTGGATCGACAACGGATCGCTACTGGAACGTCATGTGCCGGAGAATCTTGCAATTTGCACAGGGTTGGACAATGCAATTAACCAGTGTATTATACCCGTGTATTCGTCATGGGCCCGTGCACATGAAACCCACTGCCTACGACGTCAAGGCGGCAAAACGGACTGTCAGCCTGACCATAAACTCCGATCTCTATGCTCAGGCGAAGGGCTTCGGCATAAACGCGTCCAAGGTCGCAGAGGAAGCGCTCGGCTACGAGGTCGCGCGCCGCGCAGAGGAGGTGCTCAGCGCTGAGATTCGCCAGGACCTCGAGGTGTGCAACGAATACACAAGCAAACACGGCTCTTTCGCCGAATTGGTCCGTGAGCATGATCAGCAAACGAACGGCGACGAGGCAGTTTGACGTCTTCGAGAATCCGATCGCCCGGGCGCGGCGGGCGTATCCATTTGTTGCCGTTCTGCAATCCGATCGTGCTGAAACGGGCCGTGATCGTATCGTCGCTCCGCTCGTCCCTCGCGCGCGTTTATCTGGCACCGTGGGCCGACTCACCCCTCATGTCAAAGTGTCAGGCGTCGACCACGTTCTGCTTGTGCCCGGCTTGACGGCCATCGCCGCCGCAGACCTGCGCGATGTCCGGGACGAATTGACCTCCCATAGGGACAACATCATGGCCGCGCTGGACTATCTGTTTCTTGGTGTCTAGAACTTTGAGATCAGTGACTATAGAGCTGAGGCTCGGGACGTCGGACCACTAGAAATGAAGGTCTCGGGGGTGTTGAGCCAGTCATCAATAGGTTCATGGAGGTCCGGACGCCCGTAAACAATGCTGCAAATCCGCCCCAACTGCGAATGCTGCGACAAAGATCTGCCGCCGAGCTCGCCCGACGCTGTCATCTGCACCTTTGAATGCACGTTCTGCACTTCCTGCGCGCGGACGGTCCTCCAGGGCACCTGCCCCAATTGCGGCGGCAACTTGTGCCCACGTCCGATTCGTCCGGCTCACCTGCTGGTCAACTACCCGCCATCTTCCGAGCGTGTAACAAGGCCGGGCGGTTGTCGTGCGGGGACCGGATAACTGGCTCGCTCTCGCGGCCGTCCACGTAAGCCGCGTTTCCGCGGAGGGATTAGGTCTAAACCACCTCAACTAACGCACGTAAGCAGTTGAATGCAATTGTGCGTCAGGCAGGCGGCGCACCCCCGGCGCCCTCCGCGGCGAGCAACTCGCGGTACAGCCGGCCGATCCGACGGGTCAGCGGGCCGGGTACGCGGGCAACGCCGCGGCCGTCGATGACGGCCACCGGCGTGACGCCGCCGAAGGTGCCGCTGACGAAGGCCTCGTCCGCCGCGTAGGTTTCGGCGAGTGTAAAGTCGCGCTCCTCCACGCCGATCCCGTTGTCGCGACAGAGCGCGACGACGTGCCCGCGGGTGATGCCCTTGAAGCAACAGCGCCCCGTCGACGTCACGACGGTACCGCCGCGTGCGATGAAGAAGTTGGTCGCGTTGCAGCTCGCGACGAAGCCCTGGCCGTCGAGCATCAGCGCTTCGTCGGCACCGAGGTTTGCCGCCTGCAGCAGCGCCTGGATGAAATTCAGGCGGCTGTGCGTGTTCAGGTGCATGTCGAACACGTCGGGCGTGCTGGTGCGGTAGGTCGAGGTGACGAGCGTCAGCCCGCGTTCCTGGAGCCCTGGATCGGGATTCTTGTATTCCGCGACGATGACGACCGTCGGCTCACCCAGCGTCGCCCGCGGATCCTGGTTAGGCGTGATCTTCAGGCCGCGCGTCACCATGAGGCGGACGTGCACGCCGTCCGTCATTCCGTTCGCGCGCACCGTGTCGTACAACGCCTTCGTCAGTGCCTCGCGATCGAGCGCCATCTCGATCGCGAGGGCGCGTGCCGCGGCGTAGAGGCGGTCGAGATGCACGTCGAGAAAGGCGAGCCGGCCGTTCACGAGCCGCAAGCCTTCCCACACGCCGTCGCCCAGGACGAAACCGGCATCGAATACCGACACACGCGCCTCGGCGCGGGGCAGGAGCTGCCCGTTCAGCCAGATCTGCACGTGTTCGTTGCGAGGATCGGGCACGAAGCCCTGCGAGCCGACCATCAGGTTTCTCCGTGAGCGAGCCGGTACCGCGCCAGCCGCTCGTAGTAAGGCAATGCCGCCTCGATCACGGGCACGAGCTCGGCGGGCGGCTCCCTTGGCGGACGTGGCCGGGCGAAGCCGGTCGACTGCCACACGGAAGCGTACCAGTGCGGCGCCCATACGCCGTCCGTGGGCCGCGGTCCGGCGGGCCAGGAGAGCATACGCTCGTCGAACGGCACGCCAACGGCTTCGCATAGCCGCGACAGCGCGCGGCGTGGATCGGCGAGCACGTCGGAGGCATCGAGCACGGGCGGCGCGGCTCCCGCAAGCTCCGCGACCCGGTCGAACAGTTGCGCCTGGCGCGCGTAACCCAGATCCGCGAGCGTCGGTATGCCTCCGCGGCCGCGGGCATAGGAAGGGACGACCTCCCGCGGGTGCCGGATGAGAAACACGTTGGCAACCCGCCCGGTCCAGTCGAGCGGCGCCTGCGGCAATAAATGGTGCGTCATGTGCTTCTGGTATTGGATGCGCTTGCCGTCACCGAGCGGCGCAAGCAGCGATGCGACGACCTCGTCCCAGTCGATCTTGCCGGTGGCCAGCACTTCCTCACGCATGGGATGGTCCGCGCCGCTGGCCTCGAGATAGCAGGCGTAGAACGGCTCGTCGACCACCGCCGTGTCGGGGCGGTTCTCCCAGGCGCGCATCATCGCCGTGGAAATGTTGCGGGGTCCCGACCACATCGCGATGCGGAGGATTCCGTCCGTGCTGTCTGTCACATCGCCCATCCCGCGAGTGTACAACGGCGTTGTCGGCCGCAGGGCCTGAGCGCACCAGGTCGAGCGATCTTCCGCAAGCGCCCGGCAGGCCTGCTCTCGCTCGGCATCGTCAAAGAAGAAAGTTTGCCTGAACCTGCTCTCGATGATGGCCGCGGAGAGGAGCCCGGCTTCCAGGCCTGCACGAATCCATTCTCTATCCCTGGGATCGCACCGCGCATACTTCGACACAGCCGCATCGTTGGGATCGAGAAAGGAAACGACGATCTGCTCTTCGAGCTCGACCGGAACCAGCCGGTATTCCCAATTGTCCGGCAGCGTGGGCAGGTCCGGCGGGACGGGGTCCAGATAATAACGTTTATCGAACGTGTACCGATACGTGTACCGGGGCCTCGCCGAACAGCACCGCCGCTTCGATCGGCGGCGCGCCGGCCGGTAGCAGCCGCGTGCCGTCCCACCAATCCCGGGAAGGGACTTTGAGGCCGGCATCAATCAGCACGGGAGCACAGTGGAGCAGGCCGGCGACGAGCAGTGCCTTGCGGGCGTGGCGCCGTTCGAAGGCCACGACCTGGCCTGAGCGGATGCCTTCGATCGGCACCGGTTGGTAACTTCCTTGCTCCCACAGGACCGGGTGCTCGCGGCGCAGGCGCAGGGTGCGCGCGATCAACGCTTGCTTGGCGGCATCGAATCCCGCCGGGTCTGCCTCGAGGGACCGGCGGCGTGCGGCGAAATCGATTGCCCGGCGATTGTCGGGATCGACGAGACTCAGGTCCCGGTACTCGGTGCCCTGGTACAGATCGGGCACGCCCGGAACCGTGTTGCGCAGCAGGACCTGGACCAGTGCGTTGGCGTCCGCGGCGGGACGCAGCCGCCGCTCGAATGCGGCGAGACTTGCCATGAAATGACGTGACCGTGCCGGATCGAGCAGCCGTTCCGCGAGCTCTCGCGCGCGCTTTTCGTAATCGGCATCCGGCGCTGCCCAGGAGGAGCGCAGCTTTGCCTCCCGCAGCGCTTTCTCCTGCCAGGCGATGAGGCGATCCCGGTATGAGGCGAGCCCATCGCGATCGTCCGGACTCAGGCCGGGAGGCCAGGTCCCGAACAGCGTCTGGTAGAGCTGGTACTCATCACCGGCAGCCAGTCCCGATTCGGCGGCGTTCATCGACCTCCAGTCGCGGACCCTATCGATCCACAACTCCGGCACTTCACTCAGCACGGCAAGCCGCGCGCGGACGTCTTCGCCACGCTTGTGATCGTGGGTGGCGGTGGCGAGCATCGAAACCGCGCCATGCGCCTGCCGCGCCGCCATGGCCGAGTGGAATTCCGCTGCAGGCAGCGAAAAGCGCTCAGGGTCGAATCCAACGTCGTTCCGCGACAGCAGGCGGCCGTACCGGTAGAACGCGGTGTCCTCGACCGCCTTGGCGGCGATCGGGGCGGAGAGCTGCTGGAAGCGGCGCACGGCCTCGGCAGCGAGCCCGGCATCGCCCGGTCCGTTACCCGCGAGCCACTCAAGGACGCGGTTCGCGACCCTTATTTCTCCCGGCGGCGCGAGCGGCACGGCACGCTCGCGCGCGATCCCGCGCGTGCGCGCATCGCTCGGCGGCGCGGAAGCTCCGGTTCCGTAGGTGCGGTAAACGGGAAACGACCAAAGCAGCGCGGTTATCGCCCGGCGGAGCATGCCCGCCGTCACCCCGCGTGTCTCCGGGGCGGCGCCGGCAAGCCGCGCGAACGCGCGCACGCACGCGGCAAGCTGCCCCTCGAATTCCCAACGCAACACATCCTGCCGCGCCCGCAGCTCCTCGGCCGCGAAGTCACCGGGCCGCCCGCTCAACTCTTCCCAGTAACGGGTCAACGCGGCCTCGCCCTCCGGTGCATGGAGGAGGGCGGAAACCTGCTCCATGAAATCGTAGCCGCTCGTTCCATCCACTGCCCAATCCCGCGGCAGCTCTTCGCCGGCGCCAAGGATTTTTTCGACCACGATCCAGGCGCGCCCGGCGCGCAAGCTCTGCAGCCGAGCGCGGACCTTGCGGCAATAACCGGCTGGATCCGTCAGCCCGTCGACGTGATCGATGCGGAACCCGTCGACGAGCCCCTCCGCGTAGAGCCGGAAGTAGAGCTCGTGCGTCGCCTCGAACACCGCGTCGTCCTCGACGCACACGCCCGCCAGCCCGGTGACGGTGAAAAACCGGCGCCAGTTGAGCTCGTCGTTCGCGGCGCGCCACCAGGCCAGGCGGTAGTGCTGGCGATCGAGAAGCGCCGCGAGATCGGTGTCCGTGTCCGCATCCCGGTCCTCGGGCCGAACCGGGAATCGATGCCTGCCGTAAGCCTCCACCACGAGCCCGTGTTCGCGACGCTGTAGCGCCAGGTCACCCTGCGCGATCGCCTCCGGCAGCGGCGATCCGAGAAAGGGCAGCAGCAGCTTCTCGCTCCAGTCGATGTCGAAGACCTTCGCGTACTCGCTGGCCGGTCCGTTCGTGAGCACGTCCCACCACCAGCGGTTGCCGGTTCCCGTGACGCTCATGTGGTTCGGTACGATGTCGAGCACCACGCCCATGCCGTGCGCGCGCAGGGCGGCGACCAGGGAGCGGAAGCCTTGCTCGCCGCCGAGCTCCGGGTTCACGCGCGTGGGATCGATCACGTCGTAGCCGTGGGTCGATCCCGGCTGGGCGGTCGTGATCGGAGAAGCGTAGAGATGGCTGATGCCGAGGCTGGCGAGGTACGGGACCTGCTGTTCGGCGTCGGCGAAGGTGAAGCCCTGGTGGAACTGGATGCGGTAAGTGGCGCGGACGGTCATGAGCGGCGTGCTTCGTTCAGGCATTCGATACGCGTGGATACCCCGGGGGCGTCGAGCATTTCTTCAACGGGCACGGGCAGGCGGCGGCGCCAGTTGGGGTGCTCGTTGACCGTGCCCGGGAGGTTGGGTTGTTCGGGGAGGGCGAGGAGGTCTTCGACGGGGAAGATGGCCAGGGCGGACGGGGTGCTCGCGACGAATTCGACCGCCGCGTCTACTGCCTTGGTGGGCTCCCGGGGCTCCGGGGGGCCTGGTTCCGGTCGCCCGCCATGGCGGGCTCCTGCGGGGGGCGTGTTGGCGGCACCGTGGTGTGTCGGGGTGCCGTCGTGCGTTGCGGCGCCGTGGTATGGCGGGGCGCGGTCGTGCGTTGCGGCGCGGCGGTGGGCTTGCCAGAAGCGGGTGCGGTCTTTGGCGCGGGCGGCGTGCTCGGCTTCTTCGGTAGGGAAATCGCTCCCGCGGTTGAGCTTCCAGGTCCAGTCGATGTCGCGCCCTTGCCACCAGCCGGCGACGGTCGGCAGGTCGTGCGTCGAGGTCATCGCGACGGCTTCGCGCGGCCAGCGGGCGGGCGGCGTGAAACGGCCGCCGCGGGTGCGCTCGAACCACAGCACCCGCATGCCGAGCAGGCCTCGCTTCGCCATGCGGGCGCGAAAGCCGGGCGGTACGGTGCCGAGGTCCTCGCCGATCACGATCGCACGCGCGCGCCATGCTTCCAGCGCGAGCAGCCGCACCAGGTCGCGCTCCGGGTAGGTGAGATAGGCGCCGTCGCCCGCACGGGCGCCGCGCGGGATCACCCACAGGCGCTGCAGGCTCATCGCGTGATCGAGGCGGATGCCGCCGGCATGGCGCACCGCGGTCCGGATGGTCTCGATGAAGCTTTCGAAGCCGTGCCGGCGCAGGGCGCGCGGCGAGAAGGTGGTGATGCCCCAGTCCTGGCCGTCGGGTCCAAGCGGGTCCGGCGGTGCGCCCACCGACAAGGCTTCGAGCAGGCGGCCGGGGCGGCTCCAGGCCTCGCTGCCGCCCGCGTCCAGGCCGACCGCCATATCCGCGATGAGGCCGACTGCCATGCCGGCGTCTTGCGCCGCGGCCTGCGCCGCTTGCAGGCCGCGCTCGGCGAGCCACTGCAGGAAAACATGGAAGTCGATGTCCTCACGATGCCCGGCAACGAATTCCGCCACTGCGCTGCCGGCCGCGTCGTGGTAAGCGGCCGGCCAGCCCTGCCAGCCGCCCGGTATGCGCTCGAAGAAGTGCGCGTGCAGCGCGTCGAACGCGGCATGCCGGAGCAAAGGCTCGCCGCGTTCGCGCGCGAATTCCGCCACCGCCCGGTGGGTTGCGTCGTCGCGGCGCTGGAAGAGCGCACGCAAGCGCGCCAGCTTTTGCGGGATCGCCGTGCGCCAGTCGATTAGCTCGCCGGGCGCGGCTTCGCCACCCTCGTCACCGAGCAGCGACGAATCCGCCAGCAGCACATTCAGAAAGAGCCGGCTTGACGGACCGTACGGGCTGTAACGGGACGCATCGGCGGGAAACAGGGCGTGCACCGGGCTCATCGCCAGGGCGTCGGCGCCGTTGCCGCCCGCCGCGCGCGCGAAGCGAGCGAGCGCGCCGAAATCGCCGAACGCCTCGCCGCGGGCATCGCGTAACGCCGGAATCTGCACGGCGGGCGCCCAGATGCGTCGCCCGGGTGCGGCGTTGGCGACTGTCCAGGCCCGCGGCGGCGCAACCGCCACGGTGACGCTGCCGCGGTCCGTTTCCACCTCGTGATAGCCGGGCTCGTCGAAGCGCACGGGCTCGGCACGTTCCGGCAGGCGGACCGGCTGGCCAGCATCGACCGTGACCAGGCTCTGCGCCGCCTCGCGCTCATCCTCGCGAATACGCCGCCGGCTTTCCTCGATCTGCTCCGGGGTGGCCGCCTGCAGTTGCAGTGCCGTGAGCACGGCCACCAGAGAGTCGTCCGACACGCGCTGCCTGCGCCCCGCGGCGTCCTGCCACTCGACCAGCAGCCCCGCCTCGCGCGCGAGCGCATGCAACGGGCTCACGCGTTCTCCAGCCACGCCGCGAAGGCCCCCGGTTCACCGCCCGCGCCCAGCGCAAACATCGGCTCGGAAGCCGGCAACTCCGGCGCGGTGACCGCCGTGTCGCCGAGGTTTGCGAAAATCGTGAGCACGGCCCCGTCCGCGAGCCGCCAGCGGGCCAGCACCGCACTTTCGCCGTGCGCTTCGGCGCCGATGCCGCGTGCGCCGGCGAGCCGCGGCACGATCTCCCGGGCGCGCAGCGCCAGCAGGTCGCGGTAGAGCCCGGTCCATTCGTCGGCATCCGGTCCCGGCTCGGGACGCGAGCGTTCGAAGGTCGCCGGATCGTTGGGATCGGGAATCGCCGCGCGCGCGTGCCGGTCCGCGAACGCGGGGAAGCGCGCGAACTCGGCGCGCCGGCCCTCGCGCACCGCGTCCGCCACCCCGTCGTCGAAATCGGTGAAGAACAGGAACGGCGAGCGTGAGCCGGTCTCGTCACCCATGAACAGCAGCGGAACCTGCGGACAGAGCAGGCACAGGGCGGTGGCGGCCCGCAGCCCTTCCTTGCCGGCCAGCACCGTCAGCCGCTCACCGAAGGCGCGATTGCCGACCTGGTCGTGGTTCTGCAGGAAGGCCACGAAACGGGTCGTCGCCAATGCGCCGCTGGTCTCGCCGCGTGGCTTGCCCGAGCCGGGCGCTTTCTCGCCCTGGTAGGCGAAGCCTTCCGCCAGGCAACGCGCCAGTTTCGCTGCCGGCTGCTCGGCAAAATCCCCGTAGTAACTCGCCGTCTCGCCGGTCAGGATCACGTGCACGGTGTTGTGGAAATCGTCATTCCATTGCGCGGCGTACCCGTCCCGCAGCAGCCGCGCCTCGTTGCGTTCGTTCTCCAGCACGAGGTGCACGTAGCGGCCGCTGCCCACCTTCTCCCGCACGGCTTGCCGCAAGAGGTCGAGAAACGACGGATCGTGGATGGCATGGACCGCGTCGAGCCGCAGACCGTCAAAGCGGTACTCGTTCAACCACATGAGCGCATTGTCGAC
>DASSBS010000060.1:0-4735 GCA_035698445.1 Woeseiaceae bacterium
TAGTGACGGGGAAACGCCTCCCGGCCTTCCTGCGTCAGCACGAACAGCCGTTGCGGACGTCCGCCGGTAGGGCGCTCGGCGCCCGGCACCACGAGCGCATCGCGCGCCAGCGCCGCCAGGTGTTGCCGCACCGCCGTGCGCGTGACCCCGAGCGTCCGCGCCAGCTCGTCGATGCTCGCGCCCGCCTTGTGCCTCAAGAGGTACCGCATAAGTTGTTTGCGGCGCGTGCCATAGATGTCCGCCATGCTGGACCTCCTGCCCACAGGCGCCTTGGAACTTTTGGCATATTACGCTTAGTTTAGTGCCGGTGTCGATAGCCTCCCGCGGCAAAATCATGCCTGAAAATGGCCCTGTACGGGCTTTTGACATATAAACGTTCGTTTTATGCTGATACCGGCGTATACCTGTCTCCCGGGCATTTAATTTCTCGAGGAGACTCGACCATGAAACCGCAAGTCCGACTATTACCCGTACTCGCCGCCGCGCTCGCGCTGGCCCTCCCCGGGTTCGCGTCCGCCCAGGATGCGCCCGCGCAGGAGCAGGCCACGAGTACGACCACGTACGCAGCGACCCAGGACGCCCTGCGCGACCTGTGGATCGGCCACATCTTCTGGGTCCGCGCTGTCGTCGATGCGCGATTCGAAGGCAACGAGGACGCCGCGAAAGCGGCGGAACAGCAGGTTGTCGCCAATGCGCAGGCCATCGCCGGGGCTATCGAACCGTTCTACGGCGAGGCGGCCTCGAAGCAGCTTTTCGAACTGCTCGCCGGCCACTGGGGCGCGATAAGCAACTACCTGGACGCCACGCTTGCAGACAGCAAAGCGGAGCAGGACGCCGCGTTCCAGCAACTCGTGGACAACGCCAACGCGATCGCGCAATTCCTCGGCGGGGCGAACCCGTACTGGCCCGTCGATACCTTGAGCGGCCTGCTGATGGCCCACGGATCGCATCACGTGCAGCAGATCCAGCAGTTCGCCACAGGCGATTTCGAGCAGGAGGCGAAGACCTGGACGATGATGAAGAACCATATGTACGTGATCGCCGATGCGCTCGCCGGCGGTCTCGCGAAGCAGTTCCCCGACAAGTTTCATTGACGAGAACCGGAGGTCCGCGCCGCGCACCGGCAACCGTGTGCGCGGCCGTGCGGCGGTATCACACGCTTGTGCCGGGTCGATCGGGATGAATCGTAGGAATCGAGAGCGATCGAATTTTGTATGAGGAAATAGTCATGCAGCAAACAACACTATCAACGCGCGTGCACGACCTGGTGTGCACGCTCGTGCTCGGCGCCGCGGCTGTCGGAGCTCTTGCCCTCGCGGGTTGCAGCGACGGTACTGAGGTCATCGGCTTCGACCAGACTGACGAGAACGCCGCGCTGGTTGAGCAGGGCAAGGAGATTTTCCGTTACGACACTTTCGGTGACGAAGTATTCTGGACCGATGTGCTGAGGATGAACGAAGTCATCGAAGGCGCCGTGAGCCCAGCCGTGGCCGCGAGTGTCGGTGTCAAGGTGGACGTCGATGCCCTGCCGGAAGAGGTGGTTGCCGGGATCGCCGATGGTTCAGTCGACCTGAACAGTCCGCAAACGACGCTGACGCTTCTCAAGCTGAACGCGGTCGTCGGCTTGCAGGGCGAGGTGGTCGATAACCAGGACGGTACAATGAGCCTGGCACGCGTCGGTATCACCTGCGCGCTGTGCCACTCCACGGTCAGCAAGGACGTCGAGGTCACGAACGCCAACGGCGACGTCGTGCTGCCCGCTGGCATTGCAGGCCACCGGCTCGACGGCTGGCCGAACCGGGACCTCAATCCAGGTGCGATACTTGCTTTGTCGCCTGCGATCACCGACCAAGTCACCAAGGATTATTTCAACTCCTGGGGACCGGGCAAGTTCGACCCGCGCCACAACGTGGACGGCATTGAGGACTACCCGGTGGTCATTCCGCCCGCCTACGGCCTCAAGGATCTGGAGAAAGCGATCTTTACCGGCGATGGCGACCGCAATGCCGAGCCGATCGGCCCGGTGGCGTACTGGAATCGCTACGTTGCCGTGGTGGAAATGGGCGGCAAAGGCATATTCTCCGATCCGCGCCTGCCGCTCGACGTCGACCGCCGCAGCGAAGGCGGAACCTTCGAAGACCGCGTGGACACCCAGACACTGATCGCGTTGCAGGCCTATGAGTACTCGCTCCCCCCGCCTGAGCCCCCGGAGGGGTCCTTTGACGCGGCCGCTGCCGAGCGGGGGAAAGCGGTGTTTGAAGGCCAGGGCCTGTGCAGCACTTGCCATACCGGTCCCAACTTCACCGACGCCAACACGCTCCTGCATCCGGTGAACGATTCGGCCGCCGCCCAAACCAGCTACGCTGCGCGCTCGGCGACCGGACAATGGCGTACCTCGCCACTGCGTGGCGTGTGGCAGCATCCGCCGTACTTCCACGACGGCTCTGCCGCGACCCTCGATGAGGTGGTCGCCATGTATGACGCCAAGCTGAGCCTGGGACTGACCGCTGAACAAAGCACGGATCTCGTGGAGTACCTGAAGTCGCTCTGAAACGGGACGCGCTGCGAAGCAGCACGGTTGTGGATCACACTACGGCGGTCACTGCGACCGCCGTATCCACCGCCGCCGCCAGGATTCGCCGACCTCGTGAAGAAGTGGGGCGAAGCGCATGATTCGCCCTGGCTCTTGATCAAGGAGTGCTTTTCGCCCAAAGTCGTCCGCAATTCAAGGATTGGGCGCGGAGCTTCATGCACATTCGGATTGCCGGCACAGGACGGTTTCTTCTGACGGCCTCGCTGATGCTTTGCACCGCCGTGCTCGCAGCAGCGGCCAATGCGCAGGAAAACGCCGCGCACGCGGCGCCGAACGGAAAATTGCCCGAAGGGGTGCGGCCGCTCCATTACCGCCTCGATCTCACCATCGACCCGCGCGAAGAACGTTTCCGCGGGACCGCCGCCATCCGCATCGAGCTGGACGAAGCCTCCGACGGCTTCTGGATGCACGGCAACAATCTCGACGTGCAGGAAATCAACGTCACGCCCGAAGGCGGCGAGCCGGTCCCGGCCTCGTACGAGCAGGTGCTCGAGAGCGGCGTCGTCTGGATAGGGTTTGCGGAGACCGTCCCGGCCGGCGAGGCGATGCTGAACGTCGTCTATGACGCGCCCTTCGATCCGGCCCTGTCAGGCATGTTCCGGGTCAAGGAGGGCGAGGATTGGTACTCCCTCGTAAAATCCGAGTCGATCCAGGCCCGCAAAGCGTTTCCCGGCTTCGACGAGCCGCGCTTCAAGACGCCGTTCGACGTCACGTTGACGATCCCGGAGGGCAATGTCGCGATCGGCAACTCGCCGGCGGTGGCACGCGAGCCGGCGGGCGACGGCATGGTGCGCGTCCGGCTGGAAACCACGCGGCCTTTGCCCACCTACCTGATCTCGCTGGCGGTCGGCCCGTTCGAGGAATACCAGATCGCCGACCTGCCGCCCAACGACATCCGCGATCGCGCGGTCCCGCTGTCGGGCTGGGCGCGCCAGGGCAAGGCCGGGGAAATGGCCGCCATCATGGGGCTGACGAAGAGCTTCATCGAAACCTACGAACGGGTCACGGGAATCCCCTACCCCTACGCCAAGCTGGACGTGGTCGCCGCGCCGGACTGGCCGAGCGGTGCCACGGAGCTCGCCGGCGCGCCGACCTACCGCGAGGACATCGTCCTGTCGGCCGGCGCGCCGTCTCCCCGCCAGCAGCGCCGCATCGTCGGCATTCACGCGCACGAGCTCGCGCACATGTGGTTCGGCGATTACGTGACCCCGCCCTGGTGGAACGATCTGTGGCTGAAGGAAGCTTTCGCCGACTGGGCCGCGCCGATCGCCGCGAGCGCCCGGTTCCCTGACGCGGGCTACGAGCTGGACGCCCAGCACGCGGCGATTTCCGGAATGCGGGCGGATTCGCTGGCCAGCGCGCGCGCCGTGCGGCAGCAGATCGAGTCCAATGACGATATCCGCAACGCCTATGACGGCATCACCTATTCCAAAGGTGCGGCGGTTCTGAACATGACCGAGGCGTACCTGGGCCAGGAGAAATGGCGCGCGGGGCTCAACGACTATTTCCATGAATTCGCCGACGGCGTCGCCGACTCGCGCGATTTCTTCCGCGTCATGGGCGAGGCCGCCGGCGATCCGGATTTCGAAGAGTCGCTGAAAGGCTTCATCGAACGTCCCGGACTGCCGCTGCTCGAGGCCGAGCTGATTTGCAGCGGGACCGATGGCCCGCGCGTGGCCGTTCGCCAGAGCCGTTACGCACCGCTCGGCTCCTCCATCGATCCGGCGATGCGATGGATCGTGCCGGTCTGCGTCGCGTACGGCGGCGATGAGGGGCGCAGCCGAACCTGCGCCCTGGTTCGCGAGGCGACGGCCGAGATACCGCTCGAGACCCGCGCCTGTCCGGACTGGATCATGCCGAACGCCGGGGGCGATTCCTATTACCGTTTCGCTCTCCCCACCGATCAATGGACCGCGCTGATCGCCCATTTCGGCGAGCTTGCGCCCGCCGAGGCGCTGATGGCCGTCGACAGCGCCGGCGCCGCGTTCGAAGCCGGCGACACGCACGCCGGTGTGCTGCTGAACGTCATGGAGGCCGCCGCGGCGTCCGACCATCCCGCCATCGCGGGCGCACCGCTCGATTCACTCGGCCGGTATGTCGCCGACCTCACCGAGGAAGGCAGCCAGGCCCGCGCCGACGCCC
>DASSBS010000061.1:0-43371 GCA_035698445.1 Woeseiaceae bacterium
AGCTCATGCTCAACACGCCGCACATCAAGGACCTCATCCACAAGGGCGACATCTCCGAGCTCAAGGAAGCGCTCAAGGACAGCAGCGAGAAAGGCGTCCAGAACTTCGACCTGGCGCTGCTCAACCTGTACAAGGCCGGCACCATCACCCTCGAAGAAGCGATGTCGCACGCCGACTCCCGCTCGAATCTCGAAGCCAAGGTCAACTTCGGCTGATCCAGCGCGGGGCTATATCCCTGCTGATCGGTGCCCTCCGAGTTCGCGGTTGGCGCAGAGATTCCCCGAACTCGTTCCGTCTGCCGCCCGGCCATTGATCTACAAACCCAGATCATTCAGCTTGTCTAATATAGAAAAGCAGTTCGTTGGATTGCGTGCAAGGGCGAGGATTGATATATTTGTCTATATTTATTATAGAAGCCGATACGTTAATATCCATCATGAGCTATGCTACCGAGTATCTTGCCACAACGCTCAGGATTGCCCGGAAGGCCAAGGGCCTCAGCCAGCGCGCGCTCGCCAGGCTCGTGGGCGTGCCGCAGGGCCATATTTCGAAAATCGAGAATGGGGCTGTCGACCTGCGCGTCTCGACCCTGGTCGAGCTAGCCCGCGCGCTCGATCTCGAACTTACCCTTGTGCCGCGCGCGAGCGTCCCGGCCGTGAACTCCATCGTGCGGAGCGCGGCTGGCGCGGACAGCGCCGGCAGGTTCGCCATGACGACCAGGGTACGCCCGGCTTATTCGGTCGAGGAGGACGACCATGGCGGGTAACGTCTCCGTCCTCAATGTCCTGCTCTATGGCGCACCCGTCGGAACCCTGACGCGCGTTGAAGGGGACCGCACGCTGTTTGCCTTTAACGAGGCCTATATCGCCAATGAGAACTGGCCGGTGCTGAGCCTCGGCTTCAAAGATTCTTTCGGCCAACTGATGACAGAGTTCAATCCTGTCCAGACGCGCGTCATACCGTTTTTCTCCAACCTGCTGCCGGAAGGACGGATGCGGTCGTATCTGGCCGAGCGCGCGGGCGTCAATCCGCAGCGTGAGTTCTTCCTGCTCTGGGTGCTCGGCCAAGACTTGCCGGGCGCGATCACGATGGAGCCTGCCGACGGCGACGCGTGGCCGTCCGATTCCGGTCAAGGGCTGGAGCTGATCGAAGAAGCGCGCGAGAACGCGCTCCGCTTCTCCCTTGCCGGAGTGCAGCTCAAATTCTCAGCCATCGACAATGCCGGCAAGGGCCTGACCGTTCCCGCCAAAGGGATCGGCGGCTCATGGATCGTCAAGCTGCCCTCGCGCGAGTTTGAAGGGGTGCCCGAGAACGAATTCTCGATGATGACGCTGGCACGCCTTGTCGGTATTGACGTGCCCCCCATCCGGCTCATCAATGTCGACGCCATCGGCAATCTTCCCAAGGGCGTTGCGAGGCTCAAGGGACAGGCGCTGGCGATCGAGCGCTTTGATCGCCTGTCTGACGGGGCCGCCGTGCATACCGAGGATTTCGCGCAGATCTTCCGGCTGTATCCGGACGACAAGTACGGCAAGGCGAGCGCCATGAATATTGCCACTGTCATCGGTGCCGAAGGCGGGGAGGCGGATATTGTCGAGTTCGTCCGTCGCCTGACGTTCAATACCCTGATCGGGAACGCCGACATGCATGTGAAGAACTGGTCGATGATCTATCCGGACAGGCGCACGGCCACCCTGGCGCCGGCTTATGATTTTGTGTCGACGGTGGCCTATATTCCTGACGGCGCCGCTGCGCTCAAGGTCAGCCGCTCGAAACGTTTTGATGAATTCTCGGAAGATGAGCTCGCGCACATGGCGGCGCGGGCGCGCCTGCCGGAGAAGATCGTGCTCGAGACGGCGCGGCAGACCGCAGCGCTGTTTCATGAGCACTGGCACGCCGAGAAGAAGAACCTGCCGCTTGCGACGGCAGTGATCGACGCCGTCGAGGCGCACGTGAAGACCGTGCCGCTCGGGGGGGCATGAAGGCGGCGTAGTGTCCCGCGTATCGCGGAAAATGCCGAAGAGCGTGGAGGCCAGGTGGAACGCATTTACTGTCCCGAGTAGCACGAGTGCATCGACTGGCCGTTTTTAGCTCGCTACATGCCGGAACACCGTTGGCGGCTTCGATCGACGCTACACATCCGGATCGGTTGGCGTGGGTCGGAATCTATCCTCTCGACCTATCGAAACCCGCGATTAGAGGGTTTTTGAGCAATCAAGGCATAGCCATAGCGACGAGGAGCTTTTAAGGCGCCTGGAAGGTTTGCCGATAGAAGTCGAGCGCCTGGAACGGCA
The DNA here is from genome assembly GCA_035698445.1 of Woeseiaceae bacterium. GTDB lineage: Bacteria > Pseudomonadota > Gammaproteobacteria > Steroidobacterales > Woeseiaceae > IDS-8. The sequence goes on from DASSBS010000061.1 coordinate 2,295, forward strand.
TTTCCGATCGGACTACCCAATCTGAAACGGATTGGACCACGCGTCTTCGACCCGGCGCTATCGCCACACCGTAGCGGCGTCAAAAACAGGGCCGTCGACGCAGACGCGTTTCATGGCGGGGCCGTCGGGGGTCTGGACGAGCACCGTGCAGGCGGCGCAGCCGCCGACGGCGCAGGCCATGTATTCCTCGAGCGACGCCTGGCAGGGGACGTCGAATTCGCGAGCGAGGGCGGCGATGGCTTCGAGCATCGCCGTCGGGCCGCAGGTGAAGACCTCGACCTGGGCGAGCTCGTCGGCGCTCTGCGCTGCCAGCCAGATGCGGGCGAGCTCCGCGACGTTGCCGCGGTAAGCGCCGGGGAGACCGGCGCCGCTCGCGAGCCGGCTCGGGATGCGCCAGTCCTCGAGCAGGGGCATGGCGTGCATGGCCTTTTCCTGCAGCCATTCCGTGACGATTTCGGAGGGCACCGGCTCGAACGGGAACGGGATCTCCGAGCCCATCAGCACGAGCGCGTGCCAGTCGCGATGATCGCGCCACAGGGTCTCGGCGAGGAAGATCATCGGCGGGATGCCGACACCGCCGCCGATGAGCAGCGGCCGGGGCCGCTCGGGCGAGGGCTCGAAGCCGCGGCCGATCGGCCCGAGCAGGCTCATGGTGTCGCCGGGATGCTTATGGCCCAGCGAGCGCAGGCCGTTGCCGACGATCTTGAACAGGACCTCGATCCAGCCATCAATCGCGTCGGCCCGCATGATCGACAGCGGCCGCCGCATCGGGATCGCCGCGTCGCAGCGGATGTGCACGAAGCTGCCCGGCGTCGCGCGCCGCGCCGTCTCCGGCGCGTGCAGGCGCAGGATGTACTGGTCGCCGGGAAACCGCGACACCTGCGTCACGCGCGAATTCTCGAGGAAGATGGTGTCACGCTGCGACTGCAATGCGGCGACCGCCGCGGAAGAGGGCCTCACGTCGCTTCCAACGTCTCGTTCACGACGGAGAGAATGGCCATGCGCACGGCGACTCCGTTGGTTACCTGCTGCGTGATCACGGAGGCGGCACTGTCGGCCAGGGCGGATTCAATTTCGATCCCGCGGTTCATCGGCCCGGGATGCATGACGATCGCATCGGGGGCCGCGAGCTTCATGCGCTCGCGGCTGAGCCCAAAATTCGCGAAGTACTCGTCGATGCCGGGGATGCCGTCGAGGTTGCCGATGCGCTCGCGCTGGATGCGCAGCGCCATGACCACGTCCGCGCCGCGCAGACCGTCCTCCAGGCGCTGCAGGATACGGCCGGGGATCACGCCGGGTTCGGGCGCCAGTGCCGGCGGCGAGACCAGCCGCAGCTCGCCGACGCCGAGCGTGGTCAGCGCTTCCGCCGCCGAGCGCGCGACCCGCGAGTGCGCGATGTCCCCGACGATCGCCACGGCGAGATTGCCAAAATCCGGCTTGTGCTGGCGGATCGTCAGCACGTCGAGCAGCCCTTGCGTCGGGTGCGAGACGTCGGCTTCGCCGGCGTTCAGGATGCTGACGCGATCGTTCACGTGGCGCGCGATGTAGGCAGGCACGCCCGCGCTCGCATCGCGCACCACGAAGACGTCGACCTGCATCGCCTGCAGCGTATAGATCATGTCGAGAATGCTTTCGCCTTTCTTGCGCGACGACGTGTTGACGTCGAGGTTCAGCACGTCGGCGCCCAATCGTTTGGCGGCGAGATCGAAGGAAGCGCGCGTCCGCGTGCTCGGCTCGAAAAAGAGATTGGCGACCGTGCGGCCGGCGAGCGCACGGCTGCGGGCCACACCTTCCCCGTGCGGCCTTAGATAAGTCTCGGCGCGGTCGAGCAGGCCGACGAGCTGCTGTCGGCTCATGCCGTTGAGCGTCAACAGGTGCCGCAGCCGCCCCGCCGCGGTCAACTGCAGGTCGGATTCCGCGCCGATTTCCGGCGCTTCGAACAATTCGGTCACTGGCATGGCGGTCGAGAGTTTAACCCGGACGATTCACGAATGCGCCTGGCCGGTGGGTCAACCCGTGCGGCCGAGCCAGCGTTCCGCGATCAGGACCGCTGCCGCGGCGTCCACCATTTCCTTCCGAATGCGCCGGGTCTGCCCCGTCCGGCGCCCGTCGACCAGCATCTGCCGCGCCTCGATCGAGGAGTAGCGCTCGTCGATCGTGTCGACGGGCAGCTCGAAGCGCGCGAGGCCGGCCGCGAACCCGGCGACCGCGGGGCCGATCGGCGACGGTGAACCGTCCGGGTGCAGCGGCATGCCGACGACCAGGCGGCCGGGCTGCCATTCCGCCAACAAGGCCCCGATCCGGGCCCAGTCGGGACCGTCGGGGCCGTTCGCCACCACGCCAAGGGGACTGGCGGAGCCGGTAATCGGCTGGCCGACTGCGACGCCGATGCGCCGCAGGCCGAAGTCGAAGGCGATTATGGTTTCAGGCGGCGTGTCACGCGTGTCCGGCATGCGGCGCGAGGAGGCTCAAGTCGACGCCGAGAATGCGCGCCGCGGACATCCAGCGCTCGGAGTAGGGCACGTCGAAGACGATCTCCGGCGTCGCCGGCACGCTGAGCCAGGTGTTGGTGAGCATTTCGGCCTCGAGCTGGCCGGGCTGCCAGCCGGCATATCCCAGCGCCACCAGCGATTTGGCCGGCCCGTTCCCCGACGCGATCGCTTCGAGCACGTCGCGGGAGAGCGTCAACTGGATCCCTTCGGACACCGCGACCGAGCTCTCGAAACGGATGTCCGAATTATGTAAAACAAAGCCCCGTTCCCGCGCCACCGGACCGCCGTCGAACACGGGCCGGCTCGAGGCCGTGGCGTCCGCCTGCCCGACCTCGAGCTGCGCGAACAAGCCGCCGAGATTCAGGTCCATCGGGCGGTTGATGACGATGCCGAGCGCGCCTTCGGCATTGTGCTCGCAGATCAGGGTCACGGTGCTGCTGAAATTGGGATCCAGCATGCCCGGCATCGCGATGAGCAGGTGATTGTTGAAGCTCGATTCGGTTTGCATGCGGACAGTATCGGCCTTGTCTCGGCGGCAGACAACCGGCGGGTCACGCCCTGTAGCGGGCCGTCAGGGGCGAGACCTGGCGACCGCCGCTAGGTTCGGTCGCCCGTGAGACGGGCGCCTACGAATTCCCATTTGTAGGCGAAGCGGAGCTGGTCGTAGTCCGCGCTCACTGCCTCGGGGAAAGGATCGAACGGCGCGGCCCGGCGCAGGATGTCGAGCGCCGCCTGGTCGAGCACCCGCGAGCCGGACGAGCGACGGATCACCACCTCCTGCAGCTCGCCCGAGGCGTCGATGGTGACTTCGAGCGTGGGACTGCCGGTATGCCCCTGGGCGAGCGCCTGCTCGGGGAAATACGCGACGCCGATCGCCTCGATTTTCTGCTTCCAGCGGTAGAGGTAGCCGGCGATGACCGCTTCGCGGGTGTCGACGCTGGTCACGAGCTCGCGCGGGTTGTCGTCGTGGATCTGCAGCCGGGCGGCCTCGTCCTGCGGTAGCGGCAGCGTGAGCTCGACACCGGCTTCGAGCGCCAGCGCGGCCTGCTCGCGCGTCTCGGGCTCCTCGCGCGGCCGGTCGGGTACCGCCAGGTCCTGCTCGGCGCGGCTCGTCAGCACCTGGTCGGCGGCATCAACCGCGGCCTGCGTCGTCTCGAGGCTGTCGCCGCCCGGTTGGCCGGCATTGTCGAACGGCACGTTGCTCTCGGGCAGCGCGCCGGGCCGCACCTCCAGCAGCGTATTGCCCTGGCCGTCCTGGCTGGTCTGGGCCAGGTAGTCGGCGTCCTCCGCGTTCGCGGCCGTCCGCTCCGGGTCCGCGACGATCGTGACGTCGAGCGAAATGGCCCGGGACTCGCCGCGCGCGAGCGGGTTGAACGTGATGCCGATAATGAGAATGCCGTGAATCAGGGCGGCCAGGAACAGCATCGGCGGCAGGCGATCGGGTTTCGCCTCGCCGGCGCCCTGGAGCGCGGGTGCCCTGCCCTCTGCCAGGTCGATGTCGGCGAAGGCGTCGATCATGGCGCGATCCGGGCGGCCATCGCATCGAACAGCAGGCCGGCGATGTTCAATCCGTACTGGCGATCCAGCTCGCGGATGCCGGTCGGGCTCGTCACGTTGATCTCCGTAAGGTAGTCGCCGATCACGTCAATGCCGGCGAACAGCACGCCGTTCTCCTTGAGGACCGGGCCGACGCGCGAACAGATGTAGCGGTCGCGCTCCGACAGCGGCTGCCCCTTGCCCTGCGCCCCCATCACGAGATTGCCGCGATAATCGTGGGCCGTCGGCACGCGCGCGAGGGCATACGGCACGGGCTCGCCGTCCACGAGCAGGATGCGCTTGTCGCCCGCGCTGATCTCCGGCACGAACACCTGGGCCACGGCAAACCGCCGGCCATTGTCCGTGATCGTTTCCATGATGACGTTCGCGTTCTTGTCGCCGGCCACGATCACGAACACGGACCGGCCGCCCATGCCGTCCAGCGGCTTCACGACGATGCGCTCGTGCTGCTCGAGGAACGCGCGGATGTCACCCATCGAGCGGGTGATGAGCGTCAGCGGCGCGCAATCGGGAAACCACGCGGTGTAGGCCTTCTCGTTCATGTCACGCAGAGCCTGTGGGCGGTTGACCACCAGCGCGCCGGCGAGCTCGGCGCGCTCGAGTATGTAACTCGTGTAGATGTACTCCATGTCGAAGGGCGGGTCCTTGCGCATGAGCACACTATCGAGATCGCCGAGCGCGATCTCCCGGGCGTCGCCGAGCTCGAACCACCGGCCGGGATCATCGAACACCCGGAGCAGCCGCGTGCGCGCAAGCGCCCGGCCCGCTTCGAGCCGCAGGTCGCCTTGCTGCATGTAATGAATTTCGGCCCCGCGCCTGGATGCTTCCAACAGCATCGCGAGTGTCGAGTCTTTCTTCGGCGTTATGGACTCGATGGGGTCCATGACGACGCCGACGCGCCAATCTGCCCGGCCCATATCAAAGACACCCTCCGTCAAGGCCAATGACCCGGATTATGCGCGAAAAACAACAATGAAATCAGCAAACTTGTACCCTGTGGCGGCGGTCGTGGCGGGTTTTACATCAATGTGGTACAAGGGTCGCGACTTTCGCTTTGGGGCGAGTTAACCCGTGCAAAACAACGTATCTCGAGGTCTGAACGGACTCAAGATTCTCGTCGTGGACGACAGTAAAACGATCCGCCGCACCGCCGAGACCCTCCTGTCCAAGGAGGGCTGCCAGGTCTTCACCGCCATCGACGGCTTCGACGCGCTCTCCAAGATCGCCGATCACCAGCCCGACCTGATCTTCGTCGACATCATGATGCCGCGGCTCGACGGTTACCAGACCTGCTCGCTCATCAAGCACAACAAGGTATTCCGCAACACGCCCGTGATCATGCTGTCGAGCAAGGACGGGCTGTTCGACCGCGCGCGGGGACGCATAGTCGGTTCCGAGCAGTACCTGACGAAACCGTTCACCAAGGACGAGCTGCTGGGCGCGATTTCCAACCAGATCAACTGAGGGACGATCCATGGCCGTGATACTCATCGTCGACGACTCCCCGACCGAGCTGCACCTGTTCCAGAACATGCTGGAGCGGAACGGCTTCGAGACGCTCGTCGCGGACAGCGGCGAGGAGGGCATCCGGCAGGCGCAGTCGGCGCGTCCCGATTGCATCCTGATGGACGTGGTGATGCCGGGCATGAACGGCTTCCAGGCGACGCGCAAGCTGACGCGCGACCCGGGCACGTCGAAGATCCCGGTGATCATGATCACGACCAAGGACCAGGAAACCGACAAGATCTGGGGCATGCGCCAGGGCGCGGCCGAGTACCTCGTGAAGCCGGTCGCGGAGAAGCAGCTCGTCGCGAAGATCAACGCCGTCATGGGCGATTGAATGGCCGGAACTCCCGTCCTCCGTTCGCTGCATGACGCGGGCTCCTGAGATGACCGGATACAACGCCGATCTCGCGAGCCTGGTCAGCGAGCCGTTCGATCTGTTGCTGGAGATGGAGCGCCGCAGCCGCGCGGCGTTTGCCGGACAGAGCAGTGAAGGGCCGTCCTCCGAGTGGGTCGGCATCGGCTTCCGGATCGGCGACGAGCAGTTCGTCGCGAGCAGGCCCGCCGTGCGCGAGGTGTTGATGCTGCCGGAAACGATGACCCGCGTGCCCGGCGCGAAACGCTGGGTGCTCGGCATCGCCAACCTGCGCGGGCACCTGCTGCCCCTGATCGACCTGAAGATGTTCCTGGGCAGCGGGCGGACGGCATTGCGGCGCACGACGCGCGTGGTGTCGGTGAATCACCGGGAAATCCCGGCGGGACTGGTGGTGGACGAGGTCTCCGGCTTCCGCCGCTTCACGGACAGCGAGTTCACCGACCGCTGGCCGCCGACGGTCGTGCGCTGCGATCGCTATCTCGACGGCGCCTACCAGCGCGGCCACGACTCCTGGCCCGTGTTCGACCTGTTCAACCTGGTCGAAAGCAGCTCGTTCCTGCAGGCCGCGGCGGAATGAGGCGACACCCACAAACGACAACCGAATCGATGTAAAGCCATGGCTAACAAACCCGACATAAGGCTCGACAGGGAAGGCAAGCGGACATCCGCCTTCACGGTGCTGGCAACGCTCACGGCCCTCGTGCTGATCGCGGCCGCGGGCGTCTTGTACCTGCAATACGGCCGCGGCGGCGCTGCCTCGCCGGAGGTGGCCAGGCTGTCGCAGGACATTTCCCGGCACGCGGAAGTCCTGCGCGCGGACCGTGAGGCCGCCGCGACGATCGGTTCCGCTGCCGTCTTCGTGGACGAGCGCATGCCCGGTTTGCTCACCGCTTCCGATGCGCTGCTCGAGACCAGCGGTTCGGTCGGCGTCATCCGGGAATTCCAGCAGCGCGCCACCGGGCTGCAGGAGTCGCTGGCCGCGCTCGCCGCGGGCGAGGCCGAGCCTGATGCCGCTGCCGCCATCGCGGACGACCTGGCCTACCTCAAAGACGTGGCCAGTGCACTCGCCGGCGGCGACACGACGCTCGACGTGGCACCGCTCCCCGCCGCGCAGCGCGGGACGGCACTGCAGCCGGTCACCGCCGCACTGGCGGAGATCGAGCCGCGCGTAACCGAAGCCCTCGCCGCCGCGGAAAACCTCGGCAACTCCGCGGCGAGCCTGACCGCGCTCGCGGCCAGTGCGAACTCCCTCCAGGCGGCGATCGGCTCCAACCCGGCGTTCCCGGGAGCTGGCATGCTGCAGCAGCCGCTGCTGCCCGTCGCGCTGGTCGGCCTCGCGCTGCTCCTGCTCGCGATCCTTGCGTTCCTGCATTCCCGGTCGGCCGTCTTCGAGCGCGCCGCGAAAGTGCAGGCGGAACAGAACGAGCGCAACCAGCAGGCCATCCTGCGCCTGCTCGACGAGCTCGGCAGCCTGGCGGACGGCGATCTCACGGTCGAGGCGACGGTCACCGAGGACATCACCGGCGCGATCGCCGACTCCATCAACTACGCCATCGAAAAGCTGCGCGAGCTGGTCGCCACCATCAACGAAACCGCCATCATGGTCGCCTCCGCCGCCAAGCAGACGGAGTCCACCGCGGGTCATATGGCGCGCGCGGCCGACACCCAGAACCGGGAGATCCGCGCGTCCACCGAGTCCATCGAGTCGATGGCGGCCTCCATCGAGGAAGTCTCGGGCAACGCGGAGCGCTCCTCCGACGTCGCGCGGCATTCGGTGGAAGTGGCGCACAAGGGCGGGGAAGCCGTGCGCCGGACGATCGACGGCATGAACGCGATCCGCGAGACGATCCAGGAGACGTCGAAGCGGATCAAGCGCCTCGGCGAAAGCTCGCAGGAGATCGGCAACATCGTCGAGCTGATCAACGACATCGCCGAGCAGACGAACATCCTGGCGCTGAACGCCTCGATCCAGGCGTCGATGGCCGGGGAGGCGGGCCGCGGCTTCGCCGTGGTGGCGGACGAAGTGCAGCGCCTCGCGGAGCGTTCCACGAACGCGACCAAGCAGATCGAGGTCCTGGTGCGCACCATCCAGTCCGACACGAACGAGGCAGTCGTGTCGATGGAACGCAGCACCACGGACGTGGTCGGCGGCGCGCTGCTGGCCGAGAATGCGGGCGCGGCGCTCGACGAGATCGAGCAGGTGTCGAACCAGATCGCGAGTCTCGTGCAGAACATCTCCAGCTCCGCGCAGCAGCAGGCGGGATCGGCGGCCGACGTCACGCGCCGGACGGCGAAGCTCAAGGAAATCAGCGACCAGACCGGCAAGGCGACGACGGCTACCGCCGCGGCCGTGTCCAAGCTGTCGGTGCTCGCCTCGCAGCTCCGGCAGACCGTCGCCGGCTTCACGCTGCCGAGCGCGTCCTTCGATACGAGCGCGCTGGCGCCCAGGGCGAAGCCGCCGCGGCGCCCCGCCACCGAGGACCAAGCAGCGGGCTGATGAGCACCGAGACGGGGATCCAGGCGCCGCGCAGCGAAGCCGCCACGCTGGAAGCGGCCGCCAGCGCGCTGGCGATCGTCAGTAGTGAGCTGATGGAGACGCTGAAGAGCGCCCATCTCGCCCTGGAGGATTGCGTGGACGGCCGCGGCGGGTCGGCCGCGCTCACCACCTGCGGCGGGCTCCTGCACCAGGCGCAGGGCGCGCTGCGCATGACGGAAACCTACGGCGCCGCGCTGCTCGCGGAAGAGATGGAGCTGGTCTGCGCCGCGCTGGCGCGGCTGCGGGAAGGCAAGGGCCGGCAGGACGGGCTGGACGCGCTCACCCGGGCCATGGTCCAGCTCCCGATCTACATCGAGCGGCTGCTGGGTGGCGGCCGCGACATCGCGCTCGTGCTGCTGCCGATGCTGAACGACCTGCGCGCGGCGCGCGGCCAGCCGCTGCTCTCCGAGGGCACGCTGCTGCTCCTGAACCTGTCGCCCTCTCGCCAGGCCGCGGGTGACGCCGAGCGCGAGACCAGCGGCGAGGACCCGGTCAAGGCGGCCGCGACGCTCCGGCCGAAGTTCCAGCTCGCGCTGCTCGGCTGGATCCAGGGCGGCGACGAGAAGAAGCATCTCAAGACGCTGTCCGGCGTGGTCGAGGCGCTGGCGCAGGCGGCGACGCGCGAGGACATGCACCAGCTTTGGTGGATCACCGGCGCGGTGCTGGAGGCGCTGCGCGACGGCGGGCTCGAGACCTCCATCGCGCTGAAGCGGCTGCTCGGCCAGGCCGACCGCCGGATGAAGCTGCTGATCGACGAAGGCCCGGACTCCTTCGACACGCACCCGGTCACGTCGCTGCTCAACAATCTCCTTTATTACGTCGCGCGCTCGGGTACCGCCGGCAAGCGCATCGGCGAAGTCCGCGCCGCCTTCAACCTGGCGGAGCTCTTGCCCGGCGACGAGCAGGTGGAGCAGGCGCGCGAAAGCCTGTCCGCGCCCAGCGTGAAGCTGATGAAGACCGTCGCCGCGGCGATCAAGGAAGACCTGGGACGCGTGAAGGACGTGCTGGACATCTACGTCCGCACGGGGATGAACAAATCGTCCGAGCTCGTGCCGCAGCTCGACCTGCTGAAGAAAATCAGCGACACCCTCGGCGTGCTCGGCCTCGGCGAGCTGCGCGGCGACATCGACCAGGAAATCGAGCGGCTGAAAACGGTCGTGACCCGCGGCGGCGGCGCGAACGAGCAGACCATTCTCGAGATCGCCTCCACGCTGCTCAAGGTCGAGGACCGGCTGGACCAGCAGCTCCTGCGCATGATCGTGCCGCAGGAACCGCTTAAACCCGAGGGCGAGCCGCTGCCGCCGGCCGACGAAGCCGACTACAAGCAGGTCGCCGAGGCGGTGATGCGCGAGAGCATCATCAATCTCGCCCGCATCAAGGAGACCTTCAGCCAGAGCCTCACGGCGTCCGGCAGCTCGCAAAGCATGGACAGCGTGCCCGCGCTGATCCGCGGCATCAAGGCGGGGCTCCTGATGCTGAACAAGACCCGCGCGATGGAAGTCGTGGACCGGATCGGCCGGCTCGTCGTCCTCGCGTTGCGCGGGAGCGGCCCCGGGCGGCTGGAGCAGAAGGAAACGGACCGGCTGGCCGACGCGATCGTCAGCATCGAGTACTACATGGAGACGGTGAAAGCGGGGCGCCGCGAGCCGGACTACATGCTGGACAACGCCGAGACCTGCCTGAACGTGCTGCGTGACCTCGAGAAGCGGCTCGCCCGGGACAGTGCCGAGACGGGGGTCACCCGGACCATCAAGCCGTTGCAGGCGGACGCGGCCGAGGCGGCGCGCGCCGCTGCCCGCATGCAGGCGACCGACGTCATCCCCGTGCCGGTGGTGGCGGAGGACGCCGAGCACCTCGATCCGGAGCTGCTCGAGCTGTTCATCGAGGAGGCACGCGAGGAAATCGCCTCCATCGACCGCAACCTGCCGCAATGGGCCGAGTCGCCGGACGACATGGAAACGTTGATCACCGTGCGCCGCTCGTTCCATACGCTCAAGGGCAGCGGGCGCATGGTCGGCGCCGAACGCATCGGCGAATACTGCTGGAGCATCGAGAACCTGCTGAACCGGCTGATCAACCGCACGCTCACGCGCACGCCGCCGATGATCGAGCTCATCCTGCAGGCCGCGGCGGTCGTGCCGGAGCTGGTCGAGCAGCTCGAAGTCGGCACGGAGCCTGAGTCGAACGTCAACCTGCTCATGGCGCGCGCCAATGCGTTCGCCGAGGGCGATCCCAATGCCGCGTTGCTCGACCTCGCCGTGCCGGACCAGGCCGGGAAAGAGGAAGCCGCGGCCGCGCTGGAAATGGACCCGGTGCTCCTCGACATCTTCGGCAAGGAGACGGAGGGCCACCTGCAGGTGATCGACGCCTGGCTCGCCGGTTGCGAGGGGCATCGGCCGCCGTTTCACGTCAACGACAAGCTGCATCGCGCCTGCCATACGCTGCACGGCAGCGCCAACATGGCGAACGTGGAGCGCGGCGTCGCCGTCGCCGGTGCGCTCAACCGTTTCGTGCGCCGCGCGAACGACTACAACGTCGGACTGGAGCAGGACGGCGTCGATGCACTGCGCAGCGCGGCGCAGGCCATCCGGACCATCGTGGCCGACATCAACCAGCCGGAGCGGAAACGCGACGACTTCCGGGCGCTGATCGAGAAGCTCAAGGCGCTCACGGAGGGGATCGAAACGCCGACGGTGCAGGAAGCAGCGGTGCCCGAACCCGAAGAGGCGGTCGAGGAGCCGACGCCGGAGACGGCCGCGGAACAGGAAGAGGGCGAATACGACGCCGAGATCGCGGCGATCTTCTCGGAAGAGGCCGCGGAGATCCTGGAGGAAGCCGACAAGGCGCTCGCCGTCTGGACGAAGGAGAAGCATGCCCGCGGGCACGCGGAAAGCCTGAAGCGCCACCTGCATACCCTGAAGGGCGGCGCGCGCATGGCCGGGATTTCGGCCATGGGAAATCTCAGTCACGAGCTGGAAACCCTGCTCATCGGCATCGACGAGGGCCGTGTGCCGGCGTCGGGCGATCTCGACGAATTGCTGCAGCGCAGCCTGGACGAGCTGCACCGGATGCGCGACACCGTGACCGCCGGCAAGAAGGTAAAGCCGGCCGCGGAGCTGGAGCGGCTCATCCGGAAGGTGAACGCCGGCGAGACGCTGGAGCAGGCGGCCGGCGAGCCGGTGGCGCTCGAGTTCTCCGCCGAGCCCGAAGACACGGTCAGCATGGAAATCGTGGATGCGCCGCGGGCGGACGCGCCGGCGGCCACGGAAACGGCGCCGCAACCCGCAGCGGAGGTGCCCGAGCCGGAGGTCGCGGAGCTCGTGACGCCCGCGATCGAAGCGCCTGCCGAAGCGGAGCCCGCGGCGGTCGAAACGCCGGCCGCGCGCGCCGCAGCCGAGCCGCCGCGGCCGGCAGAGCCGGAACCGCCCGTGATCGAACCGATCCCCCAAGCGCCCGCGCAAGAGCCGGCACCCGATATCGAGGCCGGCGAACGGCCGGCGGAAGCCCCCGCCGTCGAGCGGCGCAAGGCCCCCCGCAGCATCGCGACGGAGCGCCAGGAATTCGCCCGCATCGACGCCGACCTGCTCGAGGACCTGCTGAACGCGGCCGGCGAGATCAGCATCTACCACTCGCGCCTGTCGCAGCAGGTCAGCTCGGTCGAATTCCACGTCGACGAGCTCGAGCAGACCGTCAGCCGCCTGCGCCAGCAGCTCCGCAAGCTCGAGATCGAGACGGAAGCGCAGATCATGCACGGCCACCAGGACACGTTCGTGGCGCGCGATTTCGACCCGCTGGAGATGGACCGGTATTCGAACATCCAGCAGCTCTCGCGCGCGCTCGCGGAATCCGCGAACGACCTCGGCAGCCTCAAGGACCTGCTGCGCACGCTGACCTCGGAAGCCGAAACGCTGCTCGTGCAGCAGGCACGCGTCACCGCGGAGCTGCAGGACGGCCTGATGCGCACGCGCATGGTGCCGTTCCAGCGGAACGTGCCGCGGCTCACGCGGCTCGTTCGGCAGGCCGCCACGGAAGCCGACAAGCGCGCCGAGCTCGCCGTCGAAGGCGCGTCGGGCGAGCTCGACCGGCAGGTGCTGGACAAAATGCTGCCGCCGTTCGAGCACATGCTGCGCAACGCGGTGATTCACGGCATCGAGGACGCGAAGACGCGGCAGAAGAGGGGCAAGCCGGCCACCGGCCGCATCACCATCCGCCTGCACCGCGAAGGCGCGGAGATGGTCATCGACGTGGCCGACGACGGCGCCGGACTCGACGTCGACGCCATCCGCCGCAAGGCCTATGAGCGCAGCCTGCTGAAGCCCGACAGCAAGGTGACCGACGAGGAGATCATGCAGCTCATCCTGACGCCGGGCTTTTCCACCGCGTCGAAGATCACGCAGTCGGCCGGCCGCGGCGTCGGCATGGACGTCGTCGCGAACGAGGTGAAGCAACTCGGCGGAAGCTTGCAGATCTCGTCCGTCATCGGGCAGGGCACGAACTTCCGCATCCGCCTGCCGTTCACGCTCGCGATCACGCAGGCGCTCATCGTGCGGACCGGTGACGAGGTCTACGCGCTGCCGCTGCCGACCGTCGAAGGCGTCGCGCGCATCGCGCGCGCCGAGCTCGAGAACCTGCTGAGCCAGGACGAGCCGACCTACGAGTACGGCGAGCAGAGCTACCGCTTCCGCCATCTCGGTCTCTACCTCGGAGGGCAGCCGGCCAAGCTGCCGGAGGACGATACCTACGTGCCGATCATCCTGGTGCGCGCCGGCGACTATTCGGCCGCGCTCCTGACCGACGAGATGCTCGCGAGCCGCGAGATCGTCGTCAAATCGGTCGGCCCGCAACTCGCGGGCGTGCGCGGCATCTCCGGCGCGACGATCCTCGGTGACGGCAGCATCGTGCTGATCCTGGATATCAACGCGCTGGTGCGGACGGGTGCGCCGGTCGTGGAACTGAAGAACGCGCCGGTCGCGGGCGCTGACGTACGGCCGCTGGCGCTGGTCGTCGACGATTCGATCACGGTGCGCCGGGTGATGGAGCGGTTCCTGCAGCGTAACGGTCTGCGCGTCATCACCGCCAAGGATGGCCTCGACGCCATCAGCGTGCTATCCGAGAACAAGCCCGACATCATCCTGCTAGACATCGAGATGCCGCGTATGGACGGCTATGAGTTCGCCACCCACGTGCGTAACGACGAGCGGATTTCCGACGCGCCGATCATCATGATCACCTCGCGCGCCGGCGACAAACACCGCGCGCGCGCGATCGAAATCGGCGTCAACGATTACCTCGGTAAGCCGTACCAGGATTCGCAGCTCCTGGACGCGATCCGCAAGCTGCTCGAGGAACGGGGAATCAGCCTGCAATGAGCAGCGATGTGCAAGAGCTCTACAGCCTGCTGGTGCCGCTCGCCGAGGACCGGCTCATCGTGCCGCGCGCCTGCGTGGTCGAGGTCGTGCGCTTCACGGCGCCGGAGCGCCCGGGCGGCAGCGAGCCCTGGATGCTCGGCACGATCAACTGGTCCGGACGGGAGCTGCCGCTCGTGTCCTTCGAGGGCGCAATCGGCAAGGACGTGCCGGAGGGCACCGGCCGCACGCGCGTCGTCGTCTTCTATTCGAGCACGGGACAGATCCGCACCGGCTATTTCGGCATCCTGACCCAGGGCTTCCCGCAGCTCGTGCGGGTGAACCGCGAAGTGCTGAAGCTCGACCAGGCCCAGGGCGACTGGCCCGATGACGCGCCCATCCTCTGCCGCGTCAAGATGATCAACGAATACCCGCTGATCCCGAACCTCGAGAAACTGGAACACATGATCGTCGGCGAGTCGCTGCAGGCGTGAAGGGGATTTCGGCCGTGTGCATGCGGCGAGGCCCCCGGAAGCAGTGGCACCGAAATCACACGGTTACTACCGGGTCCGTTTCGATTGCGGAGGGCGGCACTGCGCTTCCGCGGAAACGTTTGTTGAATGAGAAGCGTTTCCGACTCGCCTTCCCCGCCGCAAACGGCGTTAGAATGCCCTCGTCGCGGCAGTGCCTGTAATTTGTGAACCATATCAAGAAAAGGCGGGACGTCACCGGTACTGTTACCGACAACTGACCGCTACGGCGTTGCAGCCGCGCCCGGACAACAACGATGCACCGGGCAGGTCGCGGCGCCGCCGGGCCACCGGTCGATCCGCAGGGGAGGATCCATGAACGTCGAGACGCAGCAGAACCCGTACGCTCCGCCGGAGGCACGGGTCAGTGATTTCACCGAAACCAGTGACACCTACGAGATGGCCGGCCGCGGTACGCGGCTGGGAGCGGCGATGCTCGATACGCTCATCTTCGGCATCGCCGCCGTTCCCATGGCGATTACGACGGGATTCGATCCGCGCGTGATCACGATCGTCGTCAACGCCTGATCCGGCGGCGTGACCCAGACCATACTCGACACGATCGTTTCCGCCGAGACCCCGGAAGGGATTGCCATCGAGCTCAGGCCCGCGGGCCTCTGCTCGCGCTGCTATGCCTACCTGCTGGATCAGCTCATTCGGCTGGGCGTGCTCTATGCCGTTGCGATCGCGACCAGCCTGA
Organism: Woeseiaceae bacterium; assembly: GCA_035698445.1. Classification (GTDB taxonomy): domain Bacteria; phylum Pseudomonadota; class Gammaproteobacteria; order Steroidobacterales; family Woeseiaceae; genus IDS-8. The sequence continues at coordinate 17,334 of DASSBS010000061.1, forward strand.
TGGGTGGCTTCGGCCTGGGCTTGTCCCTGATCCTGCTGTTCGGGCTCGAATGGTTCTATCCCGTGGTCTTCGAGCTGAGCCGCTCGGGCGCCACGCCGGGCAAGCGGGTTTTTGGCATCAAGGTCGTCATGGACAGCGGGCTCCCGGTCACCCCGGCCGCCTCGATCACGCGCAACCTGCTCCGGGTCGCCGATTTCCTGCCGATGCTCTATGGCTTCGGGATCCTGAGTACCTTGTTGCGCCGGGATTTCAAGCGGCTGGGAGACATCACCGCCGGCACGCTCGTCGTGTACGAGCCGCCGCGCGCACCGAAGATCGCGTTCGATGAGCTCGAGCCGCTGGCGCCGGTGCAGCCGCTACAGCCACAGCAGCAGGCTGCCGTCGTGGCTCTGGCGGCACGGTCCTCGCGGCTTACCCCGGAGCGCCTCGACGAGTTATCCGCGCTGGCCGGCTGGGCCTCGGGCGATGCCGGCCGCAGCGGCCGCGAGGTGACACGGCGCGTGCTCGCCGTGGCGCAATGGTTGCTCGGCAAGCGTTGAGCCGATGACGCCGCTGCAATTCGAAGCGCAGTACCGGGACGAGTGGGAGGAGCTGCAGTCGGCGCTCGACACGCTCCGGAGCGGCAAACGCCGCGCCGACGCCGAGGTCGAGGGTGAGCGCATCGCGAGCCTCTATCGCCGCGCCTGCGAGCAGCTTGCCCTGGCGCGGGCACGCGCCTACCCGGCCTACCTCGTCGGGCGGCTGAACCAGCTCACGGCCGACGCGCACCAGCTCATTTACCAGCACCGGGATTACGGCCTGGGGCCGTTGAAGCGGCTCGTGGCGTTCGAGTTTCCCCGGGCGGTGCGGGCGCACAAGCGCTACGTACAGCTTTCGGCCGCGGTATTCCTGCTGCCGATGCTGGTGCTTGGCGTCCTGGTCTACGCGCGGCCCGAGCTGATTCTTTCGGTCGTGGACCCGATGACCGCGGCAAGCTTCCAGGAGATGTATTCCGAATCCGGCGAAGCGCTGGGGCGCCTGCGCGGCGCCGGCACCGACTGGGCGATGTTCGGCTTCTACATCCGCAACAACATCGGCATCGGTTTCCAGTGCTTCGCCAGCGGCCTGTTTGCCGGTCTCGGCAGCCTGTTCTTCCTGGCTTTCAACGGCGCCTTTATCGGGGCCGTGGCGGGCTTCCTGACCGCCCAGGGCTTGTCCACCTCGTTTTACTCCTTCGTCGTCACGCACACGCCGTTCGAGCTCACCGCGATCGTCCTGTGCGGCGCGTCCGGGCTCCGGATCGGCCATGCGATCGTCTCGCCGGGACGTCACCGGCGGCGCGACGCTCTCGTCATCGCCGGCCGCGAATCGATCGTGCTCGTCTATGGCGCGACCGGCATGCTGCTGGTCGCCGCCGCGATCGAAGCGTTCTGGTCTTCCGGCCGCTGGCTGCCGCTGCCGCTGAAATATTCGGTCGCCGCGTGTTGCTGGGTCGCCGTGTTCGGGTACCTGTGGCGCCAGGGCCGCCATGCAGGTTGAGGCGTTTTCGGTGCAACTGCGGCCGCGGAGCAGCATGGAAGCGGCCGACCTCGGCGTGCGCGTCTGCCAGGATGCCGCGCGCTCGGTGTTCGGGTGCTATCTCGCCGTGGCCGTGCCGCTCCTCGTGCTGCTGCTTGCCGCGGGCGAGATCGCGCTGTGGATTCCCACGCTTGCGATCTGGATGGCCAAGCCGTGGCTCGACCGGACGGTGCTCTTCGCACTGTCCCGCGCCGCGTTCGGCCAGGCGACGACTCCGCGGGACCTCTGGGCCGCCCGGCGCCAGGTCTGGTGGGCGCAGCTCCCGCGCACCTGGACGCTGCAGCGGCTGTCGCCGTGGCGCTCACTCACCGGACCGGTCTACCAGCTCGAGGGCCTCTCCGGGAAGCGCCAGCGCCGGCGCGTGCAGCAGATCCGTTCCGGCAGCGCCCGCGCAGGCGTGCTGGTCACGAGCGCGTTCGGACTTGCGGAGCTGGCCCTCGTGGCCGCCTTGCTGTTTTTCGCCGTCTGGCTGCTGCCGAGGGGCATCGACCTGCGCTGGTCCGCGTTCGCGTTCGAACCGCAAATGCAGCTCGCAACGGCGCTGGGGTATGCAATCGTCGTGGCGTTCCTCGAGCCTTTCTACGTGGCCGCGGGTTTCGGCCTGTACCTCAACCGGCGGGTCGAGCTCGAGGCCTGGGATGTCGAGCAGGAGCTTCGGCGTGCGCAGGCACTGTAAAGTCCGCCGGTCGGGTTTGCTCTGCGCCCTGGCCGCCATCCCGCTGCTGGTCGCCCCTGCCGCCGCCACCGCGGAACAGCCGGAGCCGATCCGGGAGGCGGCGATCGTTGCTGCCATCGAGAGGGTGAGCGCCGATCCGGCGCTCAGCACGGAACGCACCGTGCATCGGCTGAAATGGATCGATGCAGGCGAGGAGCAGGTCACCGAAGCTCCGGGCTGGACACGATGGGTCATTGAACTGTTCGGCTGGCTCGCCGAGGCGAGCCGGCTATTGGTGTGGCTGCTGATCGCCGCGCTGCTTGCGTTGCTCGTACTCTATGCCGTACGGCTCACGAGGGCATTCGGCCGGGACGGTGTCGGCGCCGGCGCCCCGGTCCCGACACACGTGCGCGATCTCGACATTCGGCCGGAGAGCCTCCCGGGCGACATCGGCGCCGCCGCATGGGAGTTGTGGGAGCGCGGCGCACGCCGCGAGGCCGTTGCACTGATGTACCGGGGCCTGCTGTCGCGACTGGTCCACGTTCACGAGGTGCCGATCCGCGATTCCAGCACGGAAGGCGAGAGTCTTGCGCTGGCGGAACGTCACCTGCCGTCCCCGCGTCGCGGCTACGTGGCCCGGCTCATCCGTACCTGGCAGCTCGCGATGTACGGCGGCGAGGATCCGCAAGGCGCCGAAATGCGTGCGCTGTGCGAGCAGTTTGCCGCGGCGCTCGAGCGCGGCGAGGCGGCAGCAGAGGCGGCCACGTGAATCGGCAGCTCGTCACCGGGGCGCTGGTCGCGATCGCGGTCGCGGCACTCGTCGGCTGGATCGCGAGCAATACCCGCTGGGAGGCGGTCACCGTTCCCGCGAGGCTGACCGGTGAGGCGGCGCGCAACCCGTTCTATACCGCGGAGCGGCTCACCGCAGAGCTCGGCGCCACCTCCGAGTGGCGCCGCACGCTCGGTGAGCTGCCGGAACCCGGCGCGGTGCTGATGCTCACGTCCTGGCACTGGGACTTGATGGACAGCCGGCGCAGGCGGCTCGAGCAGTGGGTCGAGTCCGGCGGGCGCCTGGTCATCCTGGGTAACCTGAGCGGCGGCGAAGAGGCGTTGCAGGACTGGACCGGACTTTCGAAAGAGTACCCCTACGGCGCCGGAGCAGGGGCCGACACCGTCGACAACGACCCGGCGTCCGGGGTCCCGCCGGTCAATCAGGCCATCCACGGGTGCGTGACGCTGCGGATCGCCGCGGGACGATCCCATGCGAACGCCGCGCGCGATCGGTACGACGTTTGCGGGTTTTGGGCCGGCCGGCTGATGTCCTCACGTGCTCCGGAGTGGTCCGCGGTCGAACGGATCGAGACGTCCGACGGCGCAGGGGGACACGAGGACTGGCTCCAGGCCGTTCGCGTGGCGGCCGGCCGGGGCAGCGTGACCTGGGTGAACGCGGCACCTTCGTGGGGGAGCTCGATCCAGTCAGGCTTGCCGCAGCCCTTCGGGAATCGCGGCCTCCTGCAGAAGGATCACGGCGTGCTGTTCGTCGACGCGCTGCAACTGGATCGTGACGATCACGTCGTCTTCCTCTCCGAGGAAGAAAGCGCTTCCCTGCTGGAGCTCATCTGGACTTACGGCTCGCCCGTGGTCCTGCTGGCACTGTTGCTCATTGCGCTGGCGGTGTGGCGCGATGCCGCGCGGTTCGGGCCGCTGGCCGCCCCGCTCGAGTCGTCGCGCCGTTCCCTCGCGGAGCAGATTCGCGGCACGGCGCAGTTCGCCCGGCGCGTCGGGGGCGCGCAGGGTCTGCATGCCGCGATGGTGCGGGCGTTGCACGAAGCTGCCCGGCTCCGTATTCCCGGCTACGAACGCCTGCGCGAGAGAGACCGCATCCCGGCGATCGCCCGGCTGACCGGGCTGGACAGCGACGAGCTGTTCGATGCGATTCACTTCGACGGGCACCGGGACGCGCACGATTTCCGCGACTCGGTCGCGTTGCTGGATGCCGCGCGCCGCAATCTCGGCGCGTCCCGGGCCGCTGATCGACGGCGACGGCTTCGCCGCCGTCCGGAAAAACGTCCGGCCGCGGAAGCTTTCGATCCCGTTGAACTGTAATCTCCGAAGACCACCACGAGAACAATACCGACAATGATGCACACAGAAGCAGAAGCAGAAACAGAAACGAGTACGATCACCCGCGCAGCCGACCTGCTGGAGCGCCTGCGGCAAGCGATTGCGCAGGCCATGGTCGGGCAAACCGAAGTCGTCGACCAGGTCATCATCACGCTCGTTGCCGCCGGCCATGCCCTGATCGAAGGCGTGCCCGGGCTCGGCAAGACCCTGCTCGTGCGTGCCCTGTCGCAAGCCATGTCACTGAAGTACGCGCGGGTGCAGTTCACGCCGGACATGATGCCGTCCGACATTACCGGCCACGCGGTCCTCGATCGCAGCACCCACGAGATGCGCATCGTGCACGGTCCGGTATTCACGCAGCTCCTGCTGGCCGACGAGATCAACAGGGCTCCGGCGAAGACGCAGAGCGCGCTGCTGGAGGTGATGCAGGAGTACCAGGTGACCCTCGAGGGCCGGACCCTGCCGATCCCGCAGCCGTTTTTCGTCCTGGCCACGCAGAACCCGGTCGAGACCGAGGGCACCTACCCGCTGCCGGAAGCGCAGCTCGACCGGTTCCTGCTGAAGATCGAGATCGACTACCCGTCCGCGCAGGAGGAAATCGACGTCGTCGTGCGCACCACCGCCAATCAGACCGGCCAGCAGTTCCCGCTCGAGAGCGTCAAGCCGTGCCTGCACGAGCGCGCGATCCTGGGCCTGCAGCAGGTTGCCGCGCGCCAGCGGGTCGACGCGGCCGTGGCCGATTACGCGGTGCGCATCGTGCGGGCCACGCGCGACTGGCCGGGCATCGCGGTCGGTGCGGGGTCCCGTGGCGCCATCTCGCTGGTGCGCGCCGCGCGCGTCGCCGCCCTGATGGCCGGCCGCCACTTCGTCACGCCGGACGACGTGAAGCGCATTGCCTTGCCGGCCCTGCGGCACCGCATTGCACTCGCGCCGGACGCCCTGCTCGAAGGCCGCTCGGCGCACGACCTGCTGGGGGCCGTCGTCGACAGCATCGCCGCGCCGCGCGGCTGATATGGCGTCGCGGCCGCGCTTCCTGCCGGGCAGGGCGTTGTTGTGGGCGCTGGCGGCGGGCTGCCTGGCCGTCCTCGCGGCGCTCGTCGCGGGATTGCCGGTGTCGGCGGCGCAGTGGCTGGCCGTCGCCTGGTGTGCCGCGCTGCTGCTGCTCGCGGTGCTCGATGTTCGGGTAACCGTGAGCGCCTGGCGCGAGGCCGCGCCGGAAATGACCCGGCTGCTGCCCGCCGCGTTCGCGATCGGCGTGCCGGCACAGGTGCAGGTGCAACTCGTCCCCCGGGGTGACAAGCGCTGGCGTGTGCGCCTGCACGACCACGCCGACCCGAGCCTCACCGTCGGCGCAATGCCGCTGGACCTGATCCTGCGAGGCGGGGCCGGTATGGAGCTCACCTACACCGTCACGCCGACGCGCCGCGGCGCGATCGACTTCGCCCCCGCCGGGATTCGCGCCCGCTCCCGGCTCGGCCTGCTGGAGGTCTGCGACCGCATCGGTGTGGCCGAGGCGCGCCGCTGCTATCCCGATTTCGCGCAGGTTGCCCGTTATGCCTGGCTCGCCGGGGACCGGCGCCTGGCCGAGATCGGCATCAAGACCTACCAGCAGCGCGGCGAAGGCACGGATTTCAAGCAGCTTGCCGAGTACCGCATCGGGGATCCCGTGCGCCATATCGACTGGAAGGCGACCGCGCGCCATGAGAAGCTCATCGTGCGCCAGTTCCAGAACGAGCGTGACCAGTGCGTCATCCTGATGATCGACTGCGGCCGCCGCATGCGGGCGGATGACCGCGAGGCGGGACCGGGCCGGTCGCACTTCGACCAGGTGCTCAACGCGACGATGCTGCTGACCTACGTGGCGCTGAAGCAGGGAGACGCGGTAGGCGCGATGACGTTCGGCACGCCACCCGGCGAGGCCCGCTGGGCGGCGCCGCACAAGGGAGCCCGGACGCTGAACACGCTCATGGGCGAGCTTTATGCGGTCCAGCCGACGCCTTCGCACTCGGATTACCTGGGCGCCGCTCAGGATCTGCTGCGCCGCCATTCCAAGCGATCGCTCGTCATCGTGATCACGAATTTTCGCGATGAGGACGCGGCGGAGCTCAGCCAGGCGCTGAGCCTGTTGCGCTCACGGCACCTCGTCCTGACCGCGAGCCTGCGCGAACGCATCGTCAATGCACTGATGTGGCAAGGCGTCCGGTCGCTCACGTCCGCTCTGGAGGTCTCCGGCGCGCATTTGTACGAGCAGGCGAGGCGGGACGCTTTCAACCGCCTCGCGGCTCGCGATGCCCTGATGGTCGATGCCGAACCGGAACGGCTTGGCATCGCGCTCGTCAATCGCTACCAGGCGGTGAAGAAAGCCGGCCTGATCTGACACTTTCGGAACCGCCATGAACTCCGGCGGCCCTACGCCAGGTCGCCGTACCGCGCCTGCAACACCGCCAGTGCCGCCATCGCCGCCGTTTCGGTGCGCAGGATCCGCGGACCGAGGGAGCAGGCCAGGTAACCGGCGGTCGTTGCCATGTCCAGCTCGCCGCTGCTCAGGCCCCCTTCCGGACCGATCAACAGCTCGATCCGGCCGTCGTGAATCCGCAGCGCAGGCAGGGGATCACCCGCGCCGGGATGCAGCACGACGCGTGTCGATCCGTGCGGCCGCGCGTCGAGAACGGCGGTGAGCGGCTGCGGCGGGTCGATCCCCGGCACGGTGTTTCGCCCGCATTGCTCGCAGGCCCCCTGCGCGATTTTCTGCCAGTGTTCCACCCGCTTATCCGCTTTTGCGGCAGCGAGGCGCACGACGGAAAACTCCGTGATGACGGGAGTGATCCGCTGCACGCCGAGCTCCGTTGCCTTCTGCACGACGAAATCCATGCGGTCGCCGCGTGCGAGGCCCTGAATGAGGCGGACGGCGAGCGGTGATTCGAGGCCGCGTTCGCGGGCTGCGCCGACGCTGACGGTCACGCCCTTGCGCGACGCGTTCGAGACGCTCCCGGGGTGCTCATGGCCGCTGCCATCGAACAGCACCAGTTCGTCGCCGGCACGCAATCGGAGCACGCGGGACACGTAATGGGAGCGTTCCGGGTCGAGAACGAGGCTGGCGCCGGATGCGAGTGGAACGGGGACGTAAAGACGGGTTTTCATCCGGGCGTGTTGACAGCGTGGAGAGCAGGCTGAAGAGTATCGGTTTCGGCATCACGGGAGCCAGCCTTTGCCACAGCCGGAGCGCACGGCGTATGCCATCAGTCCCGGCACCGGCCTGCTGCGTCCCGCGCGGCAATGCCCGTCGTCGAACCAGGACGACCGGCCGGAAGGGGTGAATCCCGAGCTCGTCGTGCTGCACGGCATCAGCTTGCCGCCGGGCGAGTTCGGCAGTGCGCATATCGAGCACTTCTTCACCAATTGCCTCGAGCGCCACGCGCACCCGTATTTCGCAGGGATCTGCGACCTGCACGTCTCCGCGCACCTGCTCATTCGCCGCGACGGCGAGGTGCTGCAATTCGTGCCCTTCGGCCGGCGGGCGTGGCACGCGGGCGAATCGTCCTTTCGCGGACGACCCCGCTGCAACGATTACTCCATCGGCATCGAGCTCGAAGGCACGGACGACGCGCCGTATGCAGATGCGCAGTACGACGTGCTCGCGCCGGTGCTCCTGGCGCTGTTCACCGCCTGGCCGGCGCTCGATGCGCGCCTGGTCGCTGCGCACGCGGACGTCGCACCCGGGCGGAAATCCGACCCCGGTCCCGCTTTCGACTGGCTGCGCCTGTATGATTTGCTGGTGTAGGAGCGCGTGAGCGCCATGGATGGCGCGCATGCAGATAATGCAGGAGCAGTTATCTGCGACACGGGCGACACGGCGCCAAGCTCTGCTGTCGCCCGTGAGACGGGCTCCTTCTACAGCGCTTTGTTCAGCGGATTGCGTAAATGAAGCTTCTTGCATTACTCATAGGCCTCGCGGTCGAGCGGCTGGCCACGCAGCTTTTCCACCTGCGTGAGCTGCGCTGGCTGGACCGCGTCATCGACCGCGGCTTCGAACAGGTCAACCGCTTCGCCAACTGGCCGCCGCTGCTGCTGGTGGTGCTGCTGGCGGCCGTGCTGGTACTGCCGGTGGCGCTGGTCCGCCTGGCTTTGGGCGATGCCTTGTTCGGCTTCCCCTACCTGCTGTTCGCCGTCTTCGTGCTGTTCTTTTCCTTCGGGCCGAAAGACATCGGCGAGGAAGTGAACGAGTATTGCGCGGCGCTGGAATCCGGGGACGAGGACCGCATCCGCCGGTCCGGGAAGGCGCTCCTCGAACGGGACCCGCCGCCCGAATCGGCCGCGCGCGTCAGCGAGATCGAGGCGGCCGTCTGCGTGCAGGCGAACAACCGGCTGTTCGCCGTGATCTTCTGGTTCATCCTGCTGGGGCCGCTCGGCGCCTGGGCGTATCGCGTCACCGATCTCATCCGGCGGCGGGCGGTGTTCAAGGCGGCGCGCGACGAGAGCAGCGAGAGCGCCGCCTCGCTGTCGGTCACGGCCGCCGAAGACGTGCACGGCTGGGTGGCCTGGATCCCGGCGCGGCTCGCCGCCGTCGGCTATTGCCTGGCCGGCAACTTCGACGCGGCGATCGCGGCCTGGCGTACCGGCGGCAACGTCGGCGTGCCGCCGGGCGTGCAGAACGAAAACCTGCTGGCGCGCGTGGGGCTCGGCGCGCTGTCGGTGCCGGAGGCGGAGGAGGAGAGCAGCGCGGAGCGCGGTGCCCGCGGGGCGCTCGCGGCGAACAAGCTCGTGTTCCGGTCACTTCTGATCTGGACGGCGGTCATCGCGGCGATGACCCTTTACGGCTGGTCCGTGTGAGGCGCCGCGCCGCCGCCATCCCGATCCTCGCCGCCGCCGTCCTTTGCTCCGGCTGTGGCAACCCCAGCGGAGCGCCACGCCATCCCGGCGGAGAGCCGCCCTCGGCACGCCGCATCGTCACCCTGGCGCCGCATCTCGCCGAGCTCGTGTTCGCCGTGGGGGCCGGCGACCGGCTGGTCGGCGTCAGCGCGTATACCGACCGCCCGCAGGCGGCCGCCGCGCTCCCGGTCGTCGGCGACGCGTTTTCGCTCGACCAGGAGCGGCTGGCGCTGCTCGAACCCGACCTGCTGCTGGCCTGGGAGAGCGGCACGCCGGCGCACGTGGTGGACGAGTTGCGCGGGCGCGGATACCGCGTCGCAAGCATCCGCACGCGGGGGCTCGGCGACGTGGCGGCGGCGCTGGAGCGCATCGGCGCGCTCACCGGCCAGCGCGAGCAGGCGAGCCGGGCGGCCGCCGGGTTTCGCGCGGGACTCGAGCGGTTGGCGGCGCGGTACGGCGGCGCGCCGCCGATCAGCGTGTTCTACCAGGTCTCGCAACAGCCGCTTTACACGATCAACGGCGAGCATTACGTCAGCGAGCTCGTCGAGACCTGCGGCGGGCGCAACGTCTTTGCGGAAATCGGCGAGCTCGCGCCGATGGTGAGCGTGGAAGCGGTGCTGGCGCGGAACCCGGAAGTGATGCTTGCGAGCTCGGACAGCCCGCCGGACGCCTTCGCCGTGTGGCAGCGCTGGCCGGACCTGGCGGCCAATCGCTTCGATAATTACTTTCGCCTGCCCGCTAACGAAATCGGCCGGGCGACACCGCGCCTGCTAAAGGCCGGCGAGACCCTGTGCCGGGTGCTGGAGCGGGCGCGCGAGCACCGCGCCGCCGCCGGCGCGGAACTTGAAAGCTCGCCGGCGTTCCACTTGTAGGAGCCCGTCCCACGGGCGACAGCGGCGGTGCGGGTTGTTGTCGCCCGTGAGACGGGCTCCTACCACAATCGGAGAAAACGTGACGAGCGCCAACATCCGTCAAGCCCAGCCAAAGGACTGGCCGGCCATCGAGCGCCTGCTCGGCGATGCCAGGCTGCCGGTGGACGATCTCGGGTCGGACCGTCTCGACGGCTTCCTCGTCGCGCTGGATACCGTCGGCACGCCACCGTCCGTCAGCGGCGCGATCGGCTTGCAGGCGTTCGGCTCGGCCGGCCTGCTGCGTTCGCTCGCCGTCGACTCCGGGCACCGCGCTGCCGGCATCGGCCGCCAGCTTGTGCAAGCCCTCGAAGGCAAGGCAGTGGCCGCCGGCCTCACCGACCTGTGGCTGCTGACCCTCGACGCGGAAGTGTTCTTCTGGAAGCTCGATTACCGGATCGTCGAGCGCGCCAAGGCCCCGGCGTCCATTCGCAATACGCCGGAGTTTGCCCGTCTCTGCCCGGCCGATGCGCACCTGATGCACAAGACCCTGTAGGCGCCCGTCTCACGGGCGACAGAAAACGCACCGCCGCTGTCGCCCGTGTCGCAGATAATTGCTCCTGCATTATCTGCATTCGCGCCATCCATGGCGCTCACGGGCTCCTACAGCAGGCGGTTGCGATCCCAGATGACCTCCTGCCCGGATTCAACGCGCGCCAGGCGGCGCGCGATGACGAACAGCAGGTCGGAGAGGCGGTTCAGGTAGCGCAGCACTTCGGTGCGAACGGATTCCTCTTTGGCGAGCGTGCGCACGCGCCGCTCGGCCCGCCGCACGACGGTGCGGGCGAGGTGGCAGGCGGCGGCCGCCCGGCCGCCTCCCGGCAGGATGAATTCCTTGAGCGCCGGCAGGTCGGCGTTGAAGCCGTCGAGCTGGCGCTCGAGGCGCTCGATGAAGTTTTCCTCGATGGCGCGATGTCCCGGAATGCACAGCTCGCCGCCCAGCTCGAACAGGTCGTGCTGCACTGCCGTCAGGCAGGCGCGGATGTCGTCGGGTACTTCGGTCACCGCGAGCACCATCCCGATGGCGCTGTTCGCTTCATCGACCGTGCCGTAGGCCTCCACGCGGGGGTGGTCCTTGTCGACCCGGGTGCGGTCGCCGAGTCCGGTGGTGCCGTCGTCGCCGGTGCGCGTGTAGATCTTGCTCAGGCGTTTTCCCATGTCCCTCTCACTGCCATTGGTAGCTCAAATCGACGAAGGCGCTCCGCTCCTGCATGCGGAAGCCCGCCACGGTCTCGTATTGTGCATCCAGCAGGTTTTCGATGCGCGCGTTGAGCCGCCACCGATCGCCGAGCGCCAGTTGCCCCGTCAGGTTGGCGACGACATAGCCGGCCAGGCGCTGGTTACCGATATCGGTACGGTCGCCGCTCGCAAGCACGGCTACGCCCAAGCGATGCGGTCCGAAATTCCGGACGGCCTTGAACGCCAGGCTTTCCTCCGCGCGCCGTGGCAGCCGCACGCCGGCGGCCGCATTCTCCGCCGACTGGCGTACAAGGGTCGCCAACAGCGAGTAACGGTCGCCGCGGTACTCCCAGCGCAGCTCCGCGCCGCGAATCTCCGCGACGCCGATGTTGCGCAGCTCGAAGCTCGCGAGGTCGAATTCGATGAGGTCCTCGATGTCGTTGTAATAGAGCTCGAGGTCGATCGAGTGACGGGCGTTCGGCCGATAGCTCAAGCCCGCCTGTACCTCGTCGGCGATCTCGGGATCGAGTGACGGATTGCCGCCGAAGCCGAAGCGGTCGGTCGCGTCGGGCGCGCGGAAGGCGTGGCCGATGCCGGCGTTCAGCGTCCAGTGCTCGTCGAGCGTGAACGCGTACTCCGCGTTCCAGGTCACGTGATTGCCGAAGGTGTCGTGATCCGTCAGGCGAACGGCGGTGAAGGTGCGGTGCGGCCCGCGTGCCCACAGGTTTTCGAGGAACACGGCCCTGACCTTCGTGTCCGCGTCGAAGCCGGAGCCGAACGCCGCCGCCGCCGCGTTTTCGTCCACGAGGTAGAGGCCGCCGATCCAGCGGTGATCGCCCGCAGCCCAGTCGAGCTGCCAGTCCAGCGTGTTGCGCTTCGAGCGCACGAAGTCGGCAGACTGGTTCTGCTCGATCTCGTCGAGTATGTGGCTGACCACCAGCTTGCTCGAGAGGCCGCCGGCAAGGTCCGAGCGCAGCTCCAGCGCGCTGCTCGCGTTGCGGAAATCCTGGTCCAGCGGCGTCAGGAAGAAGTCGAAATACTCGTTCGAACCGGCCGCGCGCCAGTGCCGGAGGGAAATGTAATGGTCGCCGAACCGCTTGCCGGCGTGGAAGTTCGCCGAGAGATTTTCGTAGCCGCGGTCGATCACGGTGTCGGTCCGCGCGGGAAAGCCGTCCGTGTCCTGCAGGTTCAGCCCGAGGCCGATGTCGCCGCTTTCGGTCCGCCGGCCCGCGGCCGCATACGCCGATCGCGTATTGAAGCTGCCGCCGCCCAACGACGCTTCGAGCCAGGCGTGATCGCGGCGGCGCGTGATGACGTTGATGACGCCGCCGATCGCGTCGGTGCCGAACAGCGCCGAGCGCGCACCTTTCACGATCTCGATCCGCTCGATGAGCTCCGGTGCGATGTAGTGGACGGCGGCGCCGCCCACCGTGCCCGGGTTGATGCGCACGCCGTCGATCAGGACGAGCGTGTGGTTGCTCTCGGTGCCGCGCATGAACACGGAGGTGCCCTGGCCCGGGCCGCCGTTGCGGCCGATTTCGATCCCCGCCTCGAAGCGCAGCAACTCCGCGAGATCGGAGGCGAGCGACTGCTCGATGTCCTGCCGCGTGATCACGGTCACGGGCACGATCGCCTGCTCGATCGGCATGGGCGTCCGGGTCGCCGTCACCACGATGTCGGCTTCGATTTCGCTTTCGAGGTTGCCGTCCGTGGCCTGTGCCGCGACGGAGCATGAGAGAAGGAGCGCGAGCAGCGCCCCGTAGCCGGTTCTTGCCATTGGATTCCCCTTTGCGTGCCGCCCGCACGCGATCGTGTGCCGTCAGAGCACGAATGGCGAAGGGAATCGATGCGCTGGTGCAAAACCGAAGCACGTCCGAATCGCCCGCCGCGTCATTCGCGTGTGCACCAGGCCGGTCTCCGGGCTTACGAGTGGAGGACTCAGGGTCGCTCCGCTCCGCAGCGCCTTCCCGCGAACCGAAGCAATGGCTTGCCGCGGCTCGCAGTGGCTCCGGTGTGCGGGAGCACGCCGGGGGCTGCGGGTTGACTCGATCACCGTTGCGGGGGCAGCGCCGGATTTAGCGTCAAAGCACGCTTCACCGGCTTCCCGTTCACCCGGAAAAATGCCTTTCCGGGCTCACCTGGTGTCGCGGGGAACCATAGAGTTGCGCCGGGAGGCTGTCAAGCAATCCCTGACCTGTAGGAGCCCGTCTCACGGGCGACCCGCCGCCGACCCCCGGGTCGCCCGTGGGACGGCCTCCTACACCTTGTCTCGCCATCGTACCGGCTGCATAGTCCGCAGCATGTCCCCCGAACTGGAATGCGCATTAAAAGCCGCCGAGGCGGCCGCCGCCATCAGCCGGCGGTATTACCGCGGCAATCTCGAGGTGCGCACCAAGGCGGACCGCACGCCGGTCACGCGTGCCGACATCGAGTGCGAGGAGGCCATCCGCGAGATTCTGCTCGAACGCTTTCCCCGGCACGGCTTCTACGGCGAGGAAAGCGGGCAGACTCGCGCCGGCGCGGAATCCACCTGGCTTGTCGACCCGATCGACGGCACCAAGGGCTTCATTCGCGGCTATCCTTTCTTCTCGACGCAGATCGCGCTGATGCGCGGCGGCACACCGGTGCTCGGCGTGTCGAGCGGCGCGCTGTTCGAGGAAGTCGCCTGGGCCGAAGCCGGGCAGGGCGCGTGGCTCAACGGCGAGCGGCTGCAGGTGAGCGGCGTTGCTGAGCTGGCGCGTGCCGCGTTGTCGACCGGGAACCTGAAATCGCTCGCGGCGAGCGACGGCTGGGCGCGCTTCGGCGAGATCGTCACCTCGCTCGATCGCATTCGCGGTTACGGCGATTTCTACCAGTACCACCTGCTCGCGGCGGGCAAGATCGATGCAGTCGTCGAGTCGGACGTCGGCATACTCGACGTTGCCGCGCTGGCCGTGATCGTGCAGGAAGCGGGCGGCGTGTTCACCGACCTGAACGGCCGCCCGGCCGGCCTCGGGACGCGTTCGGTGCTGGCCGCCTCAACCCCGGCGCTGCACGGCGAGCTGCTGGGGCGACTGCAGGGCTTCGTTCCCTGATTCTGCCGCCGACCGCCGTGTCGCCCGTGGGACGGGCTCCTACAGGGAGGGTCCGTCGGGCATGAACACATGGCGGCCGCGCCAGGGCACGGCCGCCATCGGCACGGCATACAGCTCGCTCAGGCGGCTTTCGCTCAGCACCGATGCCGTCGGCCCGAGCGCCCAGCGGCCGTCGCCGTAAAGCAGGAGGCAGCGTTGCGCGAACCGCGCGGCGAGGTTGACGTCGTGCAGCGTGGCGATCACCGCCGCGCCGTCACGCACCTTCCCGGCGAACAGCCGCAGCACTTCGAGCTGGTGCTGCGGGTCGAGGTGGTTCGTCGGCTCATCCAGCAGGTAGACCTGCGGCTCCTGCGTCAGCACCTGCGCGATGGCGGCGCGCCGGCGTTCGCCGCCGGAGAGGGTCGCAATGTCGCGATCGGCGAACGGCGCGAGGCCGACGCGATCGAGCGCGCGGCAGGCGATGCGCCGGTCGCCCGCGGTTTCCCAGCCGAGCGGTCCGACGTGCGGGTGACGGCCGACCAGCACGGTCTCGAGCACGGTGGCCGGGAAGGCGTCGTCGACTGACTGCGGCAGCAGCGCCAGCTCTCTTGCGATCTGCGACCGCTTCAGCTCCGCGAGCGTCCGGCCCTGCAGCCGGACCTCCCCCGATTGCGGCACGCGCAGGCCGGCGAGCGTCAGCAGGGTGAGCGTCTTGCCCGTGCCGTTGCGGCCGAGCACGGCGAGAAAATCGCCCGGCTCGAGCACGAGATCGAGCCCGTCGACCAGCCGTCTTCCCGGCACGGCAACGGCCAGGTCCCGGCACGCAAGCGCGGCGCTGTCGGCGGCAACCATCAGCGGAGCCTATCAGGAGTAACGGGGCCTGACCCCATCACTCCAGCAGCCGGATCTCGCGCGCGGTCGCCGGCCCGATCACGGCATAACGCAGGGCCTGCGGGATCATCGCCTCGGACTCCGAGACCGGGATGCGGCCGCCCATGATTTCGGCATAGCGCTGCGGGTACAGGGGCGAGCGTTCCGGTTCCGCGTAGCCGTCCGGGAACGACGGCAGGCCGGTGGCCGGGTCGTACTTGTCGGTTGCGCCGAGTGTGTGGAGCAGCTCGTGCGCGATGATGACGTCGTTGACGGGCGCGTGGCGGCGGCCGGCCCAGGCGTTCACGACTCCGACCATGCCCTTCTGCATCCCGACCGAGTCCTCCAGCCTGAGGCCGTCCCGCGGCTGGTGATAGCGCACGAAGATTCTGACATCCGGCGCAATCCGGTCGTCGGTCACGCTGGCGGCCCACCAGCGCATCCCGAGGCTCCAACCCATCACCTGGAGGATCCCGGGCGAGGCGGGCAGCGCCGGCGGCTGTGCCGCGATCTGCGGGCCCAGCTCCATGCGCAGCGGCTGCTCGAGCCCGTGCCCGAACTTCTGCGCCTCGCGCGCGATGAAGGTCTCGATGCTCGCAAAGTCGCCGAGCTCCAGTGAGTCGATGTAGCGCTGCGTGGCGGCGGAGCCGTCGGCATTGATCGGGTATACCTTGGCCCAGAGGCTGTTGTTCCAGTCGGTGCTCCGCGCCTGCGTCAGCCAGGTGCTGAGCGATACGGTGACGAGAATCAGCAGCAGGACCGCGATGCGGAGCGCCTTGAACACGGAAAAGGTCAGTCCGGTGCGCCCGCCGCTCAGTGCGGGTCCGCAAGCGGCGGCTTGCGGATTTGACTCGCCTGCTCGAAGTCGTAGGCCATGCCGATCAGCGCCTCTTCGCTGTACGGCCCGCCGATGAAGGAAACGCCGATCGGCAGCCCGGAGACGTAGCCCGCGGGCACCGTCACGGCGGCATAGCCGGAGATGGCCGCCAGCGAGGAACTGCTGACGCTGAAACGATCGCTCAGGATGTGGTCGGTCAGCCACGCGGGGCCGTTGGTCGGTGCGATCAGGGCGTCAAGGTCGTGTTCCGCGAGCGCGTGGTCGAGCGCATTGCGCGCAATACGCTTGCTCGTCTCCAGTGCTTCGAGGTACGCGGCGTCGGTGAGCGGTCCCTTGGTCTGCGCGAGCTCCATGATCTCCTGCCCGAAGAACGGCATGACCGTCGCCGCATGGGCCTCGTTGAACGCGATGATCTCCGCGAGCGATCCCAGCGGCGCGTTCGAGGCGGCGAGATAGTCGTTCAGGTCGGCTTTGAACTCGTACAGCAGCACCTCGTACTCGGCATCGCCCATGCCGTCGGTGTCGAGCTCGATCGGATCGACGATCTCGGCGCCATTCGCCCGCAAGAGCTCGATAGTCGCGGCGAAGATCGCCGCGATGCGCGGGTCGTCGCCCGCGCCGGAGAAGCTCCGCAACACGCCGATGCGCTTGCCGCGCAGGGCATCCTCGTCGAGCGCGGCGGAGTAGTCCGGCACCGCGTCGTCGCGGTTCGCCGCCGCCGGGTCTTGCGGGTCCTTCGCCGCGATTGCCTCGAGCAGCAGGGCGGCGCCGCGGACCGTCCGTGCCATCGGGCCGGCCGTGTCCTGGCTGTGGGCGATCGGGATGATGCCGTCGCGGCTGACGAGCCCGAGCGTCGGCTTGATGCCGACGATGCCGTTGATCGCCGCCGGGCACACGATCGAGCCGTCCGTTTCCGTGCCGATGGCGAGCACCGTGAGGTTCGCCGAGACGGCGACGGCGGAGCCGCTGGACGAGCCGCAGGGGTTGCGCCGCGGGTCGTACGGATTCCTGGTCTGGCCGCCGAGGCTGCTCCAGCCGCTCGACGAGCGCGTCGAGCGGAAGTTCGCCCATTCGCTCAAGTTCGCCTTGCCGAGAATGACCGCTCCCGCGTCCCGCAGGCGGGCCACCAGGAAAGCGTCATCCGGCGCATGGTGATCGGCGAGCGCGAGCGAGCCTGCCGTGGTCGCCATCTCGTCGCCGGTGTCGATGTTGGCTTTCAGCACCACCGGGATGCCGTGCAGGGGGCCGCGGCTCCCGGAGGTGCGCCGCTCCCGGTCGAGCCTGTCGGCGATCGCGAGCGCGTCGGGATTGAGCTCGATGATGGCATGGAGCGCCGGGCCGTTCCTGTCGATGGCTTCGATGCGTTCCAGGTAGTACTGGACGAGGTCGCGCGAGGTGAGCTCCCCGCGCTCCATCGAGGCCTGCAGCGCCGCTACACCCGCTTCGCGGAAATCGCGCTCGGCCGTCGTCGCGCAGGCGGCGAGCAGCAGCGCCGGCAGCCACGCGAAAAGCATCGATCGTTTCAAGGCAGGCTCCCCCGATGTCACCCCGTCGGGATTCTAACGCGAAATAAAAACCCCGCGGCGTGAGCGGCGGGGTTAATGACTCTTTTTATTGTTAAAAGAGGTAACTGGATTCGGTAACCAGATACAAACATATCGTTATTATTGTGTGGATCTGGATCTTTTTGTTGTTGTAGTTCTTGTTCTTCTGGCGTCTAAATCCTGTGTGTATCGAATCAGTTCACCGTTACCAGTTACGCTTCGCTTGGGCAGGGTGATAAAAGCAAGTCCCATGCCAGCCGCGGTTTTTTGCCAACGTTACAACGAGTTACGCTGAAACGTGGCAAATCGGGGTGAACTGTTCACCCGGAAGTGTAAATAAACCCGACAGTTGACCCGGCGGCGCGCCCAGTCTGACGGCTGCGACGTGAAATGCAAGTCGTTGACCTTTGACGGTTAATCCGGTAATGCCCCCACCACGCGACGCGGGCGTCGTGAGGGACCCCGTCGCCAATGTGCGACAGGCGGGCGAATCCAGAGGTTTTGTCAAGTTATTCGACAGTCGCGCGGCGGTCCAGCAGACCGCCCACGCTGTAGAAGCGGCCGTTACGGACCACCGCCACGACATTGACGGCGTCGGCGACCCGCGCCCGCGGGTCGCCGGCGACCAGGACCAGGTCCGCGAGCGCGCCCGGGGCGATGCGGCCGACCTGGTTCTCGAGGCCGAGGGCCCGGGCGGCATTGCGGCCGGCCGCCCACAGTACCTGGTCGCCGTTCAGGCCCGCGGCCGCGAGCGCGCGCAGCTCCGCGTGGGTCGCGAGCCCCGCGGGCAGCCCGTTCGGCTTGCTGCCGACGGCAATCGAAGACGTCCCGCCGCCGAGGCGCGGCAGGGCGGCGTGCCGCCGCGGGATGTCGGCCGGCCGTTGCAGGCCTTCCGCCTGGCGCACCTCGAACAGGGCGGACAGGCCCGGCGTGCCGGCATCCGCCAGCCCCGACACCATCGCGGCAGGCCCGGCGCCGAGGGCCACGCGCACGTCCTGGTACTGAAACCCCTGCGGCGAAGCGGGCAGCGTGTCCGCCCCCAGGAACAGGTCCGCGCCAAGGCGAAAACCGGTGCTCCAGGATTCCGCCAGCACCGGCACGCCGAGGTCGCGCCAGGCCTGCACCAGGGCCCGGTCCCCGTCCGCCGCGCCGTCGGCGGCCGGCAGGGTCACGAGCCAGGGACGGGCGCCGCTTTCCTCGACGGGCCGCAAACTGGCGGGCGCCGCCCGCAACAGGCGCGGGCCCGGCATCCGGTCGCTTTCCCAGAGCGCCGCGTCGAATCCGCGGTCCGGACCGGCGGCGACCACGGTCGTGACGCCGAAGCTCAGCAGTTGCAGCCCGGCGGCCGCCTGGCCGGCCGCGGGCAGCGCGGAATACACGTCGATGAAACCGGGCAGCACCGCGACGTCGCCCAGGTCGAGCACCGTTGCTTCCTCCCACTCGCGCCGCGGCTCGACCGCCGCGATGCGCGCGCCCTCGATCAGGATGTCCATGTCCTGGCGGTAACCGGCGCGCATGCCGTCGAACAGGCGCGCGGCCCGGATGACCAGGCGACGCTTCGGTGCGTCGGTGACCGGAAGCTCCCGCGCCGCTGCCCCGGCCTGCCGCGGCGCGAGCAGGCCGGCGTCGGCGCGGAACGGGATTTCTTCCGCCTGCCAGGCATTGATGCTGCGCCGCCGGATCACGCCGTCGGCCGCGTAGTACAGGTGCTGCCGGTCGAGCCAGCTCGCCGGCGAAAGGAAGAAGTCCTGGTGCGCGGCGAGAGGATGCACGACGGGCGGATCCGACAGGATCACCATGTCGAGCCGGTACTCGCCCCCGTCCCGGCGCAGGAACGTGAGCAGCGTGCCGTCCGGACGCCAGGACGGCGCCGCCAGCGGCGTGTCCGAGACGACGAGATCGACGGCGGGTTCGCCGCGGCGGCGCAGCACCAGGCGCCACTTTCCGTCCCGGCGGCTGATCCAGGCGAGGTCCCGCCCGTCGGGCGACCAGGCCGGCTCCGTTTCGTCGCCGGGCGCATGGGTAAGGCGCCAGGCGAGATCGGTCGCGAGGTCCAGTTCCCAGATGTCGAAGCCGGAGTCGCGCCGGTCGGACGAGAACACGATCCGCCGGCCGTCCGGATGCCAGTCCGGGTGCTGGTCGTAATGCCGGCCATCGCCCAGCGGCGAGGTGGCATTGCGCGCGAGATCGAGCAGCCAGATGCGGCTGCCGAAGGCGGAGGTCGTCTGGTAGAGCAGGCGCTCGCCGTCGGGCGACCATTGCGGCCGCCGCGCCGGCTGCAGGTTGTCGCTCACCGCTGCCGCGGCGCCGCCCTCCGCGTCGAGCACCCAGATGCTGCCGAGCAGGTCGATCGCGAGTTGGCCGGTCGTTGGTGAGACGTCGACCGACAGGTTCGTGCCCTCCGACAGGATGACCTGCGCCGAGGTAAAAGTCCCCGCGAACAGGAGCGGCAGCAGCAGGGCGGCGGGGACTCCGGACCGCGAACGCCTAGCTCGCACGCTCCACCTGGAAATATTCCAGCTCACCGTCCCCGGCCGAGAAGCTGACCTGCATCGGCTGGCAGCAGACCTGGCAGTCCTCGACGTAGGACTGGCTGCCCGCGGACAGGTCGAGCACGATCGTGAGCGTCTCGCCGCAATACGGGCAGCCGATCCTCCTCTCCAGTACTCTGTCAAGCTGCGGGTCCATCAGGGTTGCAGGCGCGTCCCGGTCCAGGCCGTGGCGGCAAAAGAATGGTCGTCGAGCTTTGACAGCGTGCGCTGCCAGGCCGCGCGATCGTGGATCCGGTCCAGCCCTTCCACCCACAGCTCGACGGCCGACGCCCAGATCCGGATGCCGCCCCAGTGCGGCGGGCGCGGGATCGGCGGCGGCTCGGCCGCGAGCGTTTGCGTGTCGCCGTCGAGCTCCAGCCCCAGCTCCGCGGCGCGCGCTTTCACCTGGGCGACCAGCGCTTCCCGCGATGCGATCGGCGCGCTCTGGTCGCTGCCCCAGGCGCCAAGGCGGCTGCCCCAGGCGCGGGTCGCGAAATAGGCGTCGCTTTCCCCCCCGGGCGAGCGCACCGCGATCCCCTCGATGCGCACCTGGCGCCCGAGATCGTCCCAGTGAAACACGGCGGCCACCTGGCGGTGCTCCGCGAGCTCCCGCGCCTTGCGCGAGCGGTAGTTCGTATAGAACACGAGGTAGCCGGGGTCGGCCATGAAGGCCTTGCACAGCACCACTCGCGCCGACGGCTGCCCGTCCGCGCCGACGGTCGCGAGCGTCATGGAGCTCGGGTTCCGCTGCGCCGCTTTCGCGGTGGCTTCGCGGAGCCACGCCGCGGCCACCTGCATCGGGTCGTCGGGCAGCGCCTCGGGGAGGCGGTCCAGGGGCTGTTCGTTCACGCGCAATCCCGTCAGAAGTGCACCACCGAACGGATGCTCTTGCCCTCGTGCATCAGGTCGAACGCCTTGTTGATGTCCTCGAGTGGCATTGTATGGGTGATGAACTCGTCGACCTTGATGCCGCCGTTCAGGTACTGGTCGACCATGCCCGGAAGCTGCGAACGGCCCTTGGTGCCACCGAACGCCGTGCCGCGCCACACGCGGCCGGTGACGAGCTGGAACGGACGGGTGCTGATTTCCTGGCCCGCGCCGGCGACGCCGACGATGACCGACTCGCCCCAGCCCTTGTGGCAGCACTCGAGCGCCGAGCGCATGAGCTTGACGTTGCCGACGCATTCGAACGAGTAATCGACGCCGCCGTTCGTCATCTCGACGATGACCTCCTGGATAGGGGCGTCGTGGTCCTTCGGGTTCACGGTATCGGTTGCGCCCATCTGCGTCGCGAGCTCGAACTTGTCCGGATTCACGTCGATCGCGATGATGCGCGACGCCTGCGCCATCGCGGCGCCCTGGATGGCGCTCAAGCCCACGCCGCCGAGCCCGAAGACCGCCACGGTCGCGCCTGGCTCGACTTTCGCGGTGTTGAGGACCGCGCCGATGCCGGTGGTGATGCCGCAACCGAGCAGGCACACCTTCTCGAGCGGCGCTTTTTCGCTGATCTTCGCCACGGCGATTTCCGGCAGCACCGTGTATTCGCTGAACGTCGACGTGCCCATGTAATGGAAGATGCGCTCGCCGTTCTTCGAGAAGCGCGACGTGCCGTCCGGCATCAGGCCTTTGCCTTGCGTGACGCGGATGGCCTGGCAGAGATTGGTCTTGCCCGAGGTGCAGAACTCGCACTGGCCGCACTCCGGCGTGTAGAGCGGGATGACATGATCCCCGGTCCTGACGCTGGTGACGCCGGGGCCGATCTCCTCTACGACAGCGCCGCCTTCGTGGCCGAGGATGGCGGGGAACAATCCTTCGGGGTCTTCGCCCGATAACGTGAACGCATCCGTGTGACAAACGCCGGTGGCGACGTTGCGCAACAGCACTTCGCCGTTCTTCGGCCCGTCGATGTCGATGGTTTCGATTTCGAGAGGTTGGCCTGCTGCCCAGGCCACGGCCGCGCGCGTTTTCATCTCGATCCCCTGGATATCCGGCTGTGAAAGCGATGGGAATGGTCGCACGATTGTGCCGGAGGCGGTAGGGGGAGCGCGGCGGGAACGCTTGCCGCGCGCGGTGCATCCTGTAACAGTTAGCGGTTACCGGCCCGCGCGCGCGAATGCACGCCTCGAATATGAAACTAAAAGAACTGCGAGAAGAACTGTCCGCCGTCGACCGGCGGCTGCTCGAGCTGATCGCCGAACGCCAGCGCCTTGTCGGCGAGATCGGCCGCGACAAGCTCTCGACCGGCCGCGCCACGCGCGACTACGAACGCGAGAAGGAAGTGCTGGAGACGGCGCGCGCCCATGCCGGCCGTCTGGGAATCGACCTGAAGCTCGCCGAAGGCGTGGTGCGGGCTTTGATCCATACGTCGCTCGCCAGCCAGGAGCGCGCGCGCGTCGCGGCCGAAGGCAAGGGCAACGGCCGGCGCGTGCTCGTGATCGGCGGCGCCGGCAAGATGGGCGGCTGGTTCGTCGACTTCTTCACGTCGCAGGGGTTCGCGACCTTCGTCGCCGATGCGCGCGCCGAGCCCGGCGAGGACACGTTCCGCGACTGGCCGGACGCCGGCACCGATTACGACGTGATCGTGGTCGCGACGCCCCTTGCCGTGTCGGGCGAAATCCTGGCGCGGCTGGCCGAGCGCCGGCCGCGCGGGCTCGTCTTCGACATCGGCTCGCTGAAGACACCGCTGCGGGACGGGCTGGCCGCGCTCAAAGATGCGGGCTGCAAAGTGACGTCGCTGCACCCGATGTACGGGCCGGACACGGAGCTCCTGTCGGGCCGGCACCTCATTTTCGTGGACGCCGGCGCGCCCGAGGCGACCGCCGCGGCGAAGGAGCTGTTCGCCGCGACCATGGTGGAGCAGCTCGACATGAGCCTCGACGATCACGACCGGCTGATCGCCTACGTGCTGGGCCTGTCGCACGCGCTCAATATCGCGTTTTTCACCGCGCTCGCGGAAAGCGGCGAGGCCGCGCCGAAGCTCGCGCGGCTGTCGTCCACCACTTTCGACGCGCAGCTCCTGGTGTCCGCGGCGGTTGCGAAGGAAAACCCGCATCTCTATTTCGAGATCCAGCACCTCAACGAATTCGGGCTCGGCCCCCTCGATGCGTTGTGCGAAGCCGTGACCCGCATTCGCCAGCTCGTCGCGGAGGGCGACGAGGGCGCGTTCGTCCGCGTGATGGAACAGGGGCGCAACTACCTGGCGACGCGCCGTTAGGGTTCTTCAGTGCAAGGTCGTTTTAACATAATCGCATCTAAATCTTCTTGACCACTTGCCGCCAGCAAGCGCAGTAAGAGCAATCCGTTAAAGGGTGAGCCTGGCAGTGCGAGCGAAACGGAAACGCATGACGGACAGCCGAAGCAGACCCGCGAATACGGGGAGGACGGCTATCCCGATCGCGATGTTGACCACGACCATGACCACAGTCAGGGGCAGCCACACGTGCACGACTGGACGAGACCATCTGATGGCTCGGCACCGACGAAGGAGAACCGGCAACAAGGGCGTGCGCCGAGGGAGGAGAGATCGAAACCGTACGCGATAAATGTCCGAATAAGACCAAAGGATGTTGAAGATGACGGTCAGACTGCTGCGTGAGTTGCACGATGCATGCTTGGTAGGCATCACATACCTGCCGAACTCTTCGATCCGGCTTGATTTCGAGAAAGTGGACGCAGGGAAGACGAGCGTGTCGTTGCACGGTGTAGTTCACTTCTTCTGCACTGGAATGCTCGAAGGAAACATTGTTCAGAGCGTAGAAGTAGTCGAGACTGGCGATGTCTCGGCAGATGATTTGGCGTATTTCGTTGAGAAGGAGGGGCGTGGGCAGACGATTGAAGCGCTGAGTAAAACCATCAACAGCAAGCAGCTTTCAATGGTCTTGTTAAGCCCATCCTATGGAGCGGAGTTGGGTTGTGTGTGCGCAGAGGTGACCCAGATCTGAGCCGACTCGGAACCACTTCGGGGGTCACCCGGTTCCTCTCGCGTTCTTCGCCCCGCTCGAAAAGTGATGGAGTGAGAGCGTGATGGCACGACTCAATCTGCTAATTTTATCAATTGTCGTAAGCACGGTCTCCTGCAGCTCACGTTCATTACCTGCAGGCGATCCTACTGCGAGAGCTTTGGCAGGTGTAGTTCCAATTGCAACCTCGCCCGCTGAATATCTGAACTATTACCAACTTAATGTCTTCGCTAAATACAGATACGACGATTGCTCCCGGCATTGTCCAGTCGTCGACCTCTACGTTTCTTTAATTGGTGAAGGTGATCCCCCGGAAATATCATCTTTCTTCGTCGCGAGTGGGTATGCATGGAGGTTTGAGTCGTGGGAGCAGCTTCCGGCGGCACCTTTGCCGGATTCGGGTCAGTCAGTGAGAATGCGACTCTCTCATATTCCGGCTCAAGTTCCGACAGGTGAACGACAAGAACTGTATGTGAGCGCGAACTTCGAGCGACTGAGGATCACAGAGCAGTTGCCGTCGGAATAAGTGGGACCGGGTGAGCTCATCGAACAGACCGATCCGGCCGACGCGAACGGCGTCCGGCGCAAGACCTATATCACTTACGAGGAGAGCAAGGGATCAGCCGGCGGAGTGTCGTGCGGGTCTGCGGTGCACCGGCGACGCCAGGTAATTTCCGCTACGACGTATACGGCCGGCGCACCTGGGAGATCGGTCCGGCGGATGACACCGGCACCAGGCTGGCGAGCCATCTCAACTACCGCGAGGCCGACGACAAGGATCCCTCACGCAGGGTGTCGGAACGGCGGCAGCGATCGGCGCAGTAGCAGGCGCGGCAGGCGCGGCTGCGAGCGCGGGGAGTAGCTCCATCGATCGCTGCGGCCGGAAAAGGCGGACAGTTGTCGATGCCCTCGTCTGCAGCCAACGAGTGCAAGGGCGGATTTTGTTGGTTCGGCAGCAAACAATATGGCTTCGAGTCGGGGTCAACAGCCTGCGCCAGCTGCCAAGCCGGCGGATTCCGGACCTCAACAACAGCGGACGTGTGGATCGCCGAATGCTTCCGGGTGCACCAAGTGAATGAGACCCGCAATGGGATGACTACACGCGCCATCCGTGGTGCGTAGGCCAAAGCGATGATGCAAGGCGAGCCGCGGTCGGTCGTTGTTGCGGTCATTGCGGCGGCAATCCTGGCGCCGCTGCTTGGGCGATTGTTGTCGCGGGTCTTTCCGCCGCGGGTCGAGCGGGGAAATGACGTAGATTTTGCCCGGCACAGGCTCCGGAATCAGGTCATCGAATACGCAGGTGTGGCCTTTTTCATTGTGGGTGTTGCTGTGCCGTTCTTCCTTCAGAGAACTGATCGGCTCCAGCCTACGGCCACGAACATCGCGCTGATCCTTTCCCTCGGTTTGCTGTTCATGGTAAATGGCCGGTGCAGGAACACGAAATGTTGACAAGCCGGATCAAGCACAAGAAGAGATTGGGAGAGCTCAGGATCAATCTCGTGGAATCGTCCATCAGTTAAGGAGGAAGGGGACCGGGAAGGTGCAAAGCAGAGACCGAAATCCAGAGACATTGAGAGCACTAAGAAATCGGACGATCGTGCGCAACATGATCGCCAACGAAACTGGCAAGATCAGATAGATGAATATAATGACGACGTGGACGAAAACTTCAGAAGGTAGCCATCTTTTTACGGCGCGCGATTTGGCTCCGAGAACGCGCCGCTTTGCAGTGGAAGCGCGACTCGGCATGTTGTGCTCGAAACGAGATTCGCCGCGGGAAGCTGAGAAGTGGTTTCGTCTCGCAACTGCTGACAGCAGCTGTCCAGGTTGGGTCTGGTGTCTCCGAGGGGTCAATCTGTTGCGTATGGAGTCCGTCACCGTGGCTAGGAACTGCCTCAAGGCTGCACTCGCTCGCGAAGATGTCGATCGGGAGGAAGCGTTACTGAACCTT
>DASSBS010000062.1:0-4333 GCA_035698445.1 Woeseiaceae bacterium
CACCGTGTCGCCGATGTTGATCGGCAGGTAATTGAAGACGGTGCCCTCGGAGATGCGCTGCAGCCCTTCGACCCGCATGTCACGGACGACGAACTCGTCCTGCGCGAGCGCCGCGGCCGGCGCGAGGCTCAGCGCACAGAGGAAAGCCAGCAGCAGCGGTTGCCAGCAGGTTCGCAGGTCTCTCGCGGCCGCCACCATCAGCCCAGCAGTCTTGCGATGTCGTTGTAGAACGCGAAGCTCATCAGGACGAGCAGCGCCAGGATGCCGACTTGCTGCCCGACGAGCTGCGAGCGCTCGGATAACGGACTGCCTTTCACGAGCTCCACCCCCTGGTAGACGATCTGGCCGCCGTCGAGCACCGGGATCGGCAGCAGGTTCAGCACGCCGAGGCTGATGCTCACCAGCGCGAGGAAGGTGAGCAGCGCGTTCGGGCCCTGCGCGGCCGAGTCGCCGGCATATTGCGCGATGCTGATCGGTCCGCTGATATTCTTGATCGAGACGTCGCCGGTGATCATGTGCCACAGCATGCGCACCGTGAAGGTGGTCGACTGCCACGTGCGGGCCAGCGACGCGCCGATCGCGGCCAGCGGCCCGAACTGGCGCATGTAATACTGATCCGCGTCGATATTGACGCCGACGCCCATGAAGCCGGTCCGCTCACCATCGATTTCGCGCGCTCCCAGCGTGATCCGGAGCCGCTGCTCCTCACCGTCGCGCCGGAGCGTGACCGGGACGGTTTCGCCGGGATGCGCGCCCACCACCCGTTGCAGGTCGCCGAAATCGGCGATCCCGTTGCCGGCAATAGCGGTGATGCGGTCGCCCGCCCGAATGCCCGCGGCGGCCGCGCCGCTGTCCGGCTCGACCGAGCCCACGATTGCCGGCGGTTGCCACGGCTCAAAGCCGAGTCCCGTGAACAGGACACCCGGTTCGGTGAGGCTCGCGGCGCGGCCATCGACGTCCAGCACCGTGTCATAGACGCGGCCGTCCTCGCCTTCGAGGCGCATCGGGATGCGCCCGTCGCCGATCATCTCGTCGTACATCGCGACCAGCGCGGTCTGCCAGTCGGTTGCTTCCGTGCCGCCGATCGAGACGATGCGGTCGCCGTGCTCGAGACCCGCCGCGGCCGCAAAGGAGCCGGCCTCGACCTGCCCGACCGTCGGTTTCGCCGTCGGCACGCCGTTGACGAACAGCGCCCAGTACGCCAGCACGGCGAACAGGAAATTGAACAGCGGCCCCGCGAGCAGCACCGCGATGCGCGCCGGCACCGGCCGGTGATTGAAGGCCCGTCCGCGGTCGGCCGGCTCGACCGGCCCCTCGCGCTCGTCCAGGAACTTCACGTAGCCGCCGAGCGGGATGGCCGAAATGCAGAACTCGGTGCGATCGCGGCCGAACACGCGCGTCATGAGCGGTTTGCCGAAGCCGATGGAAAAGCGCAGCACCTTCATGCCGCACCAGCGTCCGACGATGAAATGGCCGAATTCGTGGATCGCGACCAGCAGGCTGATCGCCAGGATGAAGGCCAGCAGGCTGACGAGTGCGGCGCTCATGTGGCGGGCATTTCCTCGGGCTGCTCTTGATGACAAGAGCTTGTGTAACGAGTGCTTCTGTAATGGCCCGGCGCCGCGGGAGGACGGCCGGGCCCATGCAACGGGGCCGCCACCGCGGCCATCCCGGGATTCTGACCGGGACCGGGGCGGGCAGTTCCGGCAGAGGGTGCACCGCGGGCCATGAACCGCGGCTGAATACCGTAAGCTCCCATCAGGCCAGTCCCATCCAGCCGATGCCGAGCGTGAACAGGGGCGCCGCCGCCGCGACGGAATCGATGCGGTCCAGCACGCCGCCGTGCCCGGGGAAGAAGCGGCCGCTGTCCTTGAGCCCCGCGCTGCGCTTGAACATGCTGACGGTGAGATCGCCGATAATCGAGAGCGTCGCCACGGCCAGGCAGAACGGCACCACCGCCGCGATATCGGTGCCGAGCGATTCCAGGTCCACCCAGTAGCGGCTGGCCAGCACCAGCACCAGCACCACCGCGGACAGGCCGCCGATCACGCCCTCCCAGGTTTTGCCCGGGCTGATGTTCGGCGCGAGCTTCACCCGGCCCCAGCGCTTGCCCGCGAAATAGGCGCCCACGTCCGCGGCCCAGACGATGACGAGCACGAACAGCAGCACCGCCGGCTCCAGCGTGTAGAGGGAAACGAGCGCGATATAGGCGGGCACCATGACGAGCGCGCCGCAGATCCAGCGCACGGGCTTCGCGATCGGGGTCGGGTAGAAGAACACCCAGACCAGCGCGGCGAACCACCACGCGAGCCCGATACGCAGCACGACGTCGTCGACCGCGACGGAGGTCTCCCGCGGCAGGACCCATCCGACGATCCCGAGCAGCGCGGCAATGATGGCGACATACGCGAGGCGGCCGGCC
This sequence comes from Woeseiaceae bacterium, assembly GCA_035698445.1. GTDB lineage: Bacteria > Pseudomonadota > Gammaproteobacteria > Steroidobacterales > Woeseiaceae > IDS-8. The sequence goes on from DASSBS010000062.1 coordinate 2,423, forward strand.
GTGCCGCCGAGCGACAGGAAGCCCGACCATTCCCACGCCGCCGCCAGGAAGAACGCCGCGATCACCATCTCGGCGGCGAGCGGCGGCAGGACGAACAGCACGAGGAGCAGGCCCGTGCCCGCCACGATCGCCGTCAGGATGCGTTCTTTCAGCATGCCACCTGCTCGCCGGTGTAACCGTAGCGCCGCTGGCGCCGGGCGAAGGTCAGCAAGGCCTGGTCGAACTCCTGCTCGCCGAAATCCGGCCAGAGGCAATCGCAGAAATAGAGCTCCGCATAGGCGAGGTTCCAGAGAAGGAAATTGCTGATGCGTTTCTCGCCTCCCGTGCGGACCAGGAGATCCGGATCCGGCAGCGCGCCGAGCTCGAGCTCCGCCGCGAATCGCGTGTCATCGATCGCCTGCGGCTCGAGCGCCCCGTCCGCCACCTGCGCCGCCAGCTTCCGCGCCGCCGCGACGATATCCCAGCGGCCGCCGTAGGCGACCGCCACCGTGAGCTTGAGGCCGTCGTTCTCGCGCGTCCGGTGCTCCGCCGCTTCGATCTTGCGCACGAGTTTCGTGGCGAGCTGGTCGCGGGCGCCGATGAACCTGAGCCTCACGTCGTTACGATGCAGCTCGTCGATTTCCCGTTGCAGCGCTTCCAGGAAAAGACTCATCAGGCTGCCCACTTCGTCCGCGGGCCGGCGCCAGTTCTCGCTGCTGAAGGCAAACAGGGTGAGGTAGGCCACCCCCCGCTTCGCGGCCAGCTCCACCGTCCGGCGCACGGCTTTCGCGCCCGCGCGGTGGCCCGCATGCCGCGGCTGCGACCGCAGCGTCGCCCAGCGGCCGTTGCCGTCCATGATCACGGCGATGTGCTTCGGGATGCGCCGGCCGGGCTCGTTCTCATCCGGATTGCTGGGCTGCCTCGCCAACGTCGTTCTCAGATTTCCATCAGGTCGCGTTCTTTGTCCGCCAGCACCCGGTCGATTTCCGCGATGTGCTTGTCGGTGATCCCCTGGATTTCCTCCTGGCCGCGCCGCTCCTCGTCCGCGCCGATCAGCTTTTCCTTCTGCAGGTCCTTGAGATCGCCCAGGGCATCGCGGCGGATGTTGCGCACGGCTACGCGGCCGTTCTCGGCTTCCTGCCGCACGATGCGGATCATGTCCTTCCGCCGTTCCTCGGTCAGCGGCGGCAGGGGTACCCGGATCACCGTCCCTGCCGTCGCCGGATTCAGGCCGAGATCCGAGCTCATGATCGCCTTCTCGATCGCCTGCACCATGTTCCGTTCCCACGGCGAGATCGTCAGCGTGCGTGAATCCTCGACGTTGACGTTCGCCACCTGGTTGAGCGGCACCTCGCTGCCGTAGTACGACACCGTAATGTGATCCAGCAGGCTCGTGTGGGCGCGGCCGGTGCGGAGCTTCGTCAACTCCTGGCGCAGGGAGTCCACGCTCTTGTCCATGCGCTTGCTCGCGTCTTTCTTGATGTCGTCAATCAACGGTCATCTCCTGCCGCAGGCTGCACGGCCGTGCCTTGCGTTGCCGCGTTCGGCAGGGCCGACCGGTGAGTTGCGGCTGCGGTTTCGCGTTCGACAGGGCTGGTCGGTGAGTTGCGGCTGCGGTTTCGCGTTCGACAGGGCCGGCCGGTGAGTTGCGGCTGCGGTTTCGCGTTCGACAGGGCCGGTCGGTGAGTTGCGGCTGCGTTTTCGCGGGCGGCAGGACCGGCGGGGGGTGTTTGGGACAATGGCTCCCTCCGGGCCCTGCGGGCCCTCCGGTCCGCGGAAGTTCCGATAAAGACACCCCCCGGCCACGGCTCCGCCCCCACCAGCGATGGGCGCTTTCGAAATCACCAACCGTGTTGGGTCAAGCTGACGACCTCCGGAATTCCGGGCACCCCCGGAGCGGGCGGCAGGGGCGGCGGGGGGTGGTTGGGGCAA
>DASSBS010000063.1:0-9179 GCA_035698445.1 Woeseiaceae bacterium
TGCGGCCGGTCGTGGAAAAGGAGCTGCTGCACTACGACATTCTTTTTGCGCTGGATACGGAAGGGCTACTGGATCCGCTCACGTTCCAGGGCGGCACCTCGCTCCGGCTCTGCTACGGCGCGCAACGATTCAGTGAGGATCCGATGGATGTGCAGGACCGGACGCTGAGAAAGGGTAAGTTCCTCGACTTGCTCGAAAACGAAACGGCGGAACTGATCAAAAAAGCGGCGCTGTAGGAGCCCGTCTCACGGGCGACTCGGCGTTATCGGTTGAGATCGCCCGTGAGACGGGCTCCTACAGCGCAGGTCCACAGGGCCGGGATGAGGAACAGGTGGAGCGTTTGGAGCAGCTTGACTGTGTGGTGATCGGCGGGGGCGTCATCGGGATGGCCGTGGCGCGGCGGCTGGCGCTTGCCGGGCGGGAAGTGGTCTTGCTGGAGGCGGAGGACGCCGTCTGCATGCACACGAGCAGCCGCAACTCGGAGGTCATCCATGCCGGCCTGTATTACGCGCAGGATTCGCTCAAGGCGCGGCTGTGCGTGACCGGGCGGCAGGCGCTGTACGCGTATTGCGAGGAGCGCCGCATTCCGCATCGGCGTCTCGGCAAGCTGATCGTTGCCGGCGACGCGGCCGAGCTTGCGCGGCTCGACTCGATCGCGGCGCGGGCGCGGGCGAACGGTGTTGAGGATCTCCAGCGGCTCACGGCCGCTGAAATTGCGGAGCTCGAGCCCGCGGTGCGCGGCGCCGGCGGCCTGCTGTCGCCGTCGAGCGGCATCGTCGATTCACACGCGTTGGTATCGGCGCTGCAGGCGGACCTGGAAGCGGCCGGCGGCGTGGTGGTCTGCCGCAGCCGTGTGGCGGGTATCGACCTTGCCGCGGACGGCTTTACCCTGGCGATGGCGGACGCGGGTTTCAGCGCAAGCTGCCGGACGCTGGTGAACGCGGCGGGACTGTGGGCAGCCGAGGTGGCCCGGAGCATCCGGGGTTTCCCCGAGCGGCTGGTGCCCGCGATGCACCTCGCCAAGGGCCATTACTTCACGCTGCAGGGGAAATCGCCTTTCTCGCGCCTGGTCTACCCGGTGCCGGTCGACGGCGGGCTCGGGGTGCACGTCACCCTCGATATCCAGGGCACGGCGCGCTTCGGGCCGGACGTGTCCTGGGTGGAGTCGGTCGACTACGGGTTCGACGAAAGCCGCAAAGGCGCCTTCGTCGAAGCCATCCGGCGGTACTGGCCCGAGCTCGATCCGGAGAAACTGTCGGCCGGTTATACAGGCATCCGGCCGAAGCTGAGCGGCCCGGGTATGCCGGCGGCCGACTTCCTGGTCCAGGGACCGGAGCGGCATGGCGTGCCCGGGTTGGTGAACCTGTTCGGCATCGAGTCGCCGGGGCTGACAGCGGCGCTACCGCTGGCGGAGGCGGTTTGCGCGTCGATTTGAGCCGATGGGGTTTTCACGACGGCAGGGGTGTCGGAGAGCTTTACAGCAGGCCGCCTGAAGCCCAGCGCTTTCGAACAAAAGATCATGTTTATCAGCAGCTTATGTTTTTGGCACAGAAGTTGCTAAAGAATGCGCAACAAGGAGATGCGCGCGCCGGTCCCGGTCGGACCCGAAGCGGCTCTCGAACAACAAAGCGAAGGGTTCGGAGATGAGAATGAAGACGATCAAGGGAGCGCTCGGCATCGCAGCACTGCTGTTCACTGCCCAGGCACAGGCGGTGCTGATCGACGCGACGGGTGACCCGCTTGATGGCACGGACGTCGGAAGCATCGATGATTTGATCGCCACTGTTGACGGCATGTCATCGGGTGAACAAACCGAGATCGACTGGGTGAACCTGATACTGGGTACCAACTTCGGGTCCCTGTCGAAGGTGGAGAACGTCCAGTGGTACGACACCGACGTGACGAACGTCAAAGCATTCGGATTGCAGTTCGGGCCGGGCTATTACCTGGTCAAGAATGACAATACGCACGCTCTTTTCAAGAACCTGTTCGATTTCGATTGGGGCGTCATCGACCTGACCGGCACGGGGCTCAACCTCGGGTCCGAGATGCAGATCAGCCATGTCTCCGGATTCGGCGAAGCGCCGCCGCCGCCGCCGCAGGAGGTGCCGGAGCCGGGCACGCTCGGCCTGCTCGGGATTGCGGCCCTGGGCCTTGGCCTGGTGCGGCGCCGGAAGGTCTGAACGGACGACCGAACGACCAACGAGAATTCCAACGGCAAGCAGGAAGGCCCGGGTCAGTCCCGGGCCTTTTTGTTTGCGCTGCTCAGTTCACGGTCGTCGAGGCGACGCCCGAGAAGTTGCTTTCAATGCCGTCGTCATTGAACGAGGTGGCGACGAAATACCAGGTGTTCGGCGACAGGTTCTCCACGAGATAGGTGGTGAGGCTGGGATTATCCAGCCGCACCTCTTCCGTGTAGTTGCCTTGTTCCGTGCCGTAGTAGATCTTGTACCCCGCGAGGTCGGTCAGCGCCGTGCCGTCCGTGTTCTGCGTCGGTGCCTGCCAGGACAGCGACACGGAACCTTCCCCCATCTGCGTCACATTGATCGAGAAGCCGAGCTCGTCACTCGCGCTGCCGTCGCTGGCGGAAATGGTGATGCCGCCGTAGGGTCCTACATCGCCCGCTTCCGGCGTGCCGGTCAGCGCGCCGGTGGCGGCGGCGAACGTCGCCCAGGCCGGCTTACCCTGGATGCTGAAGGTCAGCGCATCGCCGTCCGCGTCCGAAGCCGTCGGCGTAAAGTCGTATGGCTGGCCGACGACGACCGAAGGAGGCGGATTGCCGGAGATCACCGGCGGGTTATTGCCCGTGGCGGAGTCCGCATCGGGTGAGCCGCCGCCCCCGCAGCCGCCCAGCGCCAGCGCGGCGATCAGGGACAGCGCGGCAGGGACAGCACCTGCAAACTGCCGTTGACGTGCAGTCATGGTCTATCTCCTCTTGATTCTTGTTGGTTTTCCAGGGGCCCGGTTTGGATCGGGATCCGGGAAACGCTCAGGTTGCGCTGGCGCCGTGGTGGAATGTAACCGGCGGCGCGCGGACGGGCAAGGAAATTCGGCTGGCAAATCAGGGGGTTGTGTCGCCATGGGGCGACACGCAAGTGACAAACGGGGTGAGAAAAGGGGTGTAGGAGCCCGTCCCACGGGCGATTCCCGTAGTTCGGGTCGCCCGTGAGACGGGCTCCTACAGCAGGTTGTTCAGGTCGTCGGGTCAAGGGCTAACTCCGCGGTGTAGCGGCTTTCCGTGGACTGGCTGTTGATGGCGGTCATCACCAGGAAGTAGTTGCCCGGCGCGAGGTTGTCGAGCACGAAAGTCGTGAGGCTCGGGTTGTCGAGCGGGACCGTCTCGGTGTACTCGCCCGCGACCATGCCGTAGTAGATCCGGTAGCCGGCGAGGTCGGTCAGGGCCGTGCCGTCCTCGTTTTCCGTCGGCGCCATCCAGGACAGGGTGTAGGACTCGGAGCCCGTGGACTGCACCGTGATCGTGAACGTAGGCAGCGCGGCGATGCTCGTGCCGTCGGTGACCGAGAGCTCGATCGGCGCGCTCGGGCCCAGGTTGGCCGATGTCGGCTCGCCTTGCAGCCGGCCGGTGGCCGGGTCGAAGGTCGCCCACTCCGGCTTGTTGACGATCGACCAGCTCAGGGCGTCGCCTTCCGGATCGGTGGCGGCCGGCTGGAAACCGTAGGTGGTGCCGGCGACCACGAACTGGTTCGGCTCGCCGGAAACGGTCGGTGCGGCGGAACCGGTGTCGCCGCCGCCGCCGCCCTGCGGCGCGGTGCTCACCGTGATGGTGAAGGCGGGCAGGGAAACGACGCTGGTGTCGTCGGTGACTGAGATGAGGATGTCGGGGTACTCGCCGACGTCGCTGCTCTGGGGCGTGCCCTGGAGCTGGCCGGTGGTCGTGTTGAACTCCGCCCACGCCGGCTTGTTGCCGATGCTGAAGGTCAGGATATCGCCGTCCTCGTCCGAGGCTTCCGGCAAAAAGAGGTATTGCGAGCCGACGACGACGTTCGTCTCGGGATCGCCGAAGATGACGGGCGCGGTGCCCGTGACCTGGTCTATCGGAGGGGCTTCTTCTTCATCGCTGCCGGAAGATTTGCAGCTCGCGAGCAGCGTGCAGGTGAGTGCGAGTACTGCGTAGTTGAAGAACGCCTTTCTGGTTTTCATGTGTCACGACCGCCTTTGTTATCGTTGGGCCATCGGTCGTGACAGGCAGCCGCTTCGCTTTCGCGAGCAGGGAGTCCGCTATCGTGGTCAATTCCACGATGGCGGCGTCGCCCGCATGGCGGGCTCCTACATTGGCGGCTCCGCTATCCTGGGTGCGAACGCTTTCGCGTTCTCACCGTTAGACCGGTGGCTTTGCGTCCCCGCCTTTCAGCGGGTTTGCCTTTTTCAAGTCCCCGGACAGTTCCCCAGCAGGCGCCGTCCGGCTGTGGATAACGGCATGACGTGTTTGCCGTTATCGTGGTGATAATGGTCGGGTTAAATGCAAAGTGTTGCAAACGGTTTCGCACGCGGGAACGTGACGCGTGTCACATTTCAGTAGTTGCTTCGAGTTATGTGAAATCGATTGAGCAATCCGCTACAAAAGGCCAAGGCAGGGCAGATCCTCGATAGAATACCGCCCTTGGATTGAGAAGAGACAGTTACAGGCAGAACCACGGTATCGCCATGACACCCTCGTGCAGCAGCTCCGGACGGGGTGCCCGGCACACGACGAAGCCGTACTCTGCGGGGTTCTTCTGCTCCCTCAGGAAAGCGATGACGTGCCGCGCATCGTCTCGCCTGGGTCGTTCCGTCCATTTCGCCTCCACCGGGATCGCCTGGCCATCGATCTCGACAATGAAATCGATCTCGGCCCCGTGTTTGCTGCGCAGGTGATGCAGGCGACCTTTGCCGAGATAGCGGCTTTGTACCGCGTCAAAGACCTCGGGCGCTGTCTGGGCCTCATCGACCAGCACGACATGGGGCTTTTTTTGCTTCGGCAGGGCCAGGCAAGCCCGGGAAAAGGCGCCGATGTCCGCCAGCAGCCGATTTCGCTCTGCGGGGGGCTACCTCATTTATGCCCGACGTAACAGAGGTCGACCTTATATTATTCCGGGAGCGGCTTTCAATGGACCAGGTCCAGGTCGGGCCGGCGCCCGCACTGATGCCCTGTGTGACCAGTTTTCCAGCTATCCGCGGAGCGGGATCTATGGGTTGCGGTTTATGCCCGTGGCGGCGATTTTCTTGGTGAGGACTCTGACGTCTTTGGCGTAGAGCTTGAAGAGGATCCTTACCGTGAAATCGATCAGGCCGGTGATCGCCAGCCCGACGTAGTTCATCGGGTTTTTCCAGAAGACGTAGAGTTTCAGCGGGTGGATTTCGACGTCGCTGAAGCCGCCGAGCTGCATGATCTGGGCGAGGCTGAACTCCGTGACCGTGTAGAAGTGGTCGATGTTGTGCGCGAGGTTCTCGGAGCCATAGACTGGATGCGCGCCGTTCATCGCGTACACCACGAGCAGGCCGTCCTTCCGCAGCGACTTGCGGCACAGCTTCAGGAAGGCAATCGACTCGTCCAGCGTCAGGTGGTTGAGCTCCTGTTCCGCGACGATGACGTCGTAGGCGTCCGGGTGGCCAGCGACGTGCTCGAAGCCGCGCTCGACGCGGCACCTGAGGTGCCGCTTCTCGGCACAGGCGATTTTTTCGGGGAAGGAATCGATGCCGAGCACGTTCTTGTAGCCGGCGTCCGCCAGCGTTTTCACGAGGTAGCCGGGGCCGCAGCTCACGATGAGGATATCGGCGTTCTTGTCCTCCGGCATGAGGGGAAGGAAGTTTGCTTTGTAGTAGGCATCGAACTTGCTGTAGCCGCTTTCGATGTCGTCGGGAGCCTGCCAGAAGGAGTCGAAGGGTTCGAGCTTGGCGGCGAGGTCGTCGGACGACAAAGTGGCGGCCCCCGGTGCCGGCTTTTTGGTTTTGTCAGCGGTTACTACCATTTCGATTCTCCGGGTTCGGCGCCGTTGGAGCCCGCCATTGCGGGCGACTGGCAAGGCGGTGAGTCATTACCGGTCGCCCGCAATGGCGGGCTCCAACGGGAGCCAGTTGTGATCGCGGTACCAGGTTGCCGTTTCCTTCGCGCCGTCGTCGAAGGAGCGTTGCGGCGGCAGGTCGAGCAGCGCATCGCGGCGTGCCGTCGAGAACTTCAGGCTCTTGCGGAAGAAGTCCAGGCGGCGGCGGTGCAGCGGGGGCTGGATGCCGGCGCGGCCCAGCGTGGCTTCCATGGCGCCGGCGGCGAGCATCATGGGCGTCATCGGGATGTTCCAGCGGCTCAGGTTCTTTCCAACCGCGGCCGCGATGCTCTCGCACATCTGGCGCGTCGTGATCGCATCGTCGCCGGACAGGATCACCGGCCGGCCCGCCGCTGCCGGCGTTTCGAGCAAGCGGTCGATCGCCAGCGCCAGGTCGTCGACGTGGACCGGCTGGTGCAGGTTGCCGCCGCGCCCGACCATCAGGAAGCGGCCCTTGCGGATTCCCGAGTACAGCTTCAGCAATCGGCGGTCCCACGGTCCGTAGGTTTCGCCGATGCGACCGATGAACACCTGCAAGCCGCCGTTCTCCTTCGCCAGCATTTCCTCGGCGGCCACTTTCGAGCGCCCGTAAGCGTTGTCCGGCGCGAGCGGCGTGTCCTCGTCGATCATGGAATCGCCGGCGATCCCGTAAACGCCGATCGAGCTCGCGTAGAAGAAGCGCCGCACGCCCTGCTGCGCGGCACGCTTTACGAATTCGCGCGTGGCTTCCACGTTTACCCGCATGAAATACCCGTCGCTCACGTTCGCCTCGTGCTGCGCCGCGGCCAGGTGCACGATCGTGTCGACGCCCTGGCACGCTTCGTCGATCTTCTCCGGCGACGAAAGGTCCGCCTCGAGCAGCGGCACGCCGGCCTTGCGCAAACCCGTCGCACGCTCGTCCTCGACCTCGTTTCGCACCATCCCGGTCGCGGCGACCTCGCGGCCGTTGCCGTGCCACCGCTCCGCCAGCCGGCAACCGATGAAGCCGGTGGCGCCGGTGATCAGCGTCCGCGGCATGCGACGTCCAGCTCATCCGCATCCGGAAGGGTGAAGGCGGCGGCGCAGGGCTCGGAAATCCGGCCGGCGTGCGACGGCGTCGGGAAGCGGCTGACCACCGCTTCCAGTTCCTGCTGCCGGCGCTGGTCCGACCAGCCGAGCTTCTCGCCCATGTAGTCCGCGCAGGCCTGCAAGACTTCCTTGCCGGGATTGCCCGCGGCACCGAGCGGGGTGCGCCGGAACACCACGTCGGCGAGCGTCTGGGCCATCTCGTTCTCGATCGCTTCGTCGATCTGTACGCCGACGATCTCGCCGCCGTGAATCCGGCCGAGCTGGCCTTCCGCGTGGCCCCGCTCCGCGAGCCGCAACGCTTCGCTGCCGTACAGCGATGCCAGCTCGTGCGCCAGGCACTCGCCGTCCTCGCGCGTGAGGCGATCGCGCAGGTCGCCTTCGAGCGTGGCGAAGTCCTCGAGGTCGCCGCCGACGAGCGGTACCGTGGCGGAATCGGGTACCGCGCCTTTGCGCCGGAGCTTGCGGTCGACGATGTCGAGCGCTTTCGCGGCGTCGCCGCGCGCCATCGTGTGGCGCACGCCGATCAGGGTGACGAGCCCGTCGAGGCCGTGCACGGCGGCGCTGTCGACGAGGTGCGAGCGCTTGCCGAACTCGAGTTGCGCACCCGTCTCGTCGCTGTCGCCGAAGGGCACGAGCCCGGCATTCACCAGCCGGATGTCCTCACGCCGGACCGCCATCGAGCTCAACGACGAATTGAACTCCTCGAGCAGGCGTTCCAGCTCCGGCTCGGAGACCTCGATCGCATCCGGCCCTTTGCGGTAGACGATGTGCCACACGCCGATCAGCCGCCGTCCCCGCCAGGGCACGACGAACAGGTGGCGCGCGCCGCGCCCGATCTTCTGCCCGCGATCGACGGAACGCCCCTGCACGGCGAGCCCGTATTGCGGCTCCGGCGCGCCGTCGACGAGGAAAGCGGTGTCGCGCGAGTACACGCCGGCGCCGGGAATCGAGAGCGCCTGCCCGTTCTCCAGCAGGCCCTCCGACCACGGGCCCGCGGCGTTGATCACGACGCGGCTGCCGATCTCGAACTCCTCGCCCGTCAGGCGATCGCAGGCGATCAGCCCGTTGATGCTGTCGCCGCCGCGGATGAACGACTTCGCCTCGAAGTAATTCAGGGCGATTGCGCCGCGCGCGACCGCCGACATGACGAACGCGAGCACCAGGCGCGGCGGGTGATACATCTGCGCGTCGCTGAAGACCGCGGCGCCGGTGAGGTTGTCGCGCTCGAGCCCGTCCCAGCGCCGCAGCACCTCAATGCGGCTCATGAAGCTCGCGCGCGGGATGTGGCGGGTGGCGTCGCGGATGCCGCGGTTGCGGCCGAGGGTCAGCGCGTCGTAGGCGAGGAAGCCGGCGCCCAGGAATTCCTTCCCGTTACGGCCGTGGCCGTAGGTCGGCATCGCCACTGGCCTGGGACGCACGAGGTGCGGCGCGATGCGGAGCAGGGCGCTGCGCTCCGCGCAGGACGCGCGCAGGCGGGCGATGTCGAGGTGCTGCAGGTAACGGATGCCGCCATGCACGAATTTGAACGAGTTCGCCGACGTGCCCGATGCGAAATCGTTCGCCTCGAGCAGCACGACGGAATAGCCGCGCAGCGCGGCTTCCCACGCCGCGCACGCGCCGAACGCGCCGCCGCCGACGACGGCGACGTCGAATTGTTGTCCGCGAATTGATGCCGGATCTCGTTGCAAAGCAGTTTCCGTGTAGGAGCCCGTCTCACAGGCGATCCGTTGTCGGCCGCCGTGTCGCCGCGGGACGGTTTCCGTGTAGGAGCCCGTCTCACGGGCGACCCGTTGTCGGCCGCCGTGTCGCCCGTGGGACGGGCTCCTACACAGCGCGGCGCCGTGAGAAGTTTCAGGGGATTCTTGGTTGTAGGGCGCTGGAAGGACTTCCAGCCCGGTCGAAAACATTGTAGCGGATTTTGCATGAGTGCTGTAGACATTATGAAGTGACCTATCCGTCCTCAACGGATCGTGGATTAAGCTGAGGGCGGTTAACGACAACGGCTCAGAGCCAGGCTTGAGGAGGATAGGTCATGGAAAAGTTTAGCAAGTACGTAGGCTTGGATACACA
>DASSBS010000064.1:0-4086 GCA_035698445.1 Woeseiaceae bacterium
ATGCGCCTTGTCCGATGCTCCTGGATGACGGGCATACTGCTGTCCCTCGCGGTCTCCGGTTGTACCCGGCAGCCGGCGCGGCCCGATGCGGCGCGAGCCGATCGAACCGTCGAGCTGCAGATCCTCGCGATCAACGATTTCCACGGCAACCTCGAGCCGCCGGAGGACGATCTGGGCGGTGCCGCGTACCTCGCCGCTCACCTGAGACGCGCCGAGAGCAGCGCTCCGCATACCATCATTGTGTCCGCGGGTGACCTGGTCGGCGCGAGCCCGCTCATCTCCAGCCTGTTTTACGACGAGCCGACGGTCAAGGCGGCCAACCTCTTCGGGCTCGACGTCAACGCCGCCGGCAATCACGAATTCGACGAAGGCTGGCGCGAGCTGCTGCGCATGCAGCGCGGCGGTGCCCGTGAAGGCGGCGACGAGGATTTCGCCGGCGCGGATTTCGACATCCTGAGCGCCAACGTGATCGTCGAGGCAACCGGTGAAACGCTGCTGCCGCCGTACACGATCAAGCGTTTCGACGGCATCCCGGTCGCCTTCATCGGCTTGCCGTTGCAGGGCACGCCAACCGTCGTGGTCGCCTCGGGTGTCGCGGGCCTGGCCTTCAAGGACGAGGTGGCGACGATCAACACGCTGGTGCACGAGATCCGGCAACAGGACGTCGAGGCGATCGTCGTCGTCATACACCAGGGCGGCTACCCGGCCGGAGGCACGGAGGACGACTGCCGGGATTTCACCGGGCCGATCATCGACATTGTCGCGCGCACCGATCCGGCGGTGGATCTTTTCGTCACCGGGCACACGCACCGGCACTACCTGTGCAGCCTCGGCGGGCGGCCGGTTACCAGTGCCGGTTCCATGGGCCGCTACTACACCGATATCGAGGCCCGGCTGGATCGTGCGAGCGGCGATATGACGATCACCGGGGTGGACAACGTGCCCGTGACGCACGACATCGAGCCCGCGGCCGATGTCGCCGCGCTCGTGGATGAGTACCGCGGGCGCGTAGAGGAGATTGCGCAGACCGTCGTCGGCACGGTAACCGCCGATGTCACGGAAAAACCGAACGAGCGGGGCGGCAGCCAGCTTGGCGCTCTCATCGCCGATGCGCAGCTCGCAGCAACCCAGGACGAAGGAGCCGACGTCGCGTTCATGAACGCCGGCGGCATCCGGACCGACCTGCTGTACGCCGCCGGAGATGGCGAGAACGACGGCGAAGTGACCTTCGCGGAGATCTCCGCGACCCAGCCGTTCGGGAACACGCTGATGACCATCACGTTGACGGGCGCGCAGCTCGATACGTTGCTCGAGCAGCAGTGGGCGGGGCAGCCGTCGCCGGACATCCTGATGCCTTCGAAGGGGTTTTCGTATACCTGGAGCCGGAGCGCGCCGGAGGGCGAGAAGGTGGACCCCGGGTCGATCCGCATCGAGGGTGAGGCGGTGCGGGCGGAGGGGCGCTACCGGGTTACCGTGAACAATTTCCTGGCCGCGGGCGGGGACGGGTTCCCCGTGCTCGCGGAGGGGACGGAGCGGGTCGAGAGCGTGCTGGACGTCGAGGCGCTGGAGGAGTACCTGCGGGAGCATTCGCCGATAGCGCCGCAGCCGCTCGAGCGGATTCGGGTGGTGCCGTAGGCCCGCGGCCCAAAGCCGATGCGATCGGCGAGGCCGCGTCGCCCGTGAGAGGGCTCCACGCGATCCGGCACGTGTGCAAACCCGTCTCACGGGCGACAGCCGCGGTAAACTCGCACTTGCGGTGGGAGCGGCCCCGTGTAGGAGCCCCGTCTCACGGGCGACAGCGGCGGTAAGCTCGGTATCGGATGAAAAAGGCGGGCGTACCGAGCGCAAACACGTTTGCGATGGAACGAAGCCTGGAGTAAACCTGCCGGCGTGAGTCAGGTCGGCCACTAGCACCCCGCAAACCAGGCGCAAAGCCCTTTTCAACCCATGAACTTCGACGGTAATTTCAGGCGCATAGGAACGGTTGACATCCGGCCGCTGCAGCAACGGGTGCGCGGGCTGGCGGCCGGCGACTGGGACCGGGAAACCACGCGCCAGCGGCGCTACGAGGCGCATCGCGACACCCGGTCGATCGGCCTCGTTTACGACTACGATTTCCGGCACGTGAGGGCGACGCGTTTACCGGCGTTGCAGGTCTTCGAGCCCGCATTGCGGCCGGCGCTCACGCTGATCGCCGCGGATTTCGAGGGCAGCCCAAGGGGCAGGGAACTGTGCGCGAAGCATGGCCTCGGCTATTTCGTGCGGGCGAGCCTGGTGCGCCTGAACGCCGGCGGCCAAATCGCCCCGCACCAGGACCTGAACTTTTCGCTCGCCCATTCGCATCGCGTGCACCTGCCGGTAATCACCAACGAGAACGTCCTGTTCACCGTCGGCGGGGAAACGCAGCACCTGCGCGAAGGGGAGGTCGTCGAGATCAACAACCGGCGGGTGCACGAGGTCCAAAACGGCGGCACCGACGGGCGCGTGCACCTGATCCTCGATTTCGTGCTGCGCGGCGAGCAATGCTGCTGCGGCGAGAAGCGCTACCCCGGCGTGGCCTGCAATCCGCGGCGATGCCTCGAGACCGACCGGCTGAAGATTCCCTGCACCTGTTATCCGGAAGCCGCGTGATGCCGCATCCCGCCAGGCGTACGGGCATCGATCTCGTGCCGGCCGCTCTCGCGGGCACGGCGGGCTACGGCGCGGCGGAAATCGCCTCGATGCTGGCGCGGCCGGTCATCATCCTGTCCGCGCCGCGCTCGGGCAGCACGCTGTTGTTCGAGCTGATGCTGCGCATGCGCGGGACGTGGTCGATCGGCGGGGAAAGCCACGCGATCTTCAACGCCTTTCCGCACCTGCGCGCGGAAAACGCGGCGCTGGATTCCGGCTGCCTGGACGAGCGCCATGCCGACCCGCAGACCTGCGAACGCATGCGCGCGGCCTTCCTGTTCCTGCTCAGGGATCACACGAGCCGGCGCTACCTCGACCGGCCGCCGCCGGAGCGGCCGGCTGCCGTCCGGCTCATCGAAAAGACGCCGCGCAATGCGCTGAACGTGCCGTTCCTGCTGCGGCTGTTTCCGGATGCGCGCTTCGTCTACCTGCATCGGGACCCGCGCGCGGCCGTGGCGAGCCTCATCGAAGCCTGGACGCTCGGGCTGCGGACGGGGCGCTTTTCGACCTTTCCCGACCTGCCGGGCTGGGATCGGCGGACCTGGTGCTTCCTGCTGCCGCCGGGCTGGCGCGCGACGATCGGCAAACCGCTCGCCGAGATTGCCGCGTTCCAGTGGTCGGCCGCGAACGGGTTCATTGCCGACCGGCTCGCCGCGCTGGCACCGGAGCGCTGGATGGTGCTGAGCTATGAAGCGCTCGTCGGCGAGCCTGCGGAGGCGTTGCGCCGGGTCGCCACGTTTGCCGGCGTGGACGCCGGCAACGCCGGAAACGGGGCGGCGCCGCTCCCGGTATCCAGGACGGCCCTGACGCCGCCCCACCCCGACAAATGGCGGCGGCACGAGGAGGCGATGCGGCCACTGCTGCCGGCGCTCGAGCAGGCGGCAACGCGGATCGAGGCGCTGGCCGCCAGGCAGTCCTGACGTGGCAGCGAGGGTGAACAGGCTGGTCCTGGGCAGCGCGGGCCTCGCGGTCATCGCCGCGGCATGGATCGCATTCTCTTTCGGCCCCGCACCGGCACCCGAGCCTGAAACTCCGGCGGTGGAGCCATCCGGCGACTCAACAGCGGCAGCACCGGCTCCGGCCAACGAGCCGGACGCAGCGGCGGCGCCGGACGCGGCGGCCGCGGAACCGCCGGACGGTGGCACCGACCTGAACCGCCGGGCGATGAACGCGTGGCGGACCGGCGACATCAAAGCGGCGATGGCGCTCTTCGAGCAGGCGATCGCCGCCTCGCCGGACGATCCCGCACCCCACAGCCAGTACGGCCGGCTGCTCACGCTGATGGTGTCCTACGACCGCGCGATTCCGCTCCTCGAGCGCGCGCGGGACCTGGCCCCGGGCGACGCCCAGGCGTGGCTCGACCTCGCCACCGCTTACGAACGGGCGCAGCGGTTCGACGACGCCTGGGCGGCTCGT
>DASSBS010000065.1:0-48771 GCA_035698445.1 Woeseiaceae bacterium
GCCTGCTCGATCAGCTCGATCGGCCAGTGCGGCGCGAACAGCGAGACGAATTCCGCCATGTAGCGGCGGAACACCCGCTCCCGCGGCACGCCCAGCCATGTCGTCACGCGCGGAAACAGGCCCTTCGCGCTGATGACTTTCAGGCGTTTCAGCTCGTCGCATTGCAGCGCCATCGGCGCGATGACGCCGGCACCCATCCCCATCCGCACGTACGTCTTGATCACGTCGGCATCGCGCGCGGTGAACACGACGTTGGGTTCCAGGTTCTTCTTCGCGAACGCCTGCAGGAAGGACGACTCGCCGGTTGAGCTGAAGACGTAGGTGATGAGCGGGTACTCCGCCAGCTTCTCCAGCGTCAACGGTTCCTTGCCCGTCGCGAGCGGATGATCGCGTGGCGTCAGCACGATCCGGTCCCAGCTATAGCAGGGCAGCAGGTTGAGCTCGGGAAACGCGTTCCGCGATTCCGTCGCAATCGCGAAATCGACGCGGTTGTCGGCCACCAGCGCGGCAATCTGCTCCGAGGTGCCCTGGTGCAGCTCGAGATTGACGTGCGGATACCGTTCGTGGAACTGCCTCAGGATCTCCGGCAGCACGTATCTCGCCTGGGTGTGCGTCGTTGCGATCGAGAGCGTGCCCTCTTCTTCGGCAACCAGCTCCCTGCCCAGGCTGCGGATGTTGTCGACGTCGCGCAGGATCCTGCGCGCGTAGTCGACGACGGTGATCCCCGCCGGCGTCAGCGCAACGAGATTCTTGCCTTTCCGCGAAAAGAGCTGCACGCCGACTTCCTGCTCGAGCTGGCGGAGCTGTTTACTGATCCCCGGCTGGCTCGTGTACAGGCGCTCGGCTGCGGTCGTGATGTTCAGGCCATGGTCCACGACGCCGAGCAGGTATTTGAGTTGCTTGAGGGTCATCACCTCGATATGCCCTCTCCCTGCTGCGATGTCAACTCTCATGCGCGATATGCCGGCACGTTATGGGGGCAGAGCCATTTCGTATTGTTCGCGGCGGCTGCGGCGGAATACCGTGCGGCGATGGAACACTTGCCGATATTCGTGCGGCTCGGGGGGCAGCCGTGCCTGGTGGTCGGCGGCGGCGGCGTGGCCGCCCGCAAGGCAGAGCTGCTGCGGCGCGCGGGCGCTATCGTGACGGTGGCCGCGCAGGAACTGAACGAGCGGCTTGCCGCGATGCGGGACCGGGGCGAGATACGGCATCGGGCCTCGTGGAAGGAATCACTGCTCGAGCGCCCGCGACTCGTCGTCGCCGCGACCGGTAACGGCCCCGTCAACGCGCGCGTGGCCGCGGCGGCAGACGCCGCGGGCATTCTCTGCAACGTCGTCGATGACAACTCCGCGTCGCGTTTCATCCTGCCGGCCATCGTGGACCGATCTCCGGTCACCATTGCCATCGGCACCGGCGGTAACGCCCCGGTGCTCGCGCAGCAGCTCAAGAGCCGGATCGAGCGCTGGCTCCCGGCTCGCATCGGCGTACTGGCGGCGCGCGCCGGCCGCTGGCGCCGCCTCGTCCGGAAACGCTTTGCGACGCTCGATGAGCGGCGGAGGTTCTGGCAACGCTTCTTCGAGGGCCCCGCGGCCGAGCACATCCTCGCCGGCCGCGAGAGGCGGGCCGAACAGCTCGTCCGGCGGGAACTGGTCGACAGCGTCCGGCCGGGCGGGCGGCGCGCCGGCGAGGCGTACATCGTCGGCGCGGGGCCCGGCGATCCCGGCCTCGTCACGATTCGTGCGCAGCAACTGATCGGCCAGGCGGACGTCGTGCTGTACGACCGGCTCGTGTCCCCGGCCGTCCTCGACTACGCACGCAAGGAAGCGGAACGGATCGACGTCGGCAAAACGGCCGGTCGCGCATCGCCGAGCCAGGAACAGATCAACGAGCTGCTCGTGCGCAAAACCCGGGAAGGCAAGCGCGTCTGCCGGCTGAAGGGCGGCGATCCGTTCGTCTTCGGCCGCGGCGGCGAAGAAGCCCGGGCGCTCGCGGCGGCCGGCCTGCCCTTCCAGGTCGTGCCGGGCATCACAGCGGCTCTCGGTGCGGCGGCTTACGCCGGCATTCCGCTCACGATGCGCGGTATGAGCGGCAGCATGACGCTGGCCTCGGCGAAGCTTGCCGGCGGCGCCGCCCCGGACTGGCGTGCCCTCGCGCGAGCCGGCCAGACGCTCGTCTTTTATATGAGTGCGGGCACCCTCGACGAGACCGCGGGGCAGCTCCTGCGCCACGGCCTGGCGGCGGAAACGCCCGCCGCCGTGATCGAGAACGCCACGACAGACCGGCAGCGCGTCATCGGGGCTGGCTTGTCGCGGATCGCCGCAAAGGCACACTCCATGGGACTGGCCGCGCCGGCCATCCTGTTCGTCGGCGAGACCGCCGCGCTCGCCGGAGAGCTGGCCTGGTTCGAACCGGGAGATCGCCTGTTTTGCAGTTTATCGGCAGCGGCCTATCCACGTGCACCGCTTCGTAAGGGAAAACGATTTTTGCAGGCCGCAGCTCCGACGGGAAGCCTGCGGCGTAGTCTGCGTCAAAAAAATAGTTGACACGAGCCGCTTCTTGCCGTGAACATCGGACCCATGCTGAAGTTTGGACCCATCGCGAAGACACTCGACACCGGCGCCCTGCCGGCGGTCGATCTTGCGTCGGGTCTCGTTCTGGTACTCGTACTTATTAGCCGACATAGGTGCGGAACGGCGACTTAGGCCCAGACTTCAGCGAAACCCTAAGACTCCAAACCCCGCACCGGGCAACCAGTGCGGGGTTTTCTGCTTTCTGGGGACGCGAAAGAGTCCGGGCCATTGCCGTACCGCGATGGAGAAGAAGAAAAGTGGAAAGCGACGCCATAAAATCCGGACCTTCACGCGCCCCTGCGCGCGCCATGCTGCGTGCCACCGGGCTCGATGACACGGCGATCGCGAAACCGCTGATCGCGGTCGTGCATAGCTGGTCCGACGTCTCGCCCTGCAATCTCAACCTGCGCGACCTCGCGCAGGATGTGCGCGCCGGCATACTCAAAGCCGGCGGCACGCCGGTCGAGTTCAACACCATCGCGGTGACCGACGGCATCGCGATGGGCACGCCGGGAATGCGCGCCTCGCTCGCCTCGCGCGAGCTGATCGCCGATTCGATCGAGCTCGCGGTGAGCGGCCACTGCCTCGATGGCCTGGTCGTGCTGTGCGGCTGCGACAAAACCATTCCAGCCGCTGCCATGGCGCTGGCGAGGCTCGACCTCCCGGGCCTGATGCTGTACGGCGGCAGTATCCTGCCAGGCTGCCACAAGGACCGGAACACGACCATCCAGGACGTGTTCGAAGCGGTCGGGGCACACGCCGCGGGCCGCATGGACGATGCCGAGCTGGATGCGATCGAGAAGACCGCCTGTCCCGGAGCCGGCGCCTGCGGCGGCCAGTTCACCGCGAACACCATGGCACTGGCGACGTCGTTCCTCGGCCTCGCACCGATGGGCCTGAACGACATCCCCGCGGCCGATCCCGCCAAGCGCGTAGCAGCGCGGGGCTGTGGGGAACACGTCATGCGGCTGGTGCGCGAGCAGCAGAGCGCGCGCCATTTCGTCACCGCCGAATCGATCCGCAATGCCGCCATCGCCGTGACCGCCACGGCGGGCTCGACCAACGCGATCCTGCACCTGCTGGCGATTGCGCGCGAAGCCGGCATCCCGTTCGCCCTCGACGAATTCGACGCGATCAGCCGCGCGACGCCGGTCATCGCGGACCTCAAGCCCGGCGGCCGCTACATGGCGCCCGACATGCACCTGGCCGGCGGCTCGCGCCTGCTGGGCGCGCGCCTGCGTGAAGCCGGACTGCTGCGCGACGTCGATACCGCCAGCGGCGACTCGCTGTTTACGGAAATCGGGCGCGCGCAGGAACGGGAAGGCCAGCAGGTGATTTTCCCGGCCGCCGAACCGCTCAAGTCGCGCGGCGGCTTCGGCATCCTCTACGGCAATCTCGCGCCCGACGGCTGCGTGGTGAAGCTCGCCGGGCACAGCGCGCTGCGCTTCGAGGGCACGGCACGCGTGTTCGATTCCGAAGAAGACTGCTTCACCGCGGTAGAGGAGCGGGAGATCGTAGCCGGCGACGTGGTGGTGATCCGCGGCGAAGGCCCCGTCGGCGGCCCCGGCATGCGCGAGATGCTGGCCGTGACGGCCGCGCTCATCGGCCAGGGCCTCGGCGGGGAGATCGCGCTGATCACCGACGGACGCTTCTCCGGCGCGACCCACGGCTTCATGGTCGGTCACATCTGCCCCGAAGCCGCACTCGGCGGTCCGATCGGGAAGCTGCGTGACGGCGACCGTATCGTGATCGACGTCGAAGCGCGCACGCTGTCGACCAATGCCGATCTCGGAGCGCGTACGAGCTCGTGGCGCTCGCCCCGCCCGGCGGAAACGCGCGGCGCGCTGGCAAAGTTCGCCGCGGGCGTGAGCTCGGCCTCGACCGGGGCTTGCACGGCATTTCCGACACCGCCGGCCGCTTCGATCTCTCATCAAGGAAGCAGGGAGTCGTGCGCGCCCTCGTCGCGCAGCGAGATCCTGTGGACTCCCCTTTTACCCGTTTTCCAACCCTGATCCGGAGCAAACAATGAAAAGCTATGCCGCCGCCGACGCCAATCCCGCCGCCCTGGAGAACAAGACGATCGTGGTCTACGGCTACGGCAGCCAGGGTCGCGCGCATGCGCAGAACCTGCACGACGCCGGCTGCAATGTCCTGGTCGCCGCGCGCCCCGGAGCGAGCTTCGAGCAGGCGACGCGCGACGGGCTTGCGGTCGACCTGCCGAAGCGCGCGATTCCGGTTGCCGACCTGATCGCGCTCCTGACACCGGACATGACACAAGCCGAGCTGTATCGGGAGGTCATCGCGCCGCATGCGCGGGAGGGCGCGGCGCTCCTGTTCGCGCACGGCTTCAGCGTGCACTTCGGGCAGATCGCGCCGCGTGCCGATCTCGACGTGGTCCTGATTGCGCCGAAGGGCCCGGGCGCACTGGTCCGGCGCCAGTACGAGCAGGGCCGCGGTGTGCCCTGCCTGATGGCGGTCCAGCAGGACGCTACCGGCAACGCAAAGGAATTGGCGCTCGCTTACGCGCACGGCATCGGCGGCACCCGCGGCGGCGTGATCGAAACCTCGTTCGGCGAGGAGACCGAAACCGACCTGTTCGGCGAGCAGGCGGTGCTCTGCGGCGGCGCCACCGAGCTGGTGCTGATGGGTTTCGAAACGCTCGTCGAGGCCGGCTACCAGCCGGAGGTCGCCTACTTCGAGTGCCTGCACGAGCTGAAATTGATCGTCGACCTGCTGCACGAAGGCGGGCTCAAGCAGATGCACCGGTTCATTTCCGAGACGGCGCAGTACGGCGACCTCACCCGCGGCCCGCGAGTCGTGGACGAACACACCCGCAAGCAGATGCGCGCCATCCTGCGTGAGATCCAGGACGGCCAGTTCGCGCGCGAGTGGGTGGCGGAGCACAAAAGCGGGCGCGAGCGTTACGAGTCGCTCAAGCAGCGCGACCTCGAGCACCCGGTCGAAACCGTCGGCCGGAGGCTGCGCGCCTCTATGAGCTGGCTGCAGGAAGAGCCGGCGGCGCAACCCGCTGCGCCCGCCGCGAAGAAGGCGGCAGCGGGATGAGCGGCCGCGAACGAGTGTCCTGACACGTCAACGAGGAAATCCAGCCGTATGTCGTCTACCGCCGAGCACGCCATCCCACCCGCCGTCGAACCGCGCCCGGCGGCGGCCACCACCCTGCGCGGCGCCGACGCGCTGCTCGGCGCGCTCGAGGCCGAAGGCGTGGACCTGGTCTTCGGCTATCCGGGCGGCGCGATCATGCCGGTGTACGACGCACTGGTGGATTCGGGCATCCGCCACATCCTGGTGCGGCACGAGCAGGGTGCGGCGCTCGCCGCGAACGGCTACGCCCGCCACACCGGCCGGGTGGGCGTGTGCCTCGCGACCAGCGGACCGGGCGCGACGAATCTGGTCACCGGCATCGCCGATGCCTTTCTCGATTCGGTGCCGATGGTGGCGATCACGGGGCAGGTGGCGACGACAGTCATGGGCACGGATGCGTTCCAGGAGGTCGACATCTTCGGCATCACCCTGCCGATCGTGAAGCACAGCTTCATCCTGCGCGATGCGACCCGCATCGCGCAGACCGTGCGCGAGGCGTTCCGCATCGCGCGCGAAGGCCGGCCGGGACCGGTGCTGATCGATCTGCCCAAGGACGTTGCCAGCGCGCCGGTGGCCGCGCCGCGCTTCGGGCCGCCCGCCGCGGCTGCCGCGCCGCCGGTCGACCGCACCGCGGTGCAGCGCGCGCGCACGCTGATCGCGGCGAGCCGGCAGCCGGTGTTCTACACCGGCTACGGCGCCGGCCTCGCGGGCGCCGAGGATGCGCTGCGCAAGCTCGTGCGCGACACCGGGATTCCAGTGGTGAGCACGCTCAAGGGCCTCGGCGGCGTCCCGACCGACGACCCGCAGTTCCTCGGCATGCTCGGCATGCACGGCAGCAAGGCGGCGAATCTCGCGGTGCAGGAATCCGACCTGCTGATCGTCGTCGGTGCGCGCTTCGACGACCGCGCCACCGGCAAGCTGGCCGAATTCGCGCCGCACGCCAGGGTGATCCACCTCGACACCGACGGGGCCGAAATCTCCAAGCTGCGTTATGCCCAGGTGCATATCGTCGGCGACCTGAAGGCCATCCTGCCACAGCTCGACTGCCGCCCGGAGATCGGCCCCTGGCAGTCGCGCTGCGAGGTGCTGCGGTGCGCGTCGCAGCCGCGCTACGACCCGCCGGGCGGGGACGTCTACGGTCCGGGCCTGCTGCACCGGCTGAGCGAGCTCGCGCCGCCGGACACGGTAGTCGCCTCCGACGTCGGGCAGCACCAGATGTGGGTGGCGCAACACTGCATCCACCGCGCCATCAACCGGCATTTGACGAGCGGCGGCCTGGGTACGATGGGCTTCGGCCTGCCCGCGGCGATGGGCGCGAAGCTCGGTAACCCGCAAGCCGAGGTCGTCTGCGTCAGCGGTGACGGCTCGATCATGATGAACATCCAGGAGCTCGCCACGCTGCGCCGCTACGGCGTGGCGGTGAAGGTCGTCCTGCTCGACAACAGCTCGCTCGGCATGGTGCGCCAATGGCAGGAGCTGTTCTTCGCCGAGCGTTACTCCGAGATCGACCTCGCCGACAACCCGGACTTCGCCGAAGTCGCGCGCGCCTTCGGCATCAAGGCCGCGAGCATCGAACACCGCGACCAGGTTGACGCCGCGCTGCACACGATGCTGGCCGCCGATGAGCCTTATTTCCTGCACGTGAAAATTGACCCGCGAGCCAACGTGTGGCCGCTCGTTCCGCCCAATACCCCGAACCACAAAATGATGGAGAAGCAGCCGTGAACCCTGTTCGTACCGATGCTCCGAGCCACCCGGCTTCCGACTCGACCGCCGTACAGCGGAGGGCGATCCTGCCCGCGCTGAACCTGTTGCTGGCCGACCGCGAAGGCGCCCTGGTGCGCATCCTGGGCCTGGTCGAACGGCGCGGCTTCCGTTTCGGCGCGATCAGCACGCGCCTCACGCCGCGGGGCATGCAGCTGTCGCTGACGCTGGCCTCCGACGACCGGCCCGCCGACGTGTTGCTGCGCCAGGTCGCGCGCTTGCAGGACGTGCTCGAGGCCGCGCTCGATGTGCAACGCCAGCCGCACGCATCGTGAGTGATCCAACGCCCGACCGGGTACGCATCTTCGATACCACGTTGCGCGACGGCGAGCAGTCGCCGGGCTGTTCCATGACGCGGGCACAGAAAGTCGCGATGGCGCGCGCGCTGGCCGAGCTCGGCGTGGATACGCTCGAAGCCGGCTTCGCGGCCGCCAGTCCGGACGACTTCGCGGCGATACAGGACATCGCAGCCAGCGTGCGCGGCAGCGGCGTGGCGGCGCTGGCGCGCTGCCAGCGCCATGACATCGAGCGCGCGGCAGCGGCGCTCGAAGCTGCCGAGGCACCGCGCATCCACGTGTTCATCGCCACCAGCGACCTGCACCTCGCTGCCAAGCTGCGCATGACCCGGGCGGAGGCGCTCGAAGCTGCCGGCGCGGCGGTGGAGCTGGCGCGGCGCTATGTCGACGACGTGGAGTTCTCAGCCGAAGACGCTTCACGCTCGGACCCCGAGTACCTGGCCGAGGTGTTCAGTGCCGCGATCGAAGCCGGCGCCTCCACGCTGAATGCACCGGACACCGTGGGTTATGCCGTGCCGGCCGAATATGCCGCGCTCTTCGCGCACCTGCTTGCCAATGTGCCGGGCGTAGAGCGCGCGGTGCTGAGCTGCCACTGCCACGACGACCTGGGCCTGGCGGTGGCGAACTCGCTGGCGGCAATCGAGAACGGCGCGCGCCAGGTCGAATGCACCGTCAACGGCATCGGCGAGCGCGCCGGCAACGCGGCGCTGGAGGAGATCGTGATGGGGCTGCGTACCCGCGCGGCGCACTACGGCGTCGTTACGCGCATCCGCACGGAGCGGCTGTATCCGGTGTCACGCCGGCTGGTGGCCCTGACCGGCAGCGCGGTAGCGCGCAACAAGGCGATCATCGGCGAGAACGCGTTCGCGCACGAAAGCGGCATCCACCAGCACGGCTTGCTGCGGAACCGCGCGACGTACGAAATCATGGCGCCGGAAGACGTGGGCGTATCGCGATCGCAGCTCGTGCTCGGCAAGCACAGCGGCCGCGCCGCGCTGGCGGATCGCCTGCAGGCGCTCGGCATCGTGCTGGACGAAGCGGCGCTCAACCAGGCCTTCGCACGCTTCAAAGCCCTGGCTGACCGCAAAAAAGAGGTATTCGACGCCGACCTCGAGGCCATCGCGCTCGGCGCGACCGGCAGCGAGCAAGGTCCCTGGCGCCTGGTCGCCCTGCAAGCGCAGGGCGCGATCGGGCGCGAGGCGGTGCCTTCCGCCAGCGTGCGGCTGGCCCACGGGGACGGCCGTACCGTGCAGGAAGCCGCGGTCGGCGACGGACCCGTGCACGCGATCTTCGCCGCGATCGAACGCGCCACCGGTACGCCGATCACGCTGCGCGAGTACCACCTGCGCTCGTTGTCGACCGGCGAGGATGCCCAGGGTGAGGCGCGCGTCGACGTGACCTGCGACGGGCGCGAGTACTGCGGCCGCGCTGCCAGCACCGACGTGCTCGAAGCCAGCGCGCTCGCACTGGTGGAGGTGATCAACCGTATCGAACGACGGAGGACGCTCGAGAGCCCGGAATCGGGATTGGTAACCGCGGGTTCACAAGCATGAAAGCGTCCCGGTACATCTGGTTCAACGGCGATCTTATCCCCTGGGCCGACGCCAAAGTGCACGTGATGGCGCATGCGCTGCACTACGGTTCCTCGGTGTTCGAGGGCATACGCTGCTACGCCACCCCGGACGGGCCCGCTATCTTCCGGCTCGCCGACCACGTCGAGCGCCTGTTCGCCTCGGCAGGGATCTATCGCATGACGATTCCGTTCACGCCGGACGAGATCGTGCGCGCCTGCCGCGATGCGGTGCTCGCGAACGGACTGACTACAGCCTACCTGCGGCCGCTGGTGATGCGCGGGGTCGGCGGTATCGGCGTCTGCCCGGCGCCGGGGTCGCCGGTGGAGGTGACGATCGCCGCGATGGAAATGGGCGCTTATCTTGGCGAAGACGGCCTGGCACAGGGCATCGACGCCTGCGTTTCGAGCTGGAGCCGCGCAGCGCCGAACACCTTTCCCACGGCGGCGAAAGCCGGCGGCAACTACCTCAACGGGCAGCTCGTGGCGATGGAGGCGAGGCGCAACGGTTATGCCGAAGGAATCGCGCTCGCCCCCGACGGCACGCTGAGCGAGGGCAGCGGCGAGAACCTGTTCATCGTGCGCAAGGGCGTGCTCTTCACGCCGCCGGCCGCCGCGTCGATCCTGATGGGTATCACGCGTCACACTGTCTTCGAGCTTGCCGACGAGCTTGGCCTCACGGTGGTTGAGCAATCCCTGCCGCGCGAGCTGCTGTATCTCGCCGACGAGGTCTTCTTCACCGGCACCGCCGCCGAGATCACCCCGGTGTGCTCCGTCGATCGCCATCCGGTCGGTAGCGGCGCGCGCGGACCGATTACCGCCGCGCTGCAGGAGAAGTTCTTCGGCCTGTTCGACGGCCGCACCAGGGACAGGTGGGGGTGGCTCGATCGTCTGCGTACCCCGGCGCCGGTGGAAGCGTTGGAGGCCGTCCTCTGACATGCACCCGATGCCTCGTACCATTATCGACAAGATCTGGGAATCGCATTGCGTCCGCGCGGAAACCGTCGACGCCCCGGCGATTCTCTACATCGACCTGCACCTGGTGCACGAGGTCACCTCGCCGCAGGCATTCGCGGAACTGGCCGCGCGCGGCTTGGCCGTTCAGCGTCCCGACCGCACGCTGGCCACGCTCGACCATTCGACCCCTACCTTGCCCGCCGGTGCCGACGGGCGCCTGCCGTATGCGAACGACTCCGCGGCGCTACAGGTGGCCGCGCTGGAGGCGAACTGCGCCGCGTTCGGCATCGAGCTGCACGGCTTCGGGTCCGGCACGCGCGGCATCGTGCACGTGATCGGTCCCGAGCTCGGCGCCACCCAACCCGGCATGACCATTGTTTGCGGCGACTCGCATACGGCCACGCACGGCGCCTTTGGCGCGCTCGCGTTCGGGATCGGCACGAGCGAGGTCGGCCACGTGCTCGCCACGCAATGCCTGTTGCAGCGGCGGCCGAAGACCCTGGCCGTGACAGTGGATGGCGCGCTACCGGCCGGGGTCGGCGCCAAGGACCTGATCCTGCACATCGTCGGTGCACTCGGGATGGACGGCGGCACCGGGCACGTGATCGAGTACCGCGGTGCGGCGATCCGCGCGCTCGACATGGAAGCGCGCATGACGCTTTGCAACATGTCGATCGAGGCCGGTGCGCGGGCCGGGCTGGTCGCGCCGGACGAGGCCACGTTCGCCTGGCTGCGAGGGCGGCCGCAAGCGCCGCGGGGTGCCGCCTTCGATAACGCCGTGAAGCGCTGGAGGAGCCTCGCGAGCGATCCCGGCGCACGATTCGACCGCGAGATCCGCATCGACGCGTCCGGCCTCGCGCCCACCGTCACCTGGGGCACGAACCCGGGGCAGGTCGTGGCGATCGATCGCGCCGTGCCCGACGCGGGCGACGCGCGTGCCGATGAAGCGCTGCGTTACATGGGCTTTCGCGCCGGCGCGCCGGTGCTCGGACAGAATGTCGACGTCGTGTTCATCGGGTCCTGCACCAATGGCCGCTTGTCCGACCTGCGCGAGGCCGCGGCGATCCTGCGCGGACGCCGCATCGGCTCGCAGGTCCGCATGCTGGTGGTGCCGGGCTCGGAAGCGGTCAAGCGCGCCGCCGAGGCGGAAGGCCTCCACGACGTCTTCCTCGCCGCCGGGGCGGAGTGGCGCGAGCCCGGCTGCTCGATGTGCATCGCGATGAACGGCGACAGGGTGGCCGCGGGCCACCTCGCGGTGAGCACCTCGAACCGCAACTTCAAGGGCCGCCAGGGCCCGGGAGCGCGCACCGTGCTCGCGAGTCCCGCCACGGCGGCGGCCTGCGCCGTGGCGGGGCACATCGCGGATCCGCGTGCCTGCACCGCGGTACGAGCGGAGGAGGCTATTTGATGGAAGCCCTCAGCCGCTTCGTTTCACGTCTTGCCGTACTGCCGGTAGAGAATGTCGACACCGACCAGATCATCCCGGCGCGCTTTCTTACCACCACAGAGCGCGCCGGCCTCGGCCGTCACTGCTTCGCCGACTGGCGTTATGACGCCAACGGCGGCGAACGCGCCGATTTCGCATTACACCGGCCGGAGTTCCGGGGCGCGGGCGTGCTGCTCGCAAGCCGAAATTTCGGCTGCGGCTCCTCACGCGAGCACGCGCCGTGGGCGTTGCTCGACTTCGGCATCCGCGCCGTGATCTCGACCCGCATCGCCGACATATTTCGCAACAACGCCCTCAAGAACGGGCTACTGCCGATCGAGGTCGCGGAGGACGCGTGGCAGGCCGTCGCCGCCTGCGCCGGGCGCGAGATTGCCATCGACTTGCAGGCGCAGCGGATCGAGTTGCCGGACGGCGCCGCGATCGCTTTCGAGATCGACCCCTTCGCCCGCCAGTGCCTGCTGCGCGGCGTCGACCAACTCGGCTACCTGCTGTCGGAGCTCGACGCCATCGCGGCATTCGAAGCAACCCGCTCAGACGAGCACGCCGCATGAGAGCCGATTCCATCCACGAGGTCAGCCACACGTGAGAGCCTGCATCGCCTGCCTGCCCGGTGACGGCATCGGTCCTGAAGTCTCCGCCGAAGCGGTACGCCTGCTTGACGCGGTTGCCGAAGCGTTCGGGCATCGTTTCGAGCTCGAGCAGGGCCTGATCGGCGGCGCCGCGATCGACGCAGAGGGCGATCCGCTCCCGCCCGCGACGCGTGAGCTCTGCGAGCGAGCGGATGCCGTGCTGCTCGGTGCCGTGGGCGGACCGAAGTGGTCCGATCCGGATGCCACCGTGCGGCCCGAGCAGGGCCTGCTGAAGCTGCGCGCGGCGCTCGGGGTGTACGCCAACCTGCGCCCGGTGAAGCCGCATACCATCGGCGCGCGGTATTCGCCGCTACGGCCGAGCCTGTTGCGCAACGTCGATATCCTGTTCGTACGCGAGCTCACCGGCGGCAGCTATTTCGGTGAGAAGCGGCGCGAGGGCGACACGGCTTTCGACGCCTGCCGCTACTCGGTGGCGGAGATCGAGCGCGCCACGCGCCGCGCGGGAGAGCTGGCGCGCTCCCGCCGCGGGAAGCTCACTCATGTGGACAAAGCGAATGTCCTCGAGACCTCGCGCCTCTGGCGCGCGACGGTGACACGCGTGATAGGCGAGGAATTCCCCGAAGTGGCCCTCGAACACGTGCTGGTCGATGCCATGGCCATGCACCTGCTGATGCAGCCGGCGCATTACGACGTGATCCTGACCGAGAACCTGTTCGGTGACATTCTCACCGACGAGGCTTCGGTGCTGGCCGGATCGATGGGTTTGCTGCCCTCGGCCTCGCTCGGCGACGGGAGGCGCGGACTGTACGAGCCGATCCATGGCGCGGCGCCCGATATCGCCGGGCGCGGCATCGCCAATCCGTACGCGATCCTGCTGTCGGTGGCGCTGCTCCTGCGGCATTCGCTGTTGCTCGAAACGGAAGCGCAGGTGATCGAACGTGCCGTATCCGACGCGCTCGACGCGCGCGTGCTGACCCGGGACCTGGCCGCACGCGGCGCCGTCGACACGCGTACCGCCGGTGGTTGGGTGGCGCAGCGGGTGCACGATCTCGCGGACGCCGCGCGGCGCGTCGCATGATCGCGCGCCGCGACGCCGCGCAGGCATTCGCACCGGCGCCGGGTGCATCGGCCGACGATGGTACGCCGATCGATGCCGGCGCCTGGCTGCGGGCCATCCTCACCGCGCCGGTTTACGACGTGGCGCGCACCACGCCGCTGGACGCCGCGCCGCGGCTCTCTTCCCGCCTCGGGGCGAGGGTACTGTTGAAACGCGAAGACCTGCAGCCGGTGTTCTCGTTCAAGCTGCGCGGCGGCTATACGCGGCTCGCCCGGCTGACCGATGCGGAGCGGGCGCGCGGCGTGCTCGCGATCTCCGCCGGCAACCACGCGCAGGGGGTCGCACTCGGCGCACGGCGGCTGGGCATCGAAGCAGTGATCGTGATGCCGGCGACGACACCCCGCATCAAGGTGGACGCCGTCCGGGCGCTTGGCGCGCGCATCGTGCGGCACGGCGAAGCTTACGACGAT
Source organism: Woeseiaceae bacterium (assembly GCA_035698445.1). Lineage (GTDB taxonomy): Bacteria > Pseudomonadota > Gammaproteobacteria > Steroidobacterales > Woeseiaceae > IDS-8. Next base: position 13,824 of record DASSBS010000065.1, read on the forward strand.
GCCGCCGCGCACGGGCACGCGCTCGCAGAGCGCGAAGGCCGCACCCTGGTCCACCCCTACGACGATCCCGACGTCATCGCCGGCCAGGGCACGGTGGCGATGGAGCTGATGGCGCAGCACCAGGGCGCGCTCGACGCCGTCTTCATCCCGGTCGGCGGCGGCGGGCTGTGCGCCGGCATGGCGGTGTACCTGAAGACGCTGGATCCGGGCATCCGCGTCATTGCGGTCGAGCCCGACGACGCCGCCTGCCTGCAGGCCGCGCTACGGGCGCAAAAACCGGTGCGCCTCGACCGCCTCGGCCTGTTCGTCGACGGCTGCGCGGTCCGGCAGGTCGGAGACACGAGCTTCGAGCTGCTGCGCGCGTACGTGGACGAGGTGGTGACGGTGGGCGTCGACCAGGTCTGTGCCGCGATACGCGACGTGTTCGAGGACACCCGGTCGATCGTCGAGCCGGCCGGCGCGCTCGCGGTCGCCGGCATGCAGCGCTGGGCGAGGGAGAACGATGCCGCCGGGACGACGCTCGCCGCGGTGCTGTCGGGCGCGAACATGAATTTCGATCGCCTCGGCCACGTCGCGGATCGCGCCGCCATCGGCGAGCAGCACGAGGCGCTGTTCGGCGTCACGATCCCGGAACGGCCGGGCAGCTTCCTGGCGTTTTGCCGCTGTCTCGGTCCCCGGACCATCACCGAGTTCAACTACCGCTGGCACGACCTCGCGGCGGCCCAGGTTTATGTCGGTATCCAGCACGAGGGCGGCCGCGCCGAGCGGCTCGCCATGGCCCGGGTGCTCGAAGATGGCGGGTATACCTGCACCGACTACACGGAAAACGAGGTCGCGCGCCTGCACGTTCCGCACCTGGTCGGGGGACCGGCGCCGGGCCTTAAGCGCGAGCGGCTGTTCCACTTCGAGTTTCCGGAACGCCCCGGCGCCCTGCTGCATTTCCTCGAAACTCTCGGGACGCGCTGGAACATCAGCCTGTTCCACTACCGCAACCACGGCGCGGCATTCGGGCGCGTGCTGGCCGGCTTCGAGATCGACGCCGCCGCCGATGTTGCCTTCGAGAGCGATCTCGCTCACCTGGCGGATTTCCTGCCCCGCGAGGAAACCGGCAATCCCGCACTGCACCAGTTCGTGGCGGCCGGCGCGCGCTGACTGCAAGCGCCATCCCGATCACCTGAACAGGCGCATGATCCGGTACGCCATCGCGGCCAGGCTGACCTGGAACTCATTGGCGAGCTCATTGACCTGGTGGTCGTCGCCGAGGTCGACGTGTCCTTCCTCGATGCTGAGCCGGAGCAGCGGCGCCGGCATCAGGAGGGAGGCCGCGAACATGTTCGCCTGGATCTCGTGCCGGATCTCGCCGCGTGAAGCCCGATCGTCGCGGAACAACACGTATTCCTTGTCGATGAACAGGTTCTCGGCTGCATCGGCATGCAGCTTGAAATGACCGATCTCATGCGCAATGGAGAAGCGCTGCCGCACGCGGTGATGGCGCCTGTTGACGCCGATGGTGCCGCCTGTCGCGGACGCCACGAGCAAGCCCGAGACGCCTCTTCCGAGATCGGTGTATTCGACGGTCAGTCCGAGGTGGTTCGCGATTGATTCGACGGGCACCGGCGGCCGGGCGACCCGCAATCGGCTTATCAATCGTTCCGTCAACCTGTCGAACTGCTGCGGGGAGATGTATCCCTTGCCCTGGCCCATTTCACGAACTCCTCGAGTTGCCGCTTCGTGTCGGGATCGTCCTCCGCTTTCCTGTTGATCTTCTCGATCGTCGCGCGGTCCAGCACCACCGGTCGGCCGGAGGCGAGATAATCCCGTCGAGTGGGCAGCAACGATGCCGCCTCCACGTTCAGCCGCTCGGCGATCTGCCAGAGCACGTGGAGAGACGTGTGCTGCCGCCCTTTCTCGATATTGACCATCGACGTGCGGCTCATGCCGAGCTCCTCGGCAAGCACTCGCTGGCTCTTGCGGTTCTCCGATCGCGCTCTTTGTATCCGCTCGCCCAGCAGGCGGTAAAGCAAACGCCGATCCATGACCTGCCCGGGTGTCAAGTGCCGCTTAACAGGTTAAGCACGGCAAACGTGTGCGCTCACACAAACGTGTTTGTAACAGACACGGCTTGTTGCACGGTCAGGACGCATGTAGTCTTTTTACCTGAATTCCATCTTTCGAGGGGGACGGGAAAATGCAGTTTCTGTCGCGAAACGACTGCAGGGATCGTGGTTGGCCGCAGGTGATGGAAGAACCGCCGTTTTACGTGCCGGACCTCTTGTCCGATGAGGACTACGACGTCGATCCGGATGCTTTTTCCGCCGCCGACGCGCATGCCCGGCACCTGCGCAAGGCCGAGCGCCTGCTGAATGACGCGCAGAACCTGGCACGGGTGCTGCGTGAATCGTTGCACGATGCCGCCGACGCACGCGCCATGCAGGCGGACACCGTGTTGGCTATCATCGACAACAAGCTGAACAAGGCCTGTCGCGCCGTCGACAAGCACGGGCGGCGGCATTCGAACCTGTTCCTGGCTTACGTTGAGGCGGCCCGGCACGAACCGGATTGACAATGTCGCGAGCCGATCCACGGCTCCGCACCCGGCCTCGCCGGGCGCGGCATTGCGAATCCTCTCGAATCCGGCGGCTGAATAAAGCCGCTGAGCCTTGTCATTGTGGCGCGCCGCTTCCATATTGCCGACCCATCAGGGCGCATGACGGCCCGCTCGGCCGGTTCAGCGCGCGGGCTCGCGATACAGCTCGACGGCTTTGCGCGCCGAGGTCAGGATGCCCTTGATCAGCGCCGAGCTGAAGCCGCGGTGCTCCATTTCATTCAACCCGGCGATGGTGCAGCCGCGCGGCGTCGTCACGCGGTCGATTTCTGCTTCGGGATGCGAGCCCTCGCGCAGCAGCAGCCCTGCCGCGCCCTTGGCCGTCTGGGCCGCCATCAGCAGCGCCTCCTCCGGATGGAAGCCGATCTCGATGCCGCCCTGCGAGGCGGCCCGGATCGAGCGCAGGAAGAACGCGGTGCCGCAGGCGCATAACGCGGTCGCCGGTTCCATCATCGATTCGTTGATCTCCAGCGTCACCCCGACCGAGTCGAACAGCGTGCGGGCCTGCTGCAGGGCTTCCGCGTGCTCCGGCGGCGCAGCCAGGCAGGTCATCGATTCGCCGATCGCGATCGCCGTATTGGGCATCGCGCGCACGATTGGCACGCCCTCCCCGGCCAGCTCGCGGATCTGCTCGATGCGCACGCCCGAGGCGACCGACACCAGCGTGTGGCGCTGCGGGTCGAGCGCCGGCCGAATGTCCTGCAACAGCGCCCGGAGCTGTTGCGGCTGCACCGCGACGACGATCTGCCGTGCCTGCTCGACGGCCGCGCGGTTGTCGCTACCGACCTTGAAACCGGCATCGGCCAGCTCGCCCAGTTTTTCGACCTGGCGGCGCGTGAGCATGATCTCGGCCGGCGCGAACCGGCCCGCGGCGGCCCAGCCGCGCGCCAGGGCCTGGCCGACATTGCCGCCGCCGAGTATCGCCACCCGGGCGTGTCCTGCCGATGAATCCTGTACTGTCATGTTCCCGCTTTCCTGGTGTCGAAACGATCGGATACGGTGGGATCATAGCCGCAATCCGCCGTTCGGCACTACCCGCGTCCGCGGGCCAAATGAGTCACGTGCCCGGCGCGAGCCCGCACGGAGGCAGATTCCAGGATCGTGATGGATTTGTATCCGGGAGAAGGAGCTAGAACAAGTCTCCGAGGTCGACGTAGAGATCCGGCAACATGACCAGTGATGTCCTCTCCGGCGAGGCAGGTTCCGACACGGCGCCGTAACCTTCTGGCCCGGGCTGCCGGTAAATCGCCAGGCGTTCGTTGTCGATATCCACCAACCAGACTTCGCGTATCCCGTGACGGGCATAAAGCGGAATCTTCGTATCGCGGTCGTACTTCAGGGATGTGTCCGCGACCTCTACTATCAGCAATATGTCTTCGGGTACGGGGTGTCCGGAAGCATAAAAGTCCGTCTTTGGCCGCAACAGCATCAGGTCGGGTTGCGGTTCCGAATAGATCCCGAGCCGCGCCGGATTCTGCGTCCAGACGAGGGCCCGGTCGCCGACTGCTTTCATCAGCAATTGAGTCAGGTAGCCTACCTTTGCAGCGTGTTTGCTGCCAATCGGCGTCATATCGATGATCTCCCCGTCGAGCAATTCCACGCGATCGTTTTCGCGCAGGCTGCCGGCCGCGGCGAGACGGTAATAGTCGGTGACCGTCAGTTTGTGCCGTCGGGGCAAGTTCTCCGGGCTCGTAGCCATGGCATCGGTTTCTTTGGCGGGGGGCATGAAAAGTGTACCGGGTACGGGAATATCGTCATACGCGACAATCTCGCATTTTACCCCAATAAGGGCAGCGGCCTTTGCACCCGGGTTGTTCCCTTTCGTTCGCAAGGGGCGCGTTGAGCTTGCCTGTAGCGAGAGATTGCATTAGTGTAATAGCGCGTTAGTACATTGGAACAGGCATGAAACCGCACAAAACCATTACGGCGCGGCGTGAGCAGTTGGCTGAACGGGCGCTCTTCGACGCAATTGTCACGCTGCGCACCCCGGAGGAATGCCGCGCGTTCTTTCGCGACCTGTGCACGCCGGCGGAGCTGCAGGCGATGGCGGATCGTTGGGCCGTCGTGCAGATGCTGCAGCGCGGGCGGCCGTATCGGGAGATCCACCGGCTCACCGGCGTGAGTGTGACCACTGTCGGCCGTGTAGCCCGCTACCTCACGGCCGGAAGCGGCGGTTATGCACTGGCGGTGGATCGGCTGAAGCAGAGCCGCAAGGATGGATAAGCAGGAACGGCTCAAAGTGGCCGTGCAGAAAGCGGGCCGCCTGACCGACCACTCGCTGGACCTGCTGGCGCGCTGCGGCCTGAAGTACAGCCGGGGGAAGGACCAGCTCCTGTGCTACGGCGAGAACATGCCGCTAGACGTGCTGCTGGTGCGCGACGACGACATCCCCGACCTGGTGCACGAGGACGTCTGCGACCTGGGTGTGGTAGGGCGCAACGTGCTGGAGGAAAAGCGCCTCGCGCTGCAGGCCCAGGGCACGCGGATGGAGCTCCAGGAGCTGCGGGTGCTCGATTACGGCCGTTGCCGGCTGGCCATTGCAGGACCCGAGCAGGCGGCTTACGACGGCCCGAGGACGCTGAGCGGCAAGCGCATCGCCACGACGTATCCTTTCCTTTTGCGGCGTTTCCTGCGCGAAAACGGCGTCGACGCGCAGATCGTTACCCTGTCCGGCGCGGTCGAGATCGCACCGCGGCTCGGCCGTGCCGATTTCATCTGCGACCTGGTGGCGACCGGCTCGACGCTGCACGCCAACCGTTTGTGCGAGGTGGAGACGGTCCTCGACTGCCAGGCGGTGCTCGTGCGCACGCCGCAGCCGCTGCCCGACGAGAAGCAGGAGTGGCTGCGCCGCATGCTGCTGCGCATCGACGGGGTGCAACAGGTCAGGGAAAGCAAGTACATCATGCTGCACGCACCCCGCTCGGCGCTGGCCGAGATCAGGCGGCTGCTGCCCGGCAGCGAGTCGCCGACCGTGATTCCGCTGGACGGCCTGGGCGACAGGATCGCCGTGCACGCCGTTTGCCGCGAGAACGTGTTCTGGGAAACGCTCGAAAGCCTCAAGGGCGCCGGCGCCAGCGCCGTGCTGGTGCTGCCCGTCGAAAAGATGCTGGCCTGATCGTGTTGGAGATCCTTGACTGGTCTTCCCTGGCGCTCGCCGAGCGCCGCGCGGCGCTGCAGCGTCCGGCACGAGAAGACCCGGCGCGGGCGCTCGAGACGGTGCGGGAGATCCTGCAGCGCGTGCGCCGCGAGGGCGATGCCGCCCTGCGCGCACTGACACTGCGGTTCGACGGCGCGGCGTTCGGAGCGGTTTCGGCGGTGGAGCTCGATGAGGCCGAGGCGGCGCTGTCGCCGGAGCAAAAGCAGGCGCTCGATCGTGCCATCGCCAACGTGAAGCGCTTTCACGCGCCGCAAACGCCGGGCTCCCGGCGCGTGCAAACCTCGCCCGGCGTAGTTTGCGAACAGCGCGTCCTGCCGATCCGGGCCGTCGGACTTTACGTTCCGGCCGGCAGCGCGCCCCTGCCCTCCACCGCCATCATGCTCGCGGTCCCGGCTTTGCTCGCCGGCTGTCCGGTTCGCGTGTTGTGCACCCCGCCCCGGAAGGACGGCCGGGCCGATGCCGCCGTGCTGTACGTGGCCCGCCGTTGCGGCATCGGGAGCGTGTTCAAAGTCGGCGGCGCCCAGGCCATAGCGGCCATGGCCTTTGGTACCGGGAGCATCCCCAAGGTGGACAAGGTCTTCGGGCCGGGCAATTCTTTCGTCATCGCCGCCAAGCAACTCGTGGCCGGCGACCCGGAGGGGGCGGCATTCGACCTGCCGGCCGGCCCTTCGGAAGTGCTGATCGTGGCCGACGATTCGGCGCGCGCGGATTTCGTCGCCGCGGATCTCCTGGCCCAGGCCGAGCACAGCCCCGAGGCCCAGGCCGTGCTGATCGCAACCTCACGCGCCTTGGCCGAGCGCGCGTGCAGCGAAGTCGAGCGCCAGTGCGCGCAACTGACCCGGCGGGACATCGTGCGCCAGTCGCTCGCCGCCGCGCGCGTACTGGCAGTAGAGACCCTGGACGCGGCCCTTGCCGTCAGTAACGAATACGCGCCCGAACACCTGATCCTGCACGTTGCCGAACCGCGCCGGTGGCTGGAAAAGGTCACCAGCGCCGGCTCGGTATTCCTCGGCCCCTGGTCGCCGGAAACGATGGGCGATTATTGCAGCGGCGCCAACCACGTGCTGCCGACGTACGGCTATGCGCGCGCATGGAGCGGGTTGTCCCTGCACGACTTCACGAAGCGGATCACCGTGCAGGAACTGACCGCGGAGGGCCTGCGCGACCTGGGACCGACCGCCTGCACGATGGCGGGCATGGAAGGCCTCGATGCACACGCCAATGCCGTGCGCGTGCGCCTGCAAGCCGTGCGGAAACTGCCGTGACGTCCGTGCTCGGCCTGGCGCGTCCCGACCTGCTCGAGTTCCAGCCGTACCGCCACGCGCGGTGGGCGCCGGGCCTGGAACGGTTGCATGCGAACGAATCGCCGTGGTGCATGGCGGGCGATCGCTCTCCTGCCGGCCTCAACCGCTATCCGGAGCCTCAACCGCGCGCGCTCATTGAAAGGCTGGCCGAGCTGTACGGCGTGCCGGTCGAGTGCGTGCTGGCCGGGCGGGGCAGCGACGAAGCAATCGACCTGCTGGCCAGGGGGTTTTGCCGCGCCGGCCTCGACGCCGTGCTCACCTGCCCGCCGACCTTCGGTATGTACAAGGTGGCGGCGCGTATCCAGGGCGCGGCCGTGGTCGAGCTGCCTTTGCGGCGGGACACCGGCTTTGCGCTGGACACCGCGGCCATTGGGCAGCGGGTGCGCGTCAGCGACAGCCGTATCAAGATCGTCTTCATTTGCTCGCCCAACAACCCCACGGGGAACCTGGCCGATCCGGCTGCCGTCGAGCACCTGTGTGCGGCCTTGAGCGATTACGCGATCGTGGTCGTGGACGAGGCCTACATCGAGTTTTCCGGCGCGCCGAGCCTGGCCGCCCGCCTGCCGCGCTTGCCCAACCTGGTGGTATTGCGCACGTTGTCGAAGGCCTTCGCGCTGGCCGGGGCGCGCTGCGGCGCCCTCCTCGGCGACCCGGCGCTGGTCGAGTTCCTGCGGCGCCTGCTTCCGCCCTACGCCCTGCCTTCCCCGAGCATCCAGGCGGCACTCGAGGTGCTGGAGCCTTCCCGGAGCGCTGCCGTGAGCGAGCGCGCGCGGGCCATCGTGGGCGAGCGCACGCGAGTGGCGGCGGCCATGGCGCGCCTGCCATCGGTTCGCACCGTCTGGCCCAGCGCGGCCAACTTCCTGCTGGTGGACTGCGTGGACGCCGGCCGCTGCCTGCGCGCGGCACTCGCGGCGGGACTGCTGGTGCGCGACCTGCGCGGGCAGCCCGAGTTGTCCGATTCGCTGCGCGTGACCATCGGCACGCCGGACCAGAACGACCGCCTGTTGCGCGCCCTGGAGGCGGCATGAACAAGGTGGTCTTTGTCGATCGTGACGGGACGCTGGTCGAAGAGCCGCCGGACGAGCAGGTCGACCGTGTCGAGAAGGTCCGCCTGATGCCCGGCGTCATTCCGGCGCTGCTCGCGATCCGGCGCGCCGGCTTCGCCCTGGTGATGACCACCAACCAGGACGGCCTGGGCACGCCCGGCTTTCCGAAGGCACACTTCCAGGCTGCACAGCAGTTCATCCTGGACCTGCTGGCGAGCCAGGGCATTCGCTTCGATGCCGTCTGCATCTGTCCGCATTTTCCGCACGACCGTTGCGAGTGCCGCAAGCCGGGCGCGGGGCTGGTGCGCGATTACCTCGACACGCATCCGATCGACCGCAATGCAAGCTTCGTCGTCGGGGATCGCGACACGGATCTGCAGTTCGCCCGCAATCTCGGTGTTACCGGCCTTCGGGTGCGGCTCGACGGCGGCGCGGGCGAGACCTGGGAGGCAGTTGCCCGGCGCATTACGCACGGGGCGCGCACCGCCGTCGCGGAGCGCAGGACGCGCGAAACCGACGTCCGGGTGACCGTGGACCTGGATCGGCAGACCCCGGTAGACGTCGCCACCGGCATCGGCTTCCTGGACCACATGATCGAGCAGATTGCGCGTCATGGAGGGTTCGCGCTCGAGTTGCAGGCCAGGGGCGACCTGCACGTCGACGAGCACCATACCGTCGAGGACAGCGCGCTGATGCTGGGTCAGGCGCTGAAGAGCGCACTCGGCAACAAAACGGGCATCGGGCGCTACGGTTTCGTGCTGCCGATGGACGAGGCGCAAGCGCGCGTGGCGCTCGACCTGTCCGGACGGCCTTACTTCACTTTCGACGGCGCCTTCAACCGCGAGCGCGTCGGCGCGCTGCCGACCGAGCTCGTGCCGCATTTCTTTCGCTCGCTGGCCGACTCGCTCGGCGCGGCGATCCAGATTTCGGTGCGGGGCGAGAACGCACACCACATGATCGAGGCCTGTTTCAAAGGGCTCGGCAGGGCACTGCGGCAGGCCGTGCGGCGCGAGGGCACGGAGCTGCCCAGCAGCAAGGGCGTGCTGTGAGCCGCGTCGCCATCATTGAGAACGGCGGCGCCAATATCGCTTCCCTGCGGTTCGCCCTGGAGCGGCTGGGCTGCGCGCCGGAGCTCACGAGCGACGCCCGGATCATTCGAGCGGCGACGCATGTCGTTCTTCCCGGCGTCGGCGCGGCGGCCGACGGCATGGCGCGTTTGCGCGCCCGCGGACTGGACCAGCTCATCCCCGGGCTCGAGCAGCCGGTGCTGGGCATCTGCCTCGGGATGCAATTGCTTTACGAGGCGTCGGAGGAAGGGAACGTGTCCTGCCTGGGCGCGTGGCCCGGCACCGCGAAGCGCTTCACGCCCGCGCCCGGCCGGCCGGTGCCTCACATGGGGTGGAACCGGCTCCAGTGCCGCAACAACGGCGATCTGCTGGACGGACTCGACGACAACGCCTACGCCTGGTTCGCCCACGGCTATGCGCTGCCGGTGAGCGTTGAAACGCTCGCCACCGCGGAGTACGGCCGGCAGTTCTCGGCCGTCGTGGCGCAGCGGAATTTCTACGGCGTCCAGTTCCATCCCGAGCGCTCGGGGGACGCAGGCGCCGCGCTGCTGAGAAACTTCCTGGCGCTCGGCTGATGCTGCTGATGCCCGCCATCGACCTGCGCGGGGGCCGCTGCGTGCGGCTCCGCCGAGGGGACTTCGACGCCGAGACGCGCTACGAAGTCGCACCGCAGGAATTGCTGGAGCGCTATCGCGCGCTCGGCGCAAGCTGGCTGCACCTGGTCGATCTCGACGGCGCGCGCGCGGGCACGCAACCGAACCGCGCCACGATTCTCGCCCTGGCGGGGCAGACGGGCGTGAAGCTCCAGGTCGGCGGCGGCATACGGGATGCGACCGCCGTCGAGGCCATGCTGGACGCCGGCGTCGCCCGCGTCGTCATCGGCAGCGCGGCCGTCAGGCAACCGGCGGAGGTTCGCCGATGGCTGCGGCGCTTCGGCGCCGAGGCCATCGTGCTGGCCTTCGATGTGCGCCTGGCGCGGGACGGCATCCCCCGCTGCGCCATTCACGGCTGGCGCGACGATACCGGGCTGCCGCTGTGGCGAGCCGTCGGGAGCTATCGCGCCGAGGGACTGCGCCACGTCCTGTGCACCGACATCGCCCGCGACGGCGCCCTCTCGGGACCGAACCTGCACTTATATAAGGAGTGCGCCCGCCGCTACCCGCAGGTCCGGTGGCAGGCATCGGGCGGCGTGCGGGACGTTGCGGACCTGCGCGACCTGGCGGCGGCGGGCGCCGCCGCCGCCGTCAGCGGGCGCGCACTGCTGGAAAAACGCCTGGAAGCCGCGGAGCTGCAGCCATTCTTGCCAGACGCATAATCCCCTGCCTGGACGTGCGCGACGGGCGGGTCGTCAAGGGCCTGCGCTTTCGCGAACATCGCGACGCCGGCGATATTCTCGAGCTTGCCGGGCGCTACCGCGACAGCGGCGCCGATGAGCTCGTGTTCTACGACATTACCGCCAGCCCCGAAGGCCGCTCCGTGGACCGAAGCTGGATCGAACGCGTTGCGCGCCTGCTCGATATCCCCTTCTGCGTCGCCGGCGGCATACGTTCCGTCGACGACGCCGAAACGGTGCTCAATGCCGGCGCGGACAAAATCTCGATCAACTCCCCGGCACTGGCGGACCCCGAGCTGGTCGACCGCTTGAGTGAGCGTTTCGGCGCGCAATGCGTAGTCGTCGGCATCGACAGCCAGGCCGCGGCCGGCGGCTGGCGCGTCTACCAGTACACGGGCGATCCCGAGCGAACCCGGGACACGGCACGCGACACCCTGGGCTGGGTGCGCGAAGTCCAGTGCCGCGGCGCGGGTGAGATCGTCCTGAACTGCATGGCAAGCGACGGCGTGCGAACCGGCTACGACCTCGCACAGCTCCAGGCGGTACGCGCGGTCTGCGACGTTCCCCTGATCGCTTCCGGCGGCGCCGGCGCGCCCGAACACTTCGCGCAGGTCTTCACCGCCGCGCGCGTGGACGGCGCGCTGGCTGCCAGCGTCTTTCACAGCGGCGCGATCGATATCGCGGCGCTCAAATCGTTTCTTCGTGAACGCCAAATCCAGGTGCGGCCATCGTGATGGAGAACCATGCAACCCGACGACATCGATAAGCTGGACTGGACCAAAGCCGCCGGTCTCATCCCGGCCATCGTCCAGCACGCTCTCACCGGCGCGGTTCTGATGCTCGGCTACATGAATCGTGACGCGCTCCGGGAAACGCTCGCGCGAGAAAGAGTGGTGTTCTACAGCCGCACCCGGCGGCGCCTGTGGGAAAAGGGCGAGACCTCCGGTCATCGTCTTGACGTCGTGAACGTCAGCGCCGATTGCGACCGCGACGCACTGCTGGTTCTCGCCCGTCCGCAAGGCCCGACCTGTCACACGGGCACGCCCACCTGCTTTGCGGACCGGCCCGCGGTGGCGGCGGAGAACCTCGGCTTCCTCGCGCGGCTGGAGGAAGTGATCGCGCAGCGGATCGAAGAAAAGCCACAGGGCAGCTACACCGCGCGCCTGTGCGCCGCGGGACCCTCGCGCATCGCACAGAAGATCGGCGAGGAAGGCGTGGAAGTGGCGCTGGCGGCGGCGGCCGGGGAGAGCTCCCGCATCGTCAGCGAATCGGCGGACCTCCTGTATCACCTGCTGTTGCTCCTGAAGAGTCGTGATTTGTCGGTCGCGGACGTGGTGCAAACACTCGCGTCCCGCCACAGCACCGTGTAGGAGCCCGTCTCACGGGCGACGACGGCCGTCGACGTCGTGTCGCCCGTGAGACGGCTCCTGCAGCAAGGCAATCCGGCGCTTGACGCGCTATGCGCATCCTGCTATTTATATGCGCATATTTATTCGAGACCTCCCGATGCCCCTTTCCATCCGGACCCGCAGCGACCGGCGCGAAACGCTGCGCCGCCTCCTCGAGCAAGGCCCTGCCACGACCCAGCAGGCGCTCGTCGACGCCCTGACGGCGGCGGGTTTCGACGCCACGCAATCGAGCATCAGCCGCGACCTCAAGGATCTCGGCGCGGTCAAGACGGCATCGGGCTACGAGCTCCCCGGGGCGGAACCGGACGCCGTCGACGAAATGGCGCAGGTGGCGAACCTCCTGGTCGACCTGCAGCCGGCGGGACCGAACCTGCTGGTGATCCGGACGGCGATCGGGGCCGCGCAGCGCGTGGCGCTGGCGCTGGACCGCTGCGGCTGGCCCGAGATCGTCGGCAACGTCGGCGGCGACGACACTGTTTTCACCGCGACACCCGACGCGCGCGCGCAGCGTGCCCTGACCCAACGCATCAACCGCGCCACGCGCGGCTGAGCGGACCATCCACCGGCTTCAAGAGGAGCGACCAGTGGGCCGCGATCAATCCCCCATCATCCTCGCGTTCTCCGGAGGCCTCGACACGTCCTTTTGCGTGCCGTGGCTCGAGGAGACTTACGGACGCGAAGTCGTCACTGCCACCGTGGACACCGGCGGTCTCGATGCAGCGGGCGCGGAAGACCTGCGCGAGCGCGCACTCGCGCTCGGTGCGGCCGAGCACCTGCTGATCGACGCCCGCCAGGCATTCTTCGACGAGGTGCTCAGGTTCCTCATCGCCGGCAACGTGCGGCGGGGCCACCTGTACCCGCTCTGCGTCGGGGCCGAGCGCGGCCTGCAGGCCGCCTGGGTCGCAAGGCTCGCGCGCGAACGCGGCGCGACGACCGTCGCGCACGGCTGCACGGCCGCCGGCAACGACCAGGTGCGCTTCGAGGTGGCGTTGCGGACCCTTGATCCGTCGCTCGAGATCCTGGCGCCGGTGCGCGACAACCGCTGGGCGCGCGCCGACCAGCTCGCATGGCTCGAGCGCCACGGCCTGCCGCGGCCGCCGCAGGGCTCGGCCTACTCGATCAACCGCGGGCTGTGGGGCGTCACGATCGGCGGCCGGGAAACGCTCACCTCCGAGCGCTCGCTGCCGGAGGAAGCCTGGGTGCTCTCCGCCAATGGCTGGGCCGATCCGTTGCCCGCTTCCGAACACTCGCTCGTCTTCGAGCGCGGCCTGCCGACGGCGCTGGACGGCGAGGTGCTCGATCCCGTGACCCTGATTGGCAAGCTGGAGCAGCTTGCGGGCCGCTATTCCATCGGGCGCGGCATCCACCTCGGCGACACCGTGCTGGGCACGAAGGGCCGCGTCGCGTTCGAGGCGCCGGCCGCGGAAGTCCTGATCACCGCCCATCGGGAGCTGGAAAAGCTCGTGCTGTCCGCCCCGCAGAGCCGCCTCAAGGACACGGTCGCCGCCGTCTACGGCGACCTCATCCACGAGGGCCGCCAGCTCGACCCCGCCTGCCGCGACGTCGAGGCGCTGCTCGTCTCGTCGCAGGCGCGGGTGAGCGGCGCCGTGAGCTTCACGCTGCGCCCCGGCAACCTTTTCGTCACCGGCGTCACGTCGCCGCACTCGCTGCTGGCGGCGACGCGCGGCGTGTACGGCGAGGCGGCGGGCGAATGGACGCCGCAGGACGCGCTCGGCTACGCGCGCATCCTTTCACTGCCAGGCATGCTGCAGACGCGTGCCGCAGGGACGGCGTAATGAGAACGGTTTTCGTCGACAAGGTCGCGTCCGTCGCGCAGCACAGCAAGCTCGGGCACGAGCTTCGCGTCTCGGACGACATCACCTGTGAAGAGGGCGTGCTGCTCGCCGTGCGCGTGCTGAACAACAAGAGCCGTTACAACCAGCTCGAGCTGGCGAGCGGCCGCATGGCGAGCGTCAGGCAGGGCGACGTCGTGGTCGGCGCGCTGGGTCACCGCAAAGCGCTGCGCGGCTATTCGGGTCACCTTCCGCAAGCGCTGACCGTCGGCTCGGTCGTGCAGATCCTCAACATCGGCGGCGTTCTCGGCATCTGCGACTCGGCAAACCCGGACGTGGGGGCCCCGTTCGACTGCGAGGTGCTGGGCACCGTGCTGCACTTTCCGTACCTGGCAGAGCGAATCGGCGTTCCCGCGCGGGCAGGAGCAGAGAAGCTCCAGGCGATAACCGCCCTGGACGTGCGGGCCGTCCCGGTCGTCGCGCTGGCGGGCACGTGCATGGACTCGGGCAAGACGGCGGCGGCGTGCGCGATCATCGGGCGCCTTCGTCATCGCGGCCTGCACGTCGCCGCGTGCAAGGCGACAGGTGTCTCGCTGCGGCGCGACATTCTCGCAATGGAGGATGCCGGCGCCGCCGAGACCATGATCTTCTCGGACCTCGGCGTCGTCGCCACGACAGCCGATAACGGGCCGGCCCTCACCCGGTCCTTGCTGACGACATTGGCGACGCACCAGCCGGACGCCATCGTGCTGGAGCTGGGCGACGGCCTGCTCGGCGCGTACGGCGTCGAAGCCATCCTGACGGACGCCGGCATTCGTGCCGCGTTCACGGCCGTGGTGCTGTGCGCCAATGACCCGGTTGCCGCCTGGGGCGGCTGCAAGATTCTTCGGGAGCAATACGGGATCGAGCCCGCCGTCGTCACCGGACCCGCAACGGACAACGCCGTGGGCGTCGAGCAGATTGCCGCGCGCGCCTCCGTGGCCGCCATCAACGCGCTGACAGGCGGCAGCGCGCTGGGCGACTTGATTGCCGATGCCTTGCCGATCGCGGCGCGCCGGCGAGAGCGGGCGTGAGCGCTCCGGAAATCAACGCCGCCGTCATCGGGGCGACGGGCTATGTGGGCGGCGAGCTGCTGCGCCTGCTGTCGGCGCATCCGCACTTCACCTTGTGCGCCGCCGTGTCCGAAAGCCGTGCCACTGAGGCGATCGGCGCCGTGTTTCCGTACCTGGCGGGCGCTTGCGCAGGAACAGCCTTTGCGAAACCGGAAACATGGATGGACGCCCTGGAAAGGGGCAGCAAGCTGGCCCTCTTCTCCGCTGCTCCGCATGGCGCTTCCGCAGCCCTCGTAGCCAATGCGCTCGATGCCGCTGCACGGCGCAACCTCGTCGTGCACGTCGTGGACTGTTCGGCCGATTTCCGCTACGCGGAGGCGGCGCAATATGAGCAGATCTACAAGTCCGCTCATGCGGCGCCTGACCTGCTCGGCCGGTTCTCCTGTGGCCTGCCCGAACAAGTGAGCGGCATAGAGAGTGATCACGTCGGGCATCCTGGCTGCTTCACTACCGCCATCCTGCTGGCGATCGTTCCGCTCGCGGGACTGTCGAGCGGGCCCCTGTTCGTCACCGCGGTCACGGGCAGCACCGGTTCGGGGAAATCCGCGCAGGCCGGCACGCATCACCCGGAGAGGCACTCGAATCTCTACGCCTACAAGCCGCTGGCGCACCGGCATGCGCCGGAGATGGAGTGCCTGGCCGAGCGCGCGACCGGCACGGCCGTGTCCGTGCAGTTCGTGCCGCACTCGGGCCCTTTCTCGCGCGGCATTTACGCGACCGTGCAAGCTCAACTGCGAGGCGGCGTGCCGGCCGATAGCGTTCTCCAGGCGTTCGACGACTACTATGCGCACGCCGAATTCGTGCGCGTCATCGACGGCACACCAAAGCTCAAGGACGTGATCGCGAGCAACTACTGCCACATCGGCGTTGCAGCCGAAAACGGCACCGTGGTCGTGACCTCGGCGATCGACAATCTCGTCAAGGGAGCAGCCGGCGGCGCCGTGCAGTGGATGAACCGGCTGTGGTCCCTGCCCGAGACCTGCGGGCTACTCGCGCCGGCCACGCCATGGATCTAGCTCACTGCCAGTTGCGCGAAGCGGCCGCCACCATTCCGGTGTACGGGCAGCTTCCGTTCCTGCCCGTGGGGGCGGAAGGCTGCGAGATCATCACCGCCGACGGCCGGCGCATTCTCGATCTCTACGGCGGCCACGCAGTGGCGGGTCTCGGCTACGCCCATCCGCGGCTGACCCGCGCCATCAGCGACCAGGCAAGCTCGCTCCTGTTCCAGAGCAACGCGGTGGCGCTGCAGGTCCGCGCCGAAGCAGCGGAGGCACTGGCTGCCATAGCGCCGGACAAGCTCAAGCGGGTGTTCTTCGTCAACAGCGGCGCGGAAGCCAACGAGAATGCCCTGCGCATCGCCTGCACGGCGACCGGCCGGGGAAAAATCCTCGCCGTCACCCATGGGTTTCACGGCCGCACCGCGGCGGCGGCGGCGGTCACCTGGAACGCCGCCGACACGTGGTACGGCTTTCCGGGCCAGCCCTTCGACGTGCAGTTCATCCCGCGTAACGCCGTGGCCGCGGCGCAGTCGATGATCGGACCGGACGCCGCCGCGGTGATCTTCGAGCCGGTGCAGGGGATCGGCGGCGCCTTCGATCTTTCAGCCGAATTCGTCGTTGCATTGCGGGAGCGCACCGAGGCAGTGGGCGCGCTCCTGATCGCCGACGAAGTGCAATGCGGAATGGGGCGAACCGGCCACTGGTTCGCCGTGCAGGCGCACGGCATCCAGCCGGACATCATGACGCTCGCGAAATCGCTCGGCGGCGGGTTGCCGTGCGGCGCCGTGCTCGTCACCGACGAGCTCGCCGCCATGCAGCAGAAAGGCGCTCTCGGATCGACGTTCGGCGGCGGCCCCGTTGCCGCGGCCGCCATACTGGCCGTGGTCCAGGCGATAAGAGACGAAGCGCTGCTGGCGAACGTGCGCGAACGCGCAGCGCAGATTCGCGCCACCTGCGTGGCAGGGCCGGTCCACGCGATCCAGGGAATGGGGCTCATGCTGGGTCTCGTCTGCGATCGCCCGGCCGCCGAAGTGCAGGGCGAGCTGCTCGAACGCGACATCCTGGCCGGCACGAGCGCCGATGCGACGGTGCTGCGCCTGCTGCCCCCATTGGTGCTGAAAGCAGCGGACGTCGAAAAGCTGGCGGCCGCACTCGAAGACATCGGCCCTTTATCCACTCCCGGCGGAACCGGTTCATGAAAGCATTCAACGATCTCGCGGATTTCTCGGACGACGAGCTGGCTGCCTTGCTCTCGCTGGCAACGCGGCTGGACAGGGAGCCGGAACCACGCGCGCTCAGCGGCAAGGTCCTGGCGCTCCTGTTCCTGAACTCGTCGTTGCGTACCCTGGCCTCGTTCCAGGCGGCCATGACGCGGCTCGGCGGCGGCACGTTCGTCATCTCGCCCGACATGTCCATACACGGGCTCGAAACGCGGCCGGGCATCGTCATGGACGGCGCCGCGGCGGAGCATATTCACGAGGCCGTTCCGGTAATCGCGTCCTACGGCGATGCCATCGGCATCCGCGCGTTCGGAGAACGGCGCAACCTGGACGCCGACCTCGCCGACACGGAGTTCCGGTCGATGGTCGAGCTCATCGACACGCCGTACATCAACATGGAATCGGCGATCAATCATCCCTGCCAGAACCTGGCGGACTGGAAGACACTGGATGACCTCGGCGTAGCGGCGAACGGCGGCCGATTCGTGCTGAGCTGGGCCTGGCATCCGCTGGCGCTGCCGCTTGCCGTGCCCGCCTCGACGCTCTACATGGCGGCCCGGCGGGGCATGGACGTGACCGTGCTGCGCCCGGAAGGCTTCGCCCTGCCGGAGCGCGTGATGAGCAAAGCGCGCGCCGCCGCGGAAACCTCGGGGGGCAGCATCAGGGAAACCGGCGATCGCCGGGAAGCGATGGAAGGCGCGGACGTCATTTACGCCAAATCGTGGTCGTCGACCGCGCACTACGGTGACAAGCTCAAGGACCAGGAACAGCGGCGCGGGCTGGAGAACTGGTGCGTGGACGAACCGTGGTTCGACAACGCCGCCGATTGCCGCTTCATGCATTGCCTCCCGGTGCGGCGCGGGGTCGTCGTGACCGACCGCGTGCTCGATGGCCCCAGGAGCGTCGTCATACCCGAAGCGCGCAACAGGATGCTGGCCCAGATGGCCGTCTTGCACCGGATGCTGGGCCGGACTGTTCATGGATCGCCGCGATGATTGCGCAGAGATTTGTTCGCACAAGGGATTTTCCGACCGAGCGGAATACCGCGTGTATTTCCGAGGGAGGAACTACCTTGTGCGGACGAAGATTAAGGAAAGGGCGCGAGCGCATCCATGAACAGTCCGGCCCGGGAGCGCCGTCGTGACGCCGCGTCACGATCACGCCACCGTCGTTGCGGCACTGAAGCACGCGGCTCCGTACATACGCCTCTTCAAGGGCAAGGTTTTCGTGCTGAAGGTCGGCGGCGAAGTATTCGCCGATCTCGCCGCGACCCGTGCGCTGATGGAACAGATCGGCATTCTCAACCAGGTGGGAATCAGGATCGTGCTGGTGCATGGCGGCGGGCCGCAGTCGACCCGGCTCGCCCAGGCGCTCGGACTGGACGCGACCTTCATCGACGGACGCCGGGTCACCGACGGCGCGTCGCTGGACGTCGCCACGATGGTGCTGAACGGCCAGATCAATACGCGCATTCTCGCTTCGTGCCGGGAACTCGGAATATCGGCCGTCGGCATAAGCGGCGTCGACGCCGGTCTCATCCGGGCGTCTCAAAGGCCGCCGGTGCAGGGCCAGGGCGGGAAACAGGTCGACTACGGTTTCGTCGGCGACATCGAATCCGTCGATGCCGGCGTCCTGCGGAAGCAACTCGACAATGCATTGATGCCGGTCGTCAGTCCCCTGTCCTGCGATGCGGCGGGCAACCTGCTCAACATCAACGCCGATACGGTAGCCGCGGCCATCGCCGCGGAGCTCGACGCGGAGAAGCTGATTCTCGCCACCGGTGCGCCTGGAATACTCGAAGACGTGAACGATCCCGGCTCGTTGATCTCCTACGTCGACCGGGCGGGACTCAGGAGGCTGATCGACAGCGGCAAGCTCGCGGACGGCATGCTGCCGAAAGCGGCAGCGATCGAAGCGGCGCTCGCCAGCGGCGTGCAGCGCGTGCACGTGATCTCCTGCAGGATTCCGGACAGCCTGCTGCTCGAGGTCTTCACGAACGAAGGCACCGGCACCCTCGTCGTCAACGACATCGGGGCGCTGACACCGGCGGAACAGGCCGCGGCCGGACCGGGTGCATGACGCGGCTCTGGGACAAGGGGCTGCCGCTCGACCGGCGAGTGCTACGGTACACCGCGGGCGAGGACCATCGGCTGGACGAGCGTCTCGTGCCGTACGACGTGCGCGCATCGATCGCCCATGCCGGGATGCTCTCCGAAGCCGGCCTGCTCGCGGAGGAGGACTGCCGCCGCATTCGCGACGGCTTGCGCCAGCTCGAAAAGACGCACGCCGCGGGCGAGTGGCGCATCGAGCTCGAGGACGAGGACGTGCACACCGCGCTCGAGTCGCGGTTGACCGCGCGGATCGGCGGGGCCGGTGCACGCCTGCACCTGGGGCGCTCGCGCAACGACCAGCTCCTCGCGGCGCTGCGCCTCTATTTGCTTGACGTGGCGATGGACGTCCCGGGTCGCCTCGGGACCCTTTGCGCAGCGCTTGGCGATCTCGGCCGGCGCGAGCAGGGGTTGGCGTTGCCCGGGTATACGCACATGCAGCAGGCGATGCCGTCGTCGGTGGAGCTGTGGTGCGGCGGCTTCATCGAGGCGCTGGAGGACGATGCGGCCGGGATCGGCGCGGCGCGGCGGCGCCTCGACAGGAATCCTCTCGGCAGCGCGGCAGGCTACGGCACGCCGGGACTCCCGATCGACCGGGAGGCGACCACCGCCAGGCTCGGCTTCGCCGCGACGCAGGCGCCGGTCACCGCGGTGCAGCTCTCGCGCGGCAAGGCCGAGTGCACGCTGCTCTTCGAGCTCGCGCTCGTCATGCAGGACCTGGGGCGGCTCGCCGCCGACCTGCTCCTCTTCTACACGGAGGAATTCGGCTTCATCGAGCTCGCGGCGGACGCGACTACCGGCTCCTCGATCATGCCGCAGAAGCGCAATCCGGACGTGCTCGAGCTGGTCCGCGCGGGCTCGGCCACGGCGGTCGCGTGCCTGGACGAATGCCTGATGATCACGGCGAAGCTGCCCTCCGGCTACCAGCGCGACCTGCAACGCCTGAAGCCGCCGCTCTTCCGCGCTATCGATCTCGCGACGGAGAGCATCGACGTCATGGCGCAGGTCGTCTCCGGCGTGAAATTCGTGCCGGAAAAGATTCGGCTCTCCCCCGGCATCCATGCCGCCGAGGAAGCGAACCGCCTCGTGACCACGGAAGGCATTCCCTTCCGCGAGGCCTACCGCCGCGTCGCGGAGCGCCAACATGATTGAGCGGGGACTCTACGATCCCGCGTTCGAGCGCGATAGCTGCGGGTTCGGGCTGATCGCGAATCTCGACGACAATCCCGGGCATTGGGTCGTCGAGACGGCGATCACGGCGCTCGCGCGCCTCACGCATCGCGGCGCGGTCGCGGCGGACGGCAAGACAGGGGATGGCTGCGGCATCCTGATGAAGGCGCCGATCGGTTTCCTCAGGGCGATCGCGGAGGAAAGCGGGATCGCGACAGCGGAGCGCTTCGCGGCCGGCAGCGTCTTCCTGCCGCAGGACGGAGCGCGCGCGGCCGAAGTGCGGCGAATCATCGACCGCGCGCTCATCGACTCCGAGCTCGAGCCCGCCGGCTGGCGCGAGGTGCCCGTGGACACGTCCGTGTGCGGAAGCGAGGCGCTGGCGACGCTGCCGCACATCGAGCAGTTGTTCGTGAACGCGCCGGCGGGCATGCAGCGGACCGGGTTCAACGGCCGCCTTTTCCTCGCGCGCCGGCGCGCGGAACGCCGCATGGCCGCGGTCGACGAAAGCGCGTATGTCGCCAGCCTTTCCTCCGCGACCCTCAGTTACAAGGGCATGGTGCTGCCCGAGTCGCTGCCGCGGTTCTTTCCCGATCTCCGGGACCCGCGGCTCGAGACGTCGGTCTGCCTGTTCCACCAGCGCTTCTCGACCAACACCCTGCCGGAGTGGCGGCTCGCGCAGCCGTTCCGCTTCCTCGCGCACAACGGCGAGATCAATACCATCCAGGGCAACCGGAACTGGGCCGTCGCCCGGGCGGACAACTTCCGTTCCGACAAGCTGCACGACGTTTCAGAGCTCGAGCCGATCATCTCACTGACCGGCTCCGATTCGTCCAGCCTGGACAACATGCTGGAGGTCCTGCGCGCCGGCGGCATGGACGTGCTGCAGGCGATGCGCATCCTCATGCCGCCCGCCTGGCAGAACGTCGACGCGCTCGACCCGGACGTCCGCGCCTTTTACGAGTTCTGGGATTGTCACATCGAGCCCTGGGACGGCCCGGCGGGCATCGTCCTCACCGACGGCCGCTATGCCGCGTGCTGCCTCGACCGCAACGGCCTCCGGCCGGCGCGCTATGTCATCACGAAGGACCGCCACATCACGATCGCGTCCGAGATCGGTGTCTACGATTACGCTCCCGGCGACGTCGTCGAGAAAGGCCGCCTCGGGCCCGGCGAGATGCTCGCCGTCGACCTGCGCAACGGGCGGGTTCTCCGCACCGGCGACGTGCACCAGGAGCTTAAAGGCCGTGCGCCGTACAAGAAGTGGCTGAAGAAGGGACTGCGCTACCTCGACTCGGAGCTCGTCGACCACCACATGGCCGCCGAGCCGATGGACCCGGGCACACTCGCGAGCTACCAGAAGATGTTCAACGTGAGCCGGGAAGAGCTCAATGAGATCGTGAGCGTGCTCGCGAACACCGAGCAGGAAGCGGTCGGGTCGATGGGCGACGACACGCCGATGCCGGTGCTGTCACGCCAGGTCCGCTCTCCGTTCGACTACTTCCGTCAACAATTTGCACAGGTCACCAACCCGCCCATCGACAGCTTGCGCGAGCGCATCGTGATGTCGCTGCAGACGACGATCGGCCGGGAATGCAACCTGTTCGACATCGGGCCGGAGCACGCCGAACAGGTCGTGATGAACTCGCCAATCCTGTCGCAGCGCAAGCTGCGCCAGCTCGTCGGGCCGGGGCCATGCCTGTTCGCCGACCGGTACGCGTTCATCGATCTCAACGCACCCGAAACTGAAGGCTTACCGCAGGCGCTCGACCGCATCTGCGCGGAAGCCGAGCAGGCCGCGCGCAAGGGGCACCTCGTCATCATGCTGAGCGATCGCTACCTGAAGCCCGGCCTGCTGCCCGTGCACGCGCTGCTCGCGACCGGCGCGGTGCACCATCACCTCGTGCGCACGCGGCTGCGCTGCTCCGTGAACATCGTCGTGGAGACCGGCGCCGCGCGCGATCCGCATCATTTCGCGTGCCTGATCGGCTACGGGGCCACGGCCGTGTACCCGTACCTCGCGTACCAGAGCCTGCACGCGCTCGCGCAGCGCGGCAACGTCGATCGCCACCAGCAGCTCGGCCGCAGCTACCGGCGCGGTATCCGCAAAGGACTGTTCAAGGTCATGTCGAAAATGGGGATCTCGAGCGTCTCGAGCTATCGTGGCGCGCAGCTCTTCGAGATCGTCGGGCTGCACGAGGAGATCGTGGACAGGTGCTTCCGCGGCACGGTGAGCCGGATCCAGGGCGCGAAATTCGAGGATCTGCAGGACGACCAGCGGGAGCTCGCGCACGCCGCCTGGGAGCCGCGGCTGCCGCTCAAGCAGGGCGGGATGCTGAAGTACATGCACGACGGCGAGTACCACTGCTTCAACCCGGACGTCGTCGCGACCCTGCAGGCCGCCGTGCGCTCCGGCGATTTTGCCCGCTACCTGCTGTACGCGAAGCTCGTCAACGAGCGTCCGGTCGCGACCCTGCGCGACCTGTTCGCCCTCAAGCCCGTCGGGCCGCGCCTACCGCTGGCCGAGGTCGAGCCGGCGGAGGCGATCCTGCCGCGCTTCGACAGCGCCGGAATGTCGCTCGGCGCGCTGTCGCCGGAGGCGCACGAGGCACTGGCCATCGCGATGAACCGCCTCGGCGCGCGCTCGAATTCCGGCGAAGGCGGCGAGGACCCGGCGCGCAACGGCAGCGAACGGCGGTCGAAGATCAGGCAGATCGCGTCGGGCCGGTTCGGCGTCACCGCCGGGTACCTGGTCAACGCCGAGGTCATCCAGATCAAGATCGCACAGGGGGCGAAGCCGGGCGAAGGCGGCCAGTTGCCGGGTCACAAGGTGAACGAGACGATCGCGCGGCTCAGGTTTGCGAAACCCGGTGTCGGACTGATCTCGCCGCCTCCGCATCACGACATCTATTCCATCGAGGACCTGGCGCAGCTCATTTTCGACCTGAAGCAGGTGAACCCCGAGGCGCTCGTGTCGGTGAAGCTCGTGGCCGAGCCGGGCATCGGCACGATCGCCGCGGGCGTGGTGAAGGCCTATGCCGACCTCATCACCGTCTCCGGTTACGACGGCGGCACCGGCGCGAGCCCGTTGAGCTCGGTGAAGTACGCAGGCAGCCCGTGGGAGCTCGGACTCTCGGAGGTGCACCAGGTGCTGCGCGCCAACAACCTGCGCCACAAGGTGCGGCTGCAGACGGACGGCGGCTTGAAGACGGGCCTCGACGTCGTCAAGGCGGCATTGCTCGGCGCCGAGAGCTTCGGCTTCGGGACCGCGCCGATGGTGGCGCTCGGCTGCAAGTACCTGCGCATCTGCCACCTGAACAACTGCGCGACCGGCATCGCGACCCAGAACAACGTGCTGCGCAGCGAGCACTTCAGCGGGCTGCCGGAGATGGTGATGAACTTCTTCCGGTTCGTTGCCGAGGAAGTGCGCATGCGGCTCGCGGAGCTGGGCGCCAGGAGCTTGTCGGAGCTGATCGGCCGCGTGGACCTGATCGAGCTGAAACCGGGTGAAACCCGGCGCCAGCAACAGCTCGACCTGCGCCCGATTGTTACCACAGCCGGGCTCGCGAAAGATGCGCCGCAGTTCTGCATCGACGAGCGTAACCGGCCGTTCGACCAGGGAGAACTGGCGGAGCGGATGGTGGCGGATATCCTGCCGGCGGTCGAGGCCGGGTCGGGAGGTGCCTTCGCCTACGAGATCAGGAACTTCAATCGCTCCATCGGCGCCCGGCTTGCCGGCGAGATCGCGCGCCGTTACGGGAACGAGGGGCTTGCGCAGGCGCCGATCGACGTACGGCTCGACGGCACGGCCGGCCAGAGCTTCGGCGCCTGGAACGTCGCCGGGCTCAACCTGCTGCTCTCGGGCGACGCGAACGACTACGTCGGCAAGGGCATGGGCGGCGGCCGCATCGTCATCCGCCCACCGGAAGATTCGTGCTTCAAGGCCCGCGACACCGTGATCGTCGGCAACACCTGCCTGTACGGCGCGACCGGCGGGCAGCTCTTCGCCGCGGGCATGGCCGGCGAGCGCTTCGCCGTGCGCAACTCCGGGGCGATCGCGGTCATCGAGGGCGCCGGCGATCACTGCTGCGAGTACATGACCGGCGGCATGGTGGTCGTGCTCGGGCGCACCGGCATCAACTTCGGTGCCGGTTTCACGGGCGGCTTCGCCTACGTGCTGGATGCCGATCGTGACTTCGTCGATCGCTACAACCACGACCTGATCGACATCCACCGCGTGACACACGAGAGCATGGAGGCGCACCTGCAGCACCTCCGCGCGATGATCGCGCTGCACGTGGAGCTGACCGGGAGCGCGTGGGGGACCGAAATACTCGATGACTTCCGCACGTGGCTGCCCAAGTTCTGGCTGGTCAAACCGAAGGCCGCCGAGCTCGGCTCACTCATCAAGTCGCTGCGGCAGGCGGCGTAGGCTCGAACATGTCCAAGCATCCCCTGCAATACCTCGAGGTGCCGCGCCGCGATCCGGACAAGGACCCGGTCGAAGTGCGCATCAAGCACTACCGTGAGATCTACGGCTCGTACGACGGCGCGGACGCGGCCAGCCAGGCCGGCCGCTGCATCGCTTGCGGCAATCCCTACTGCGAGTGGAAATGCCCGGTGCACAACTACATCCCGGACTGGCTGAAGCTCATCGAGGAAGGGAAGCTGTTCCAGGCCGCGGAGCTTTCGCACCAGACGAATTCGCTGCCCGAGATCTGCGGCCGCATCTGCCCGCAGGATCGGCTGTGCGAGGGTGCCTGCACGCTGAACGACGGTTTCGGCGCGGTCAGCATCGGTTCGATCGAGAAGTACATTACCGACGAGGCGCTGAAGCAGGGCTGGCGCCCCGACATGACGAACGTGCTCGACACCGGCAAGCGGGTCGGCATCGTCGGCGCGGGTCCCGCGGGTCTCGCCGCCGCCGACGTGCTGGCGCGGCTCGGTATCCGCTCGGTGGTGTACGACGCTTACCCGGAGATCGGCGGCCTGCTCACGTTCGGCATTCCGCCGTTCAAGCTCGAAAAAGCGGTCGTCAGGAAGCGGCGCGAGATCATGGAAGGCATGGGCGTCGAGTTCGTGCTCGGCACGCGCGTAGGGGCGGACCTACCGTTCCAGGCGCTGCTCGACGAGTACGACGCCGTGTTCCTCGGCATGGGCACCTACGATGCAGTGCGCGGCGACTTTCCCGGCCTGGAGCTGGACGGCGTGCACGAGGCGCTGCCGTACCTGATCTCGAATGTCTACCGCGAGCTCGGCATGGACGACGATCGCGAGCGCCCGTGGATCGACCTCGCGGGCCGGCGCGTCGTGGTCCTCGGCGGCGGCGACACCGCCATGGACTGCAACCGCACGGCCATTCGCCAGGGTGCCGCGAACGTCGTGTGCGCTTACCGCCGCGACGAGGAGAACATGCCCGGCTCCCGGCGCGAGTTCGAGAACAGCCGCGACGAAGGCGTGGGGTTCCTGTTCAATCGCCAGCCTGTTGCGATTACGGGCAAGGATCGAGTCGAAGGCGTCGTGGTCGTCGAGACGCGGCTGGCCGCGCCGGACAGGAGCGGCCGGCGCCTTCCCGAGCCGGTGCCGGGCACCGAGGAAGTGCTGGAGGCCGATGCGGTGCTCGTGGCTTTCGGTTTCCGGCCGGACCCGCCGCCGTGGTTCGACGCCTGCGGCATCGATCTGCTGCCGAGCCGGCGCGTGCGCGTCGCCACCCACGGCCCGCACCCGTTCCGGACGACGAATCCGAAAGTTTTTGCGGGCGGGGACATGGTGCGCGGCGCCGATCTCGTGGTCACCGCGGTGTTCGAAGGCCGGGAGGCCGCAAAGAGCATCGCTTCCTGCCTCGGCGCGTAAGAGCGCGCGGCGCGCGGCGCCAAGACCAGACTATCGTGATGGTGCCCTGTTACCCATTGAATATCGGCGACCGGCGCACATCGTGCGGAAACGATTGAGTCATCAAGTGGCGTTCAGGTGGAGCGGTCGCGCAGTGCAGCAATGGCTGCAGTAATGACCGCAGCATCCATCTGGTCCTTCGGACGTACGCCTTGCTTGGTTTTCAGGAGCCCGGGAAGATCCAGCAATCGGATGTGGACTTCGTCGATTTCGAGGATTTCAATGTGCTCTTTCATTTCCTCCCAACCGAGTCCCGCAATTGACGGCATCACGTCGACGGTAAACTCGTCAGGCTTCAATCGATTCTCCGAAGATATCGATACTCTGCACCGGTGTCCTCGAGATAGCGTGCCAGCTGCTCGTCCCGCAAGACCGCCGCAGCCGAGTGACTGCGAAGACGCGCATTTTGACGTGGGACTTGCTTACCGGCTCCCTTTGTCGACTCTCTTTGTTGCGCCTTTCTTTTTCTTCTTCACGACATCCGTCCCCGTGGCTTTCTTGTTCAATAGACGTTTTTTAGCCGCGGCTCGAGCGACTTGAGCCGGACGCTTGCTCTTCTTTTTTCCCTTGCGTGCCCCTCGTCCACTCCGCGTCGCCGGCGCCCGGGCGACGGACGTGGCAGCATCCTCGATGTCAATTCCGAACACCGACGACAGCTCGTCCGACCGCAGTACTCTATGTTTGCGCGGCTTGCCTGCCGGCGATGGCCGACTTGCAGCGGCGTCCACCATCTCGCCCGCTTCGACGCCACGCAGGATGAACAGCAACTCAGGCTGCTGATCGAGGCGCGCGCCGACGCCATAGAGCGTGGCTGCCACGTGTTTACACATGCTTGCCCAGTCCGGGCACGAGCAGGAAAGCGATATCTCGCGGGGCGAAGGAAACAGGCCCTCGCCCTTGCGCGTCACGATCTCCATCACGCCCCTGGAAATGGAACCGCGCAGCAGCTCGATCAGCGAATCGATGCGTCCCGCACACTCGGTCTTGATACCTGTCCATCGCCGCTTCGCCAGGCGCTTGATGTCGATGTCCACCTCGTACAGATCGGAGCCGCAGACGAGGGCATGCACACGTCCCGGGCCGATCTGCAGATCGATCACCGAGCCGTTGCGAACGTAGGATCGGCCGCGGGGCAGGCGATTCGAGTAGTCGCTGTATGCCTCGAGATTCCTGCACCAGGCACCGCCCCAGAAGGTAACCGCGATCTTGCGTCCCTCGATCTCGACCGGGGAAACGTCGTGGCCTCTCTTCTTCATCCCGGCGACTTTCCGCGCTGCCTCGCGGCGGCGTTTTGCCACCGGAACATAAGGACGCCAGTTATCGTACGAGCTCCAGCGCATCGCTTTACCTCTCGCCGTTCGTGTGTGGAGTGTGGATCGCTATCGTCTATCCCTTCGATCTATCACTGCATGGCGCTCTGGAGATCGAGCGACACTATCGAAAGCAACTCGTCGTCGCTCATCTCGGTCAAAGCCGACTCCGCGCCGCCGGAGAGGATTTCGTCGGAAAGCTTCTGCTTGGCGGCAATCAGCTCGTCGATGCGTTCCTCCACCGTGCCCCGGCAGACGAACTTGTGAACGAGCACGTTCTTGTTCTGTCCGATGCGAAACGCGCGGTCGGTTGCCTGGTTCTCGACCGCCGGGTTCCACCAGCGGTCGAAATGCACGACGTGCGACGCCGCGGTCAGATTGAGTCCGATGCCGCCGGCCTTGAGCGAAAGCACCATGAATGGTACCCGTTCGTCCTCCTGAAAGCCTCTGACCAGCTCCTGGCGCTTTCGGACCGCGGTGCCGCCGTGCAGCACATGACCGCTTCGTCCAAAGACCTCCGACAGAAAGCCGGCGAGCGGCTCCGTCATTTCGCGAAACTGCGTAAACACCAGCACCTTGTCCTGACGCGAGGCGATGGACTCGCCGAGCTCGCGCAGCCTCGCGAACTTGCCACTGTCGCCGGCTTCGTAACCGCCATCGCCGAGCCACTGGGACGGGTGGTTGCAGATCTGCTTGAAGCGCATCAGGAAGGCCAGGACCACACCGCGCCGTTCGATGCCGTCGAGCGCCGTAATCGTGTGCTTCATTTCGTCGACCGACTGCTTATAAAGGGCCGCCTGACGTTTGCTCAGGAGGCACCAGGCGTTGACTTCGGTCTTGTCCGGCAGGTCGGCGATCACGCTCCTGTCGGTCTTGAGCCGTCGCATG
Source organism: Woeseiaceae bacterium (assembly GCA_035698445.1). Classification (GTDB taxonomy): domain Bacteria; phylum Pseudomonadota; class Gammaproteobacteria; order Steroidobacterales; family Woeseiaceae; genus IDS-8. The sequence continues at coordinate 42,233 of DASSBS010000065.1, forward strand.
ATGTACGGTTGCACCAGGCGGCGGAGCGGCGCGTATCCGCCTGCATCGCCCGTTGCCATGGACTTGCATAAGCCGTTGAAGGCTTTGGCGGAGCCCAGCAAGCCCGGATTCAGGAAGTCGAAGATCGACCACAAGTCACCGAGGCGATTTTCCACCGGCGTGCCCGTGAGGGCGAGACGCCACCTCGCGCTCAGTGCCTTGACCGCCCTGGTTTGCTTGGCGCCGGCGTTCTTGATGGCCTGCGCCTCGTCGAGGATGAGGCATCGCCACGCGTGCGATTTCATCCATGCGGTCCGCGTGAGCGTGCCGTACGTGGTAATCACAGCATCGTGGGCGTCCACCTCCGACCGCGGCAGATTTTTGAGTCGCGGCGAAGGAATTCGCGACGGATGCCCAACCAGGACCTTCATCCCGGGGGCGAACCGGTCGATCTCCTGAAGCCAGTTGTCGATAAGCGAGGCTGGCACTACCAGGAGGTCGGTTCCGTTCTCCTTCCGGCGCCGGCTCATCGACAGTACGCCCAATACCTGGATCGTTTTGCCCAGACCCATGTCGTCGGCCAGGCAGCCGCCGAGTTGGAGAGCGCGAAGAGTCGAGAGCCACTGCACGCCGAGCTTCTGATAGGGACGCAACTCGGCTTTAAGTCCCGCGTTGGCGTCGATGCCCGCGCGCAGTTCCGGTGAGCGAAGCGCTTCGAGCTTCGAAGAGAGCCATTTTCCGGCAACGACCTCCGACCAGTCGGGCCGCGCTTCATCCGTACCGACGGCATCGCCATCGTCGATATTCGCGCCCGCCAGCATGCGCATCGCCTCACCGAAGCTGACGCCGCCCTGCTCCGCCTGCTTCTGAACGGCGCGCCAGCGATCAAGGACCGCGCGGAGCTTGTCCCGGTCGACCTCGACCCATCTGCCCTTGACCAGCACCAGGCCTTCGGTGGCTGCGAGCAAGCGGTCAATTTCTTTTTTTGACAACTTCCTGCCGTCGAGCGTCAAGTTGACGTCGAAGTCCAGCAACGCGTCCATGCCGAGCGCCGACGGCGCCTTACCGCCCACCGCTACCGAGACCTTCGGCCGGGGGCGGTTTCTGGCGCTCCACCAGTCGGGCAGCCGGACGACCAGACCTGCCTGCTCGTACAGGGCGGTCTCGCGGAGAAAGCGATGCGCCTCCGCGGGTGTCCAGGACAGCGGATGGTATATATCGCCGCAGTCGACCAGGTCGCGAATAAACGGGCTCTGCTCGGCCGCCCGCGACAGCGGCGACAGCAGCGCAAGCAGCTTCTGCCGGTTCTTCGCACCGGCATAATCCTGAAGCGCGCGGCCGAGCGGGAGGTGCTGCGGCCTCGCCTGTTTCGAGACCTTGTGAACGTAGGTCGCGATGAAGGCGAAAGGCCAGGCGGGATCGCGCTTGTTCTCGGCCAGGTGAAAGCAGACACGGCCGACCACGTTCCAGACCGGATTCTGTTCCTTGAGGTAGCCCTGTACGCCGGCCTCGTGCCGCGCCGCCTCGCCGGCCACGGCGTGGCCGATGTCGCACCAGATTTCGCCGAGCAGAGAGGGCGTTAACAGTTCGGCGCCCCGCATCGGCGGGGCGGCCTGGGCGAAAGCCGCCAGCTCGTCCGGTGACGGCTCGGGTACGGCCGGGCATTTCGGGTCGGTCGGATCGACGGCGCCACAGATCGTGGCGACCACGGCGTGACCGATGTCGCGCCAGTAGGCGAGGGTCGGATGAAGCGCGGTGTTCAGTTCCCGGGCCCCAAGGCCAAGCACGCCGTGCCCGCGCCCGCGTTCGAAGGCCTGGAGGATTCGGCGCCTCGCCGCTTCGGGCAACCCCTGACCCTCGTCCGGGGATGCCGGGTAAACGTCGATGCGCCCATTCGGAGTCAATGCGCAAACCAGAGTGCCGGGCTGGTCGGCGCCATTGAACTGCACGATCACAATCTCACCTGCCCCACACCTCGCACGAGGTACCTATAGCTCGTAAGCTGATCCGCGCCGACCGGCCCGCGTGCATGGAATCTGCCGGTCGCATTGCCGATCTCCGCGCTCATACCGAACTCGCCGCCGTCGGCAAATTGCGTCGATGCGTTATGCATACCATTTTGATTGCCAGGCGTTGAAGGCTGACAGGATTGAAGTTCGTCATCGCTGTTTCTTTGGCGATACTTATAGCACAGCTCGAGCGTCCTCCGGATCTTCCGGCCGCTGCGGTCATTGAGTTGTTTGGTGCTGCATGACATTGAAGCTACACTGACATTGCCTCACGCCAACGACGATTCGCGCCCATGACGGATACATTCAAATTCCATCGCTTCGAACAGCTTCCTCCTTACGTCTTTGCAGAGGTGACTGAACTGATGCTCGCGGCGAGGCGTGCCGGTGAGGACGTCATCGACCTCGGCATGGGCAATCCCGATCTGCCGACGCCGCCCAACATCGTAGAGAAGATTTGTGAGGTCGCGGAAGACCCGCGGACGCACCGCTATTCGAGCTCGCGGGGCATCCGGAACCTGCGCCGCGCCATTTGTGCATGGTATACGCGCAATTACGACGTCAGGCTTGATGCGGAACGGGAAGCAATCGCACTGATCGGGTCCAAAGAGGGCCTGGCGCATTTCGTTTTGATGACTGTCGGCCCGGGCGACGTCGTGTTGTGCCCGGATCCTGGTTACCCGATCCATCAGTATTCCGTAACCATCGCCGGCGGCGATCTGCGGACCCTGCCGCTGACGAGCACCGATGCGTTCCTGGCGGCGCTCGATCGTGCAATTCCGGCGCTGCGGCCGAAGCTTCTCATCCTGTCCTTTCCGCACAACCCGACCACGCGTGTCGCCTCGGCGGATTTTTTCGCGAGAGTCGTGGACCTGGCTCGAGAGCACAATGTCATGATCCTGCATGACTTCGCCTACGCCCAGGTTGCGTTCGATGGTTACACGCCGCCAAGCCTGTTGCAGGTTCCGGGTGCGTCCGACGTCGCAATCGAGTTCACGTCGTTGTCAAAAAGTCATTCGATGGCCGGTTGGAGAGTGGGCTTCGCCTGCGGCAACGCGGCCATGATCCAGGCCCTGGCACGAATGAAGAGTTACCTGGACTACGGGATCCCCACACCCATCCAGGTCGGTGCCATTGAAGCACTGAGTGGGCCGCAGGATTGCGTTGCCGCGCATGCCGCTACTTATCGGGCCCGCCGGGACAGGCTGATCGACGGGCTCGCTGGCCCCGGAAGCGGCCAATGGCTGATCGAGAAACCCAGGGCAACGATGTTCGTCTGGGCAAGAATACCGGACTCGCACCGTCATATGGGTTCCCTGGCTTTTTCCAAGTACTTGCTGCGGGAAGCCAATGTCGCCGTATCGCCGGGCATCGGCTTCGGCACGTCGGGTGATGGCTATGTCCGTTTCTCACTCGTGGAAAACGAGCAGCGCATTCGTCAAGCGGTGCGCAATATACGACGCCTGCTGGCACGGGAGCCGATTGAGGAAGCACGGCCGGCTTGATTCCACATCGCTTGTGACAGGTGGTCCGGTGCCATTCAGCGGCGGACAGAACGAACGCGTCGCGGTGTAACCGGTCACCTATAGCACAGCCTCCGGCGTCGCCGTCGCCACTCGATCGAGGGCCGGCTGTCCGCCGGCATCCCGCCGCAGCGCGGCTCCGGCGGCTGGAGTTCGGCCATTGTCAGTCCGTTTGCTAGCGCGTAAGATCGGCCAGATAAACGGCCATTTGTGCATTCATCTCGATATTACTGCTTTACTGTCCTGCACTTACATACGTATGACATCGGCCAACCTTTCCACGGAAAACCTTAGTCGTATTGAACCCGCCAGACTGGATGAGGCGTCGGAAACCATTGCCGATCTAATAGCTGAATTGTCCGCTGCCGGCGCCGTTCTCGGTGCTCGGCTCCATCCAACGACCGCTGCCAACCTCGCCGCGCTGGTCCGCATCATGAACACCTACTACAGCAACCTGATCGAAGGTCATGACACGAGGCCTCGGGACATCGAGCAGGCGCTTACGGGGCAGTTCGCGCAGGAGGAGAACCGGCGCCATCTTCAACTCGAAGCGATCGCTCATATCCGCGTGCAGGCCGAAGTCGATCGCATGGCAGCGGAGGACACCCTGCCGGAACCCGCCTCCGCCGGCTTTGTTCGCTGGCTGCACCGCGAGTTCTACCAGGATGCGCCGGAAGAATTGCTCCGCGTGCACGGCAGCACGACCGAATTCACGATGCAACCGGGCGTCTGGAGAAGTCGGCCAGAACACGACGTCGCGGTCGGTCGTCATCTCCCCCCGTCGAGCGCGCGAGTTGGCGAGTTCATGCACTATTTCGAGAGCCGGTATCGTTTCGCGACCATGGGCAAGGCTGCAAGGGTCATGGCCATTGCCGCCGCGCATCATCGCTTCAATTACATTCATCCGTTTCCGGACGGCAACGGACGTGTCAGCCGCCTCATGAGCCACGCGATGACGCACAAAGCCGGAATCGGCGCGCACGGCCTGTGGTCGGTGTCCCGCGGTCTGGCACGCGGTCTCGAAAGCAGAACGGAATACAAGCGTATGATGGATCATGCGGATACACTGCGGCAGGGCGACTTCGACGGCCGTGGAAACCTGTCTCTGCGCGCGCTGACGGAATTCATCGAGTGGTTCTTGCGGGTGTGCCTGGATCAGGTAGCTTTCATGTCGTCGTTGTTCGATCTCGAGAACCTGGGGCGCCGCTTGCGCCGCTACGTCGAACGAAGCGAGAAGCTCAAGCCGGAAACAGCGGCACTGCTGGAAGAGGCGATGATCCGCGGTCAATTCGAACGCGGCGAAGCACCCCGTATTACAGGATTGCCGGAGCGCACGGCGAGACGCATCCTCAACGATGCAACGGCAGACGGGCTGCTTGCGTCGACTACGCCAAAAGGTCCGGTATCGTTGCGGTTCCCGGCCCACGCGCTGGAGTCGTTGTTTCCGAGGTTGTATCCGGAAACCTGAATCACCTTACGGCGCCCTTGCGGGACGAGTTGCGATCGCCACTCGATCGAGGGCCGGCTGTCCGTCGGCATCGCGCCGCAGTGCGGCTCCGGCGGCTCCGGCCTGCGTGAACTCCGGATAGGCTTCGAGCCCGCACTCGTGCAGATCGACGCCGTCGTATTCCTGCTGCTCGCCGACCCGCAGTCCCACCGTCGCGCGGATGGCGAGCCAGGCGAGGCCGCTCGCCAGGAACACCCACAGGAAGATCGAGGCGATGCCGAGAAGCTGCGCCAGCACCGTCGCCTCCTCATTATTGAGTGGCACGGCGAGCAGCCCCCACGTTCCGGCCACGCCGTGCACCGGGATGGCGCCCACCGGGTCGTCGATCTTCAGCTTGTCGAGCGCCACGATCGCAAGCACGACCAGCACTCCGCCGGCGGCGCCGACCAGCGTCGCCGCGAGCGGTGTCGGCGCGAGCGGCTCCGCCGTAATCGAGACGAGACCCGCGAGCGCGCCGTTCAGCGCCATCGTAAGGTCGCCCTTGCCGAACCACCTGCGGGCAAATGCGAGCGCGGCCACCAGCCCGCCGGCCGCCGCCATGTTGGTGTTGACGAACACGAGCGATACCGCGTTCGCTTCGCCGACGTCCGACACCTTGAGCTCCGAGCCGCCGTTGAAGCCGAGCCAGCCGAACCACAGGATGAGGGTGCCGAGCGTCGCCATCGGCAGGTTACAGCCCGGGATGGCGTTGACCTGCCCGTCCGGGCCGTACTTGCCTTTGCGCGGCCCGAGCAGCAGAACGCCGGCGAGTGCCGCCGTCGCGCCGCACAGGTGCACGACGCCGGAGCCCGCGAAATCCTGGAACCCCGCGGCGTCCAGGAAGCCCCCGCCCCATTTCCAGAAGCCCTGCACGGGGTAAATGAACCCCACCATCATCACCGCGAACAGGAAGAACGACCAGAGCTTCATGCGCTCGGCCACCGCCCCCGACACGATGGACATGGCGGTCGCCGCGAACACGACCTGGAAGAAGAAATCGGCGAGACTCGAGTAGTACGTCCCGCCGCCGCTCGCGATGACGTCCGCGGCCGCGTTGTCCGTGCTCGCGACCAGCCCGGTGCCGAGCGAGGCCAGGCTCTGGAACACACCGCCCTCGAACGCCCCCGGGTACATGATCGAGTACCCGGACAGCATGTACACGATGGAGGCGATTGCGTAGAGCCCGACGTTCTTGGTCAGGATCTCGGCGGTGTTCTTGGCGCGCACGAGACCGCTCTCGAGCATCGAGAACCCCGCGGCCATCCACATGACCATCGCGCCGGTGACGAGAAGATAGAAAGTGTCGAGCGCGTACGCGAGCTCCGTGACCCGGCCGCTCAGTTGAGTGATGTCTTCCATGGAGATTCCCCTCAAAGCGCCATGGGGCCGGTTTCACCGGTACGGATACGGATGACGTGCTCGAGGTCGGTGACGAAGATCTTCCCGTCGCCGACCTGGCCGGTGCGTGCCGCTTCGACGATCGCTTCGATCACGCGCTCGACGCTCTCGTCAGGCACCGCGACGTCGATCTTCGATTTCGGC
>DASSBS010000066.1:0-6245 GCA_035698445.1 Woeseiaceae bacterium
CAAACACCCCCCCGCCGACCCTGCCGCCCGCTCCGATCGTGCCCGGAATTCCACGTGCGAAGGCGGTTGGTGATTTCGAAAGCGCCCACTGCTGGTGGGGGCGGAGCCGTGGTTGGGGGAGGTCTTTGGCGGAACTTCCGCGGACCGGAGGGCCCGCAGGGCCCGGAGGGAGCCATTTCGCCAAAGACCTCCCCCGGCCGCGGCTCCGCCGAGCCCCGCCCGCGGCTCCGCCGAGCCCCGCCCGCGGCTCCGCCGAGCCCCGCCCGCAAAACCGCGGGTGCCACGGCCGTCACTGTCAGTTGCCGACGGGATGCCAGGTGGTCTTCGTTTCCTGCGTGTCCTGGATGAGGTACGGGTTCGCGGCGTCGGAGGATGCCCAGTCGGTATCGGCACGGACGACGACGCGCTTGATGTTCTCCGCGGCCTCGCGCTGGACGTCGCGGACGGCGTCGCCCCCGCCCTCGCCGAGGACGATGGCATTGACGTCCATGTGGGACGCGAAGTGCGGGCAGAGCTCCTGGCGAAACCCGGTGAGGACGTTGACGACGCCGCCGGGCACGTCGGAGGCGTGCAGCACCTCGGCGAAGCTGATGGCGCTCAAGGGCCGCGATTCCGCGGCGAGGACGACCGTGGTATTGCCGCCGACGATGGCGGGAGCCAGGTTGCCGACGAGGCCGAGGAGCCCCGGCGCTTCCGGCGCGACGATCGCGATGACGCCCATCGGCTCGAGCACGGAAAAGTTGAAGTGCGAGGACGCGACGGGATTCACGGCGCTGAAGATCTGCTGGTACTTGTCGGACCAGCCGGCGAAATGGATGAGGCGATCGATCGTGACGTCGACTTCGGCGGCGGCCTGGCGTTTGGCGCTGCCCTCCTGCATGAGCTCGGCGACGAACTGCTCGCGCCGGCCTTCCAGCATCTCGGCGATGCGGTAGAGGACCTGGCCGCGCAGGTAGGCGGACGTGGCCGACCAGCCGCCGAGGGCGCCGCGCGCCGCGACCACGGCGTTGCGGAAGTCCTTGCGGCTGGCGCGGCAGACGTTGGCGATGACGGCGCCGCTGCCGTCGTGCAGCGGGTAGTAGCGGCCGGACTCGGTGCGCGGGAACTGGCCGCCGATGTAGAGCTTGTAAGTCTTCGCGACCGCCACGCGGGATGCCGTGGTTGCCATGCTCATTCTCCAGATGCCATACCGGGTTTTGTGGGAGCCCGTCTCACGGGCGACGCGGCGGCGGCGGACGGGTCGCCCGTGGGACGGGCTCCTACACCGCGCGTCACGATCGCGCCTCCAGCTTCACGTACGCGCCGAGCCCGTGCAGGCCGCCTTCGCGGCCCATGCCGCTTTCCTTGTAGCCGCCGAACGGCGAGGTCGGGTCGAACTTGTTGAAGGTGTTGGCCCAGATCACGCCGGCGCGCATGCCGCGGGTCATCTTGAAGATCTTGGCGCCCTTGTCGGTCCACACGCCGCCGGAGAGGCCGTACGGGGTGTTGTTCGCTTTCGCGAGCCCCTCCGCTTCGGTGCGGAACGTCTGGACCGCGAGCACCGGGCCGAAAATCTCCTCCTGCACGACGCGGTTCGATTGCGACACGCCGGTGAAGATCGTCGGCCGGCACCAGTAGCCGCGCTCAGGGACAGGGCAGGAGCTCTGGTGCATCTCCGCCCCCTCGGCCTTGCCGAGCGCCAGGTAGGAATGAATGCGCTCGAGCTGCGCCGCCGAATTGATGGCGCCGATATCCGTGTTCTTGTCGAGCGGGTCGCCGATGATCAGCGTCTCCATGCGGTCTTTCAGCTTCGAGATCACTTCATCGGCGACCGACTCCTGCACGAACAGGCGCGAGCCGGCGCAGCAGACGTGGCCCTGGTTGAAAAAGATGCCGTTGACGATGCCTTCGACGGCCTGATCGATGGCCGCGTCCGCGAAGACGATGTTGGCGGCCTTGCCGCCGAGCTCCAGCGTGTAACGCTTGCCCGTGCCGGCGAGCGCGCGCTGGATGCCGCGGCCGACTTGCGTGGAGCCGGTGAACGCGATCTTGTCGACTTGCGGGTGGTGCACGATCGCGGCGCCGGTCTCGCCCGCGCCGGTGACGATGTTGACGACGCCCGGCGGCAGGCCCGCGTCGCGCACCGCCTCCGCGAACTTGAGTGCCGTGAGCGGCGTGGTCTCGGCCGGCTTCAGCACCACCGTGTTGCCGCAGGCGATGGCCGGCGCGATTTTCCAGGCCAGCATGAGCAGCGGGAAATTCCAGGGGATCACCTGCCCCGCCACGCCGAGCGGCGCCGCCGTCCGGCCCGGGAACGCGTAGGCGAGCTTGTCCGCCCAGCCCGCGTAATAAAAGAAGTGTGCCGCCGCAAGCGGGATGTCGATGTCGCGGGACTCGCGGATCGGCTTGCCGCCGTCCAGCGACTCGATCGCCGCGAGCTCTCGCGAGCGTTCCTGCAGGATGCGGGCGAGGCGGTACACGTACTTGCCGCGCTCGAGCGGCTTCATCTTCGACCAGGGGCCCTCGAAGGCCCGGCGCGCCGCCTTGACGGCGGCGTCGACGTCAGCCGCCGTCGCGAGGGCGATGTCCGCCAGCGGTTCTTCGGTCGCGGGGTTGATCGACGGAAAATAATCGCCTTGAACAGGCTCGACGAACTCGCCGCCGATGAACAGCCCGTAGCGCTCGTCAATGCGGACGTGGTCGGTGCTCTCCGGCGCGGGCGCGTACTGCCAGCCGTCATTGAACGCGAGTTGGTTACGCTGGGTGTCCATGCTATGGCCCGTTGGAGCCCGCCATTGCGGGCGACTGGAACGATCGTAGGCGGGGGCACGTTGGCATCGGCGGTCGGAAGGGCCTGCGCCAACGTGGCTTCGGCAGGCAAAGTACCGGTCGCCCGCAATGGCGGGCTCCAACGGGCTGGCTACACGCGGTTCCCATCCCTTAATCCTGCGAAAAATAATCGGCCGACTGGTAGCGGCCGGTCAGTTGCTTCTCGATCTGCATCAAGACGTCGTTCGCGAGCGAGCTCGCGCCGAAGCGGAAACGGTCGGGCGTCATCCAGGCGTCGCCCAGGGTCTCCTTCAACATCACGAGGTAATGCACCGCGAGCTTGGCGTTCGAGATGCCGCCGGCCGGCTTCATGCCGACGGCCCGGCCCGTCTCATGATAATAGTCGCGGATGGCCTGCAGCATGACCAGCGTCACCGGCATCGTGGCCGCGGGCTGGATCTTGCCGGTCGAGGTCTTGATGAAATCGGCGCCGGCATGCATGGCGAGCACGCTCGCGCGGCGCACGCGGTCGAGGCTGCCGAGCTCGCCGGTCTCCAGGATCACCTTGAGGTGCGCCTCGCCGCAGGCTTCCTTGACCGCCATGATCTCGTCGAACACGAAACGGTAGTCGCCCTGCAGGAACGCACCGCGCGAGAGCACCATGTCGATCTCGTCGGCGCCATCGGCGACCGCGAGCTTCGTCTCCTCCAGCTTCACCTGGCGCGGCGCAAGACCGCTCGGGAAGCCGGTGGCCACCGACGCGACCTTGATGCCGGAGTTGCCGAGCGCTGCCTTCGCCACCGCGACGAGGGTCGGGTAGACGCAGACCGCCGCTACGTGCGGCAGGTCCGGCCGCCGGTCGTGCAGGTGCATCGCTTTCTGGCAGAGCTGGCGCACCTTGCCGGGGGTGTCCTGGCCCTCGAGCGTCGTCAGGTCGATCATGGACAGCACCATCTTGAGTGCCTGCACTTTCGACTCTTTCTTGATGCTGCGGCTCTGGAAACGCGCCACGCGCTCGTTGATGCCGACCTCGTCGACGCGCGTGACGCTCGCGAGGTCCGGCAGGCGGGCGGTGCGGCGCACCGCGGACAGGCTCGACAGGTTGGAGGCGCTCATGCGGTCCCGCAGAGGCGCGCCGTCTCCAGCGCCACTTTGATCATGCCGTCGAAGGAGGTCTGCCGGTCCTCGATGGACAGCGCCTCGCCCGACGGGATGTGGTCGCTCACCGTGCAGATGGCGAGCGCCTGGGCCCCGAGCTCCGCCGCGATCGGGTAGATGCCGGCGGCTTCCATCTCCACCCCGAGGACGCCGTATTTCGCCATGGTCTCGAACATCGCGGCATCCGGCGTGTAGAAGAGGTCGGCGGAGAAGATGTTGCCGACGTGGTAACGCACCCCGTGGTCCTCCGCGGCCTGCACCGCGTGCTGCACCAGCTCGAAGGTGGCAAGGGCCGCGTAGTCGTAGCCGCCGAAGCGCATGCGGTTGACCCCCGAATCGGTCGACGCCCCCATCGCGATCACCACGTCGCGGAGCTGCACCTTCGGGTGCGTCGTGCCGCAGCTACCCACCCGGATCACCCGCCGGACCCCGTAGTCCCGGATCAGCTCGGTGCAGTAGATCGATACCGACGGGATTCCCATGCCGTGCGCCATCACGGACAGCGGCATGCCCTGGTACTCCCCCGTGAAGCCCCACATGTTCCGCACGTCCGTCACCCGGCGCGCGCCGTCCATGAAGTTCTCGGCGATGTATTGCGCCCGCAGCGGGTCCCCCGGCATCAGGACCGTCCCGGCGAAGTCGCCGGGCGCGGCATTTATATGTTTGGCGGCCATGTCGCCCGGAGTTTACCACCTGCGCCGTTGGAGCCCGCCACTGCGGGCGACCGGAACGATCGTGGACGAAGGCACGGTGGCACCGGCGGCCGGAAGGGACTGTGCCAACGTACGTCCGGCAAGGCAAAATACCGGTCGCCCGCAATGGCGGGCTCCAACGGGACGGCATCGCGTGCTCATACGAAACGGGAAATACCAGGACGAGTTTTATACCGGGGAGCGGGTCTGGGTGACGGAGCTCCTGAACGACCCGGCGGCACCCGCGGTGTCGCTCGCGCGCTGCCGGGTGTCGCCGGGCGTGACGACGCAGCGGCACCGGCTGTCGGTCGCCGAGTGGTACGTGATCGAATCGGGCAGCGGGGCGATGGAAGTGGGCGCGGAAGCCGCGTTTCCCGTCGGAGCGGGTGACGTCGTGGCAATCCCGCAAGGCGTTTCGCAGCGGATTACGAATACAGGGGAGACGGACCTGGTCCTGCAATGCGTCTGCCTGCCGCGGTTCACGCCGGAGTGTTACGAAGCTTTGGACTAGCCCGGCGAAAGGGTCGAACCGAGGTTTCCACTGGCGAAAACCTCGGTTCGACCCTCTGGCGACGCATCAAATCGGGCAGCAAGGGCGCTATACTCCGCGGTCTCACCCTGGGGAGCTACAACAATGCAGCGCAACAAACCTTCCTCGTCTTTCTCGTGGACCGGCTGCGGCCGCCTGCTCGGCCTTGCCGCGGTCATGGGAACGCCGTTCGGCCTGTCCGATGCCGTCGCGCAAGATAACGCGATCCTCGAGGAAATCGTCGTCACCGCGCAGCGCCGCGAGGAAAACATCCAGGACGTGCCGATCTCGGTCACCGCGATCGGCGGCGAGCGCGTCGACATCTTCACCCAGGGCGGCCAGGACATCCGGGCGCTGGCGGCGCGCGTGCCGAGCCTCTACGCGGAATCCTCGAACGGGCGGCTGGCGCCGCGCTTCTACATGCGCGGGCTCGGCAACTCGGACTTCGACCTGGCCGCCTCGCAGTCCGTCTCGATCATTTTCGACGAGGTCGTGCAGGAAAACGTCATCCTCAAGAGCTTCCCGATTTTCGATATCGCGCGCGTCGAAGTGCTGCGCGGGCCGCAGGGTTCGCTGTTCGGCCGCAATACGCCGGCCGGCATCATCAAGTTCGAGTCGCGCAAGCCGACCGAGGAGCTGGACGGCTACGTCTCCGCCACGATCGGCAGCCTCGGCACCAAGAACGTCGAGGGCGCGCTGGGCGGCAGCCTGAACGAGAGCAAGACCCTGCTCGCGCGGCTGTCCGTGCTGAGCCAGAACCGCGAGGACTGGATCGACAACGGCTTCACGGGCGAGTCCGACGCCATGGGCGGGTTCAGCGAGAACGCCTTCCGCCTGCAGGTGCAGGCGCTGCCGTCAGACTCCTTCAGCGCGCTGATCAACCTGCACGGGCGCGAGCTCTCCAGCGGCACGGCCTCCATTTTCCGGGCCAACATCCTGAGCCCGGGCAGCAACGAGCTGAATGAGAACTTCGACCGCGACCGCGTGTTCTTCGACGGCGGCGACAACAACCCGCAGGAAGCCCGCGCGCTCGGCGGCTCCCTCAAGCTCGACTACGACTTCGGCAACGACATGACGCTCACGTCGATCAGCGCCTACGAGACCGTCGAGAACCGGAG
>DASSBS010000067.1:0-62598 GCA_035698445.1 Woeseiaceae bacterium
GAAGGGCGCCGCGCGGGAGCGGGTCCGGGTGGCACATGCGATGAAGACCTTGCCCGCGATCGCGATGGCCTTTGCCAAGGGCCGGCTCTCCTATTCCAAGGTGCGGGCACTGACCCGGGTGGCCAAGCCCGAGAACGAAGATGAATTGCTGACGTTTGCGCTGAAGACGACGGCGGCGCGGGTGGAGGAACGCTGCCGGGAGCTGCGTTGCGGGACCGTGGCCTCCACGGACGATGCCGCCCGGGCGCAGGCGCGGCGGGGGCTCTGGATGCGCCGCGACGAGGCGCGCGGGATGATGGTGATCACGGTGGAGCTGCCGATGGAAACCGGCGAGCTGGTCGACAAGGCTTTGGACAAGGCCATGGAAACGGCGGCGCAGGCCGGTCCCGAGTTCAAGGAAGAGAGCTGGACGGCGCAGCGGGCGGATGCTTTTGTGGCGCTGGCGAAGGATTATCTCTCCGGTGGACAGAAAGGCGCTTCCGGCACCCCGGATCACTACCAGGTGATGGTGCACGTAGACGAGACAGCCCTCCGCGGAAACGCGGGCGGCCGGTCCGGGCTGCCCATTGAAACGGTCCGGCGGATTGCCTGCGACAGTGATCTCATCGTGCTGGTGGAGAAAGACGGGAACCCGCTGAGCGTCGGGCGCAAGACCCGGGTGATCCCGACGGCGCTCAGGCGGGCGCTGTGGGCCCGGGACAAGGGTTGCCGCTTCCCTGGCTGTGGCCGCAAGCGCTATGTCGAGGCGCACCACGCCGTCCACTGGGCGAACGGCGGCGAGACGCGGCTCGACGACGTGCTCCTCCTCTGTACGCAGCACCACCGGCTGCACCACGAGGGCGGGTTTACGCTCGAGAAGGATTACCGGGGCCGCTGGTTCTTCAAACGGCCGGACGGGCGGGCGGTGCCGGAATGCGGCTACCGGCCGGAGGACATCACGGACGATGACGGGGAAACGGCGGAGGAGTACTTCGAGCGCCGCGCTTCCGCGGAGGTGTCGCGCGCTTCCGCGGAATCATCGGACGTTTCCGCGGGAACGTCCGGCGGCTCCACGGAAAGTCCCCCCTCCGCGGAATTGTGGACGGTGCGGGAGCCCTCAGCCGGGGTGTACTGGCCTGTGGACGGATTCGGAAGGCTCCGCGCTTCTACGGAGGTACGCTCGAGTGGCAGTGAATCAGCTCCAGCTCGAGCAGGTCGGATGCATTAGTGTTGTCCAGCGGTGCTGGATGTGTCTGCGAGCTGTATCTGTTCTATGGAATAGGACTGATCGCATCGATCCGCACCTGCCAGGCACACTTTGAATGGGCGGGGATCGATGTCCAGGCAAGACGTCGTATCCAACAAACAAATGTGAGCATTGTCGCGCTGCTGAGCAGTGTCAGGAACGTAGTACAGTGACTGGTCGGGCGTGCCGGCGCTTCTCGCTTGGGAGGATTCGCCAGCCCAGATGAAGGCAGCAATAATGAGAGCAGAAGGCATGCTGCCGAGGGCGACGACTGACGCTGTTTTCATGGTGTTGCACCTCCAGCGTTATTTACCGGGCTCAGACTTGCAGGGGAGCGCTTTGTTCCAGCTATATCCCGCAGATGCATCCACCCTCGTAGCTCATCTTCAATCCCGATCGCCTAATCGCCGGCAATGAACCACACATACTCCCAGGTACCGTCGTCTTTCTGCCGGAACCCGGCGCGCCAGCCATAATACTGGATCTCCTCGTTCGCCGCCGCCGCCGGGCAGATGAACCAGTCGTCCCCGGCGATCGTCTTCGATGCGCATTCCTGCCCGAGCACTTCGGCCATCTTGTCGAGCAGCTCGGGCTGCTCGCGGAACCGGGCGAGGGCGCCCGCGCGTGACGGACTCATCCCGAAGCTGTAGCTGAATTCGTCGGCCATGTGGCGGGACAGCGTCTCGTAATCGCGGTCTCGAGCAGCTTCGGCGATCACGGCCGCCAGTCGCGCGGGATCGGTGGCGGGTGCCGGGGCGCAGGCGGCCAGCAGGATGATTGGAATGGCGGCGGGTCGAACTATTCGCATGGGGCACCTCGAAAGAGTCAGGGGGCACTTTCACATAACGAGAGCATGGATTCAGCGGCGATTCATGGATGAAGAGGTTCAATGGATGCCAGATCAGGCATTGCGCAGGGGATACGTCATGGACGGAATAGGGACTCTGAGGCGTCGGAGAGGCGGGGGTCGCCCGTGGGACGGGCTCCTACAGGGGGCGCTTTGCGTGCTGGGGCTGTTGATTGTCGCGGGTGCCTGGGCCGGCGAAGGGGACGTGCGGCGGTCGACGTCGGCGCAGCATGAAGGTGGGCGCGACGTGGCTTCACAAGGTCCGGTTACGGAGGATCGCTACGGGCCGCTCGTGACCGGGGGTGAGCGGACGAGACCGGGGGCGCGGCAGGGCCGCTCGAAAACCGGCGGCTCATCACTGCAGTCGATGGACCACGAGTTCTGGATCTTTTTTGCCGATGTCGTCCTGTTCGGGGACGACGATGAAGACGGCCATTTCTACGGGATCGACCTGCTGTTCGATGCCGATACGATTTTCGAGCAGGCCGACGTTTACGCGGTGCTCTACCTGAGCCTCGAGGGCGGGCCATGGAACGAGTATCACGTCACCGACACCTTCCGGATCTTCGGCGCGACCAGTGACGACGAATACAACGTCGTTACGGAGCTCGAATCCGGGTACCCGCGCGGCAGCTACGATCTCCTGATCGAGCTGTACGATACCTTCGACGGGAGTTTCGTCGCGAGCCTGGGGCCGATCGATACGTCCGAGTTGTCGTTCCTGCCGCTGGAGGACTTCGAGCGGGACGATCCGCATTTTCTGCCGCCGGTGTCGCATAGCCATGAGCATGGGGGCGGGGCGATGGGCCTGGCGGTGCTTGGCGTGCTGGGGTTGTTTGCCGCGCTTTCGATGTTTCGGCGGTGGGCGCAGCTTCGGGATGCGCGGTGCACTGCCGACCGGTGGGTCGCCCGTGGGACGGGCTCCTACACCGCGGGTTCCGGGGTGGCGGGTTCCGGGGTGGCGGGTTCGCGGCGGGCGGTGCGCATGACCTTGCGGCCCCAGGCGGAGAGGCTGTCGAAATAGGCGTAGAACGCCGGCACGACGAGCAGCGACACGATCGTCGAGAAGGTCAGGCCGCCGATGATGGCGCGGGCCATCGGGAAGTAGGGCGGGCCGTCGCCGCCGACCTGGGTGGTGCTGACGGCCAGCGGTGCCAGCCCGCACACGGTGGTGCAGACGGTCATGAGGATGGGGCGCAGGCGATCGCGCCCGCCTTCGACGATCGCCCGGTTGCGCGGCACGCCTTGCCGCCGCAAAGTGTTGACGCGGTCGATCAGCACGATGCCGTTGTTCACGACGACGCCGATCAGGATCATGATGCCGATCGACGCCATGAACGAGAACGTGGTGCCGGTCGCCGCAAAGAACAGGAACACGCCGAAGATCGAAAACAGGATGGACCCGAGTATGATCGAGAACGGGAACAAGAGCGACTCGAACAGCGCCGCCATCACGAGGAAGATGCAGGCGACGCCGAGCACGATGTTCTGGAACATCATTGCCTGCGTCTCATCTTCCTGCTCGAAGCCGCGGCCGAATTTCCAGCTATAGCCCGGCGGCAGCGCGAACTCGTTCATCAGAGCTTCGACCTGCGGGCGCACGTCCGCCATCGTGGTATCGTCGTCCAGGTTGCCGCTCAGGACCACGGCAGTCTGGCGGTCGGTACGCTGGATGTTGGCGGCCGCGAAACCCACTTCGAAATCGGCCACGCTGCCGAGCGTGATGCGGCGGCCCTCGGCGGTATACAGCGGCAGGTCCCTGAGCTGGTCGATGCTTTGCTTGTCACTCTCACGGAACGCAAGCCGTACTTCCACTTCACCGGTATCGCCGCGGAACTCGCGCAGGTTCTGTCCTCGCATCGCCACCGCGATCGCGCCGGCGATCTCCCGGGGACTCAGTCCCACCGATGCGGCCCGGATGCGATCGACCGTCACCCGCACCTCCCGCTCGCCCGATTCCGCATCCGACCGGATGTCGCCCAGGCCCTCGATGGACCCCAGCGTCCGGGCGACGTCCACCGCCAGCTCGTTCAGGCGCTCGGTGGAGTCACCGGAAATCTGCAGGCTGAAGCCTTCACCGCCGCCCTGCTGGTCGAACTGGAAATTCGGCTTGCCGATGGCGATCACCGGCAGCCCTTCCTCGATGCGGCTGATGACTTCCGGTGTGGACAACGTCGCGTCCTCTTCTTCGGTCAGCAGCAGGACGGAGCTGGCGTCGCCGCCGTCGTAATAACTGTAGACGGAGCGGATATCCAGCTCTTTTTTGTGCTCGAGCAGCCACGATTCGATCCGGGTGACGGCCTCTTCCACACGCTCGACCGGATGGTCGCCTTCGATGTGATAGGGCATGTACAGCCGCCGCCCCGTCTCCTGCGGGAAAGCGTCGAACTTCACCAGGCCGAGGAAGATCGGCAGCACCCCGATCACGCAGATCAGCAGGACGCCGAGCGCGGTCCACCAGGGCCGCCGGAGTATCCAGCCGAGGCTCTTCGCGTAGCGCTCCGTCAGCCGCGTCATCCACGCGCCTTCCTTCGCCCTGGGCGGCGGCGGTATGCGCGCGGCGAGCATCGGCACCAGCGTCTGGGCAATCAGCAGCGAGGAGACCAGCGCCACGATGATCGTCACGGACACGTGCGTCATGAAAATGCTGATCTCGTTTTTCTCGCCGAACATCAGCGGCACGAACACGATGATCGTGGTGGCCGTGCCCGCAATCACCGCGAGGCCCACGTCTTTCACGCCGGCGAGTGTCGCCTTCAGCGGTTGCGCCGGCTCGTTCGCGCGATGGTGGAAAATGCTCTCGACAATGACCACCGCGTTGTCGACCAGCATGCCGACCGCGAGCATAAGGCCCATCATGGTCAGTATGTTGAGACTGAGTCCCGCGAAGTAGAGGACCCCGAGCGTAATCGTCAGCGCGAAAGGGATGCACGCGGTGACGATCAGCGTCGAGGACAACTGGCGCAGGAACAGGTACAGGACGACAATCGCGAGCAGGGCGCCGATGAGGCCGGCGTCCAGCAAGTCGGTCAGCGAGTCGCGCACGCTGTCCGCCTGGTTGTCGAGAGCGAAAATGTTGATGCCTTGCATCTGCGGCAGCTTGCCGATCTCCGCCACCTCTTCCATGACGCGGTCGGTGACCTCGACCATGTTGGCGCCGGTGGACTTGCTGACCGCGAGGCCGATGGCGTACTCGCCGTCGAGGTGCCGGCCGTAATCGCGCTCGGGGCTCCGGAGCTCGACGTCGGCGACGTCGCGGAGCCTGAGCCCGTTGCCGTCGATCACGAGATTGCGAATCTGGTCGAGCGACGCGAACTCGCCTTTGGGACGCACGCTGAAGCGCTGCCCGCTGTCGGTGATGCGGCCCGCGCTGACCGCGAAGTTGCTGCCCTCGAGCAGCGTTCGGAGGTCGTTGATGCCGACGTGATGTGCCGCCAGCCGGTCCGAATCGAGCAGGATGCGGATCTCCAGCGGATCGACGCCTTGCAATTCGACTTTGGAGACGCCTTCGACACGCTCGAGGGGACGCTTCAGCAGCCGGTCGAGGAGGTCGTAGCTGCCGGAGAGATTACGATCGCTGGAGATCCTGAGCTGCAGTATCGGCTGGTCGGAGGCCGAGAACGTGAAGATGAAGATGCGCCGGATGTCCTCGGGCAGCTCGTGCCGAACCGCGTCGACCTTGGCGCGCGCCTCGATGCCCTTGGTGCCCATGGGCTCGTCCCAGCCGAACTCCAGGAAGATCTGCGAGCGGTTTTCGCTCGACGTCGACTCCATGCGCTGGACACCGCTCAAGGTCGCGAGCGCTTCCTCGACCGGCCGGGTGATCAGCCGCTCGACCTCCTCCGGCGTTGAGCCTTCGTAGGGAATCTCGATCGCCAGGCCCGGGAACTCGATGTCCGGGAATTTTTCCAGCGGCAGCAGGCGCGAGGCGATCAGGCCCACGAGCATGCAGGCGACGAAGATCACGATCGTCGTGATCGGCCGCCGCATCGCGATTTCGGTGTGCTTCATCGCGCGGGTGCGGGCGCGGGCTCGCCTGCCGCGGCGGCCTCACTGGTCTCGAAGACCTTGCGATCCAGCAGCGAGTACACCACCGGGATCACCACCAGCGTCAGCAGCGTCGACACGGAGAGCCCGCCGATGACCGTAATGGCCATCGGCGTGCGGACTTCCGCGCCCTCGCCGAGACCGATGGCCATCGGCAGCAGCCCGAGCACCGTCGTGAGCGTCGTCATGAGGATCGGGCGGAGGCGAGTCTGCCCGGCCTGCAGGATGGCTCGCGTTTTCTCGACGCCTTCCGCGCGGAGCTGGTTGATCTTGTCGACCAGCACGATCGCGTTGTTGACGACGATGCCGGCGAGCATGATCACGCCGATGAACGCGACCACGTTGACGGTCGTGCCGGTCACGAACAGCGCCAGGACCGCTCCGACCAGCGCCAGGGGAATGGTGAACAGGATGACGAAAGGATGCACGAGCGATTCGAACTGCGAGGCCATCACGAGGTACACGAGGAAAATCGCGAGCACGAGGGCGAACTGCATCGAGCGGAACGACGCCTGCATTTCCTCGTCCTGGCCGGAAACCATGGCGGTAATGCCGGCGGGCATGGCGGTGGCCGCGATGATGGCCCGCACTTCGGCCGCCGCCGTGCCGAGGTCGCCGTAGGCGATGTTGGCCGTGACCAGCGCCACCCGTTCCTGCGCGACGCGCCGGATCTCGGAGGGTCCGCGCGCGACGCCCACGGCGGCAACGGCTTCCAGGGTGACGGGGCGCTCCGCCGCGGGGTTCACGATGAGCTGCCGGATTTCCTCGATGCTCGCGTCCTGCGTATCCACACTGCGCACGAGGACGTCGATCTTCTTGTCGCGCCAGGTATACCGCGTGGCCAGCTCGCCGCGCACGTTCGCGACGACGCGGTCGGCGATGTCGCGCACGGACAGCCCGAGGTTGGCCGCCCGTTCCTGGTCGAAGACGATCTGGATTTCCGGGTTGCCCTGCTCGATCGTGGTCTTGATGTCCGTGAAGCGGTCCGACGCCGACATCGCTTCGACGATGCGCTGGTTGACCGCCGCGAGGGCGTTGAGATCGTAACCCGAGATCTCGACCTGCAGCGGGCTGGTGAAGCTCATGAGCGCCGGCCGTTTGAATTCATACTGCACGCCGGGCAGGCGTGACAGGACCTCGCGCAGCTTGTCCATCACGGCTTCTTCTTCCGCGCGGCCCGCACCGGGCGCGAGCGTCACGTTCAGCGTGCCGGTGTTTTCCCCAGCCTCGATCGGGTTGGCGTCGAGGCGATTGCCGGTCCCGGAAACGGAGTAGGTGATCCCGATGCTCTCGATGTCTTCCGTCGCGCGTTGCGCCGCCTGGACAATGCGATCCGTCTCATTGAGCGGCGAGCCCGGCGGGAGCCGCAGGTCGACGCTGAATTCACCCTGCGAGAGCTGCGGGATGAGCTCCGTGCCGAGGCGGGGCACGAGCAGCATGGAGCCCGCGAACATCAGCGCGGCACCTCCGACGACCAGCGCCCGGTTGGCGAGGGACCATTCGAGGAGCGGCACGTAGCGCGTGGCGATCGCATTCTCGAATCGCCGGCACAGCCAGGACGGCACCCACAGAAGTAGCCAGAACACCCAGCGAACTCCGGCGAACGCCGCGCCGATGCCGCGCACCAGGAGGGCGACGCCGCGCGTGAAGAGATTCGGCGGGGTCGTTGCCGTGGCGGCGGCCGCCTCCGTATAGCGCGAGCGGGAGCCGAGCGCTGCGAGCATCGGGATGAGCGTCAGGGCGACGACCAGCGAGAACACCAGCGCATACGTAACGGTGAGCGCCTGGTCGCGGAAGAGCTGGCCCGCGATGCCGCTGATGAAGACCATCGGGAAGAACACGGCGATCGTCGTGAGGGTCGACGCGGTGACCGCACCCGCCACTTCGGACGTACCGCGTTTCGACGCTTCCAGGTCATCGTCGCCCGCTTCTTTCCGGCGCACGATGTTGTCCAGCACCACGATGGCGTTGTCGACCAGCATGCCGACCGCCAGCGCGATGCCGCCGAGGGACATGATGTTGAGCGAGACGTCGTTCGCGTACATCAGGAGGAAGGTGCCGATCACCGAGATCGGGATGGAGAGCGCGACGACCGTAGTCGCACGCGCGTCGCGGAGGAAGCCGTACAGCAAGATGATCGCGAGCAGGCCGCCGGAGACCGCGGCGGACGTCACCTCGTCGATGGCGGCACTGATGAAATCGGACTGGTCGTAGATCTCGACGAGCTCGAGGTCTCCGGGCAGGGTTTCGCGGACCTCCTCAATGCGGCGCTCGAGTCGCCGTGCCACCTGGACCGTATTCGCGTCCCCCTCCTTGTAGACGGCGAGCTCGACCGATTCGCGGCCATTGACGCGGGTGATCGCCTCGCGTTCCTTGTAGCCGCGGGTGACGGTGGCGACGTCGCGCAGGTAGACCGGGCGGCCGGCCACGTTCGCGATGATCGCGTCGGCGAAGGCTTCGACCGTCTGGAACTCATTGATCGTGCGCACGAGGAAACGCTGGCTGCCTTCCTCGAGCCGCCCGCCCGACAGGTTCACGTTCTCCGCCCGGATACGGTCGGCCACCTGTTCGATGGTGAGGCCGAGCTGCGACAGGCGCTGCTGGTCGACCTGGATTTCGATCTCGTCCTCGAGGCCACCGCTGACCTTGACCGCGGCCGTGCCTTCCTCGGCTTCGAGCTCGTTCTTGATCCGGTCCTCGGCGAGGCGGCGCAGCGCCTTCAGGCTGGCTTCGCTGGCCACAGTGCCGGCCGTGGCTTCACTTTTTTTCCGCAGCAGCCCGAGCCGCATGATCGGTTCCGACGAGGGGTCGAAGCGCAGCAGCAACGGCCGGCTGGCTTCCAGCGGCAGCTCGACGATGTCGATCTTCTCGCGCACGTCGACGCCGGCGATGTCCATGTCCGTGCCCCAGGCGAACTCGAGGGTCACGTCGGACTGGCCGGAGCGCGAAACGGAGCGGACGAGCCGGACGTTCCGGATTACGCCGACCGCTTCCTCGATGGGCTTGGTCAGGAGGTTCTCGACTTCCAGCGGCGCCGCACCGGTCAGCTCCGTGCGGATCGTGAGCGTGGGGTAGGCAATATCCGGCAGCAGGTTCAGGTTCAGCCGCGACAGCGACACGAACCCGAACAAGGCGATGGCGATCGTGAACATGGCGATCGTCACACGGCGTTCCGTGGCAATCTCGATCAGTCGGCGCACGTTTTTGCTTCCGGTGTTTTTATCGGGCGGTCGGGACGTTGTCGCCGACCGAGGTATCAACGGCGCCGGCCACGTTGATGACCGACACTTTCGAGCCCGGCTTGAGGCCGGCCTGGCCGACCAGCACGAAGCGATCGGCGTCGTGGAGACCGTCGAGCACTTCGATCTGGCCCTTGTTGGTATAGCCCGTGCGGATCACGCGTCGATGGGCCGTGCCTTCCTCGACCACGTACACGATCGATTCACCCGCGTCTTCCATGATCGCGCTGCGCGGGATCTGCAGCGCGTTCGCATGGCTGTCGTACACGATATCCACGCGGCCGAACATGCCCGGCCGCAGGCGGCGCGTCTCGTCGACCACTTCCACGGTCACCTTGAACGTGCCGGTGGCTGGATCGACCACGGGGCTGATGCGGGCGACGATGCCTTCGAAGATCGTGCCCTGCAGTGCATCCACCTGGATCGTCGCGGTCTGGCCGGCTTCGATGTTGCGGTATTCCCGCTCCGGCACGTACAGGTAGGTGACGAGCGGTTCCAGGCTCGTGACCTGGAACGTCGGCGCGTTGACCGGCAGCGTGTTGCCCACCTTGATGTAGCGCCGGGCCACGACGCCGTCGATCGGCGCCGTGATCTCGGTGTAGCTCAGCTCGAGCTTGGCGAGATTGAAGCTCGCGCGCAGGGCCTCCATTTCGTAGAGAATCTTCTCGAATTCGCCGGCACTGATGATGCCGCGCTCTTTCAGGTCGACGTTGCGTGCGTAGTCGCGTTCGAGCTTTTTCAGGTTCGCTTGCGTTCGTTGCATCTCGAAGCGCAGGCGCTCGCCGTCAAGCCGCGCCAGCACCTGACCTTCCTCGACGCGCTCGCCTTCCTCGGCGAGGATCTCGACGACTTCCCCGCCGACCTTGGCGACCACCTCGGCTTCGGCGAAGGCTTCGACCGGCGCGGTGCTGGAGTAGACGGCAACGATATCGCCGCGGGTCGCGGTGGCGACCTCGACCGGGATCGCGGGCGCCTCCTCTGCGGCCGCGGCCCCGTCCTCTTCGAGCTGCTCGCTGCCCTCACCGGGCTGGCAGCCCGCGAGGATGGCGGCAAGCAGCATCGCCGGCCAGCGAATCGGCAGTGCGTTTTTCGGCTGCTCCCCCATGTGCGCGACTCCGGTGTTCCGTTACCCGGCGATGCCGGGGGCGTTGCCGGCCAGCACGCGGGCGCCGTCGCGCAAGCTCGTGTGGCCGGTAATGACGACGGGCTCGCCGGCATCGATGCCGTCCAGGATCTCGGTCATGCCGCCGCTTTCGATGCCGGTATGGACGGAGCGCCGCGAGGCGGCGCCGTCCTCGACGACATACACCACGTCTTCATTGTCCTCGTGGAGAATGGCGCCGGTCGGTACCGCCAGCGCGCCGGCATGCTTCTCAAAGGCGATGCTGAAGCGGCCGAACATGCCGGGCGCGAGCAGCCCCTGCGCGTTGTCGATGTAAACGGTCGCGCGGAACGAACCGTCGGCCGCATTGATGGTGGGGCTGACGCGGTCGATCGTCGCGTGAAAATCAACGCCGGGAACCGCATCGACCGTGATGCGCGCGTCCTGGCCTTCGGCAATTTTTCCCAGGTCGTTCTGCGGGATGTACAGCTCGGCGACCAGCCGGTCGGTGTTCGCAATGGAGAACGCGGGCTCGCCCGCTTCCAGGCGCCAGCCGAGCTTGATATGACGGCGCGAAATGACGCCCGGTATGGTGGCGCGGAGCGTCGTGTATTCGTACTCCAGCCGCTTCAGATCATAGGCCGCCTCGAGCGCATCGAGGTCGAACGCGAGCGCCTCCGCGGCGGCCGCGCTGATGAGTCCGCGCTCGCGCAAGCGCTGCGAGCGCGCGTGCTCGCGCGCCGTCATTTCGAAGCGCGCTTTCGCCGCGAGCATTTCGAGCCGCAGCCGTTCGCCGTCGAGCCGCGCCAGCGGCTGGCCGGCCGTCACCGCATCGCCCTCCTCGACGAGGATCTCGACGACTTCGCCGGCCACGCGCGACGGGATGAGCGCTTCCCGGTCGGCGCCCAGCGAGGCGGTCGCACGGTAAGTCGCGTAGAGGTCGGCGATCGTCGGCATCGCGACTTCGACCGGCAATGCCCGGCCGAATTCCTCCGTCTCCGACGGCGCCACCCGCGCCTCGCCGGTTTCGCAGCCGGGCAGCGCGAGCGTGGCCGCCCCGGCGAGCGCGACGACGATCCAGTTGTTCCGCATGGGTTTATTCCGCCAGAAGGTTTGGTGTTGTAGTCAAGTATAACACTAGTTAACTATAACGCAAGGACCATAAAATCCGCGCTCCTGAATAGATGCGCGGCACCGCGGCTTGGATGCGGGCCGCGCCGCGGCGGGGTTCTGGCATCGGCGTGCCGCAGCCGGTAAGGTGTGCGGCCCGTGACCTCCCCGACCCAAGTCCTCGAGCGGATCCACCCCGCTTTACCGATCGCTGCCGGCCTGATCCTGCTGCTCGTCCTTGCGTTCGTCGCGCATTTCGCCGCCCGCTTCATCCTGCAGCGCGTAGTGCGCGCGTTCGCCCGGCGCTCCGATGCGACCTGGGACGACGCACTCGCCGAGGAAAAAGTCTTTGCACGCATCGCCCAGGTCGTGCCGGCGCTGATCGTGTATACGGGCATCGGCTTCGTCGCCGGCGTTCCGGACCTCCTGGTGCGGCTCATCGGCAATCTCGCCATGGCGTGGATCGTGCTGATGGCGGCGCTCGGCATTTCCGCGGCGCTCAGCGCGGCCAATCGCATTTATTCCGTACGGCCGGCCGCCCGCCACCGGCCGATCAAGGGTTTCGTGCAGCTCGCGAAAATCGTCGTGTTCATCGTCGCCGCCGTGCTGATCGTGGCGGCGCTCATCGACCGTTCGCCGGCCCTCCTGCTCACCGGCTTCGGCGCGATGACGGCGGTGCTCCTGCTCGTGTTCCGCGACACCATCCTCGGCCTTGTCGCGAGCGTGCAGTTGACGGCTCAGGACATGGTGCGCGTCGGCGACTGGATCGCGATGCCCCGGTACAACGCCAACGGATTCGTGATCGATGTCGCGCTGCACACGGTGACCGTGCAGAACTGGGACAAGACGGTCACGACGATACCGACGCACGCGCTGATTTCCGATTCGTTCACCAATTGGCGCGGCATGTACCAGGCCGGCGGCAGGCGGATCAAGCGCAGCGTATTCATCGACGTCGAATCCATCCGCTTCCTGAGCGACGCCGAAATCACGCACCTCCGGGGCTTTGCGCTGCTGCGTGAATACATCGCCGGCAAGGAAGCCGAGCTGGAGGAATGGAACGATCGGATCCAGGGCGACGGCGGAGAAGCCGCCAACCAGCGCCGGCTCACCAACATCGGGACCTTCCGGGCGTACGTGTCCAATTACGTGAAGAATCATCCCGGCATTCACCCGGATATGACCCTGATGGTGCGCCAGCTCGCCCCGGGGCCCGAGGGCCTGCCGCTCGAAATCTACGCCTTCACCCGCTCGACGGCCTGGGACGCCCACGAAGGAACACAGGGCGACATCTTCGACCACCTGCTCGCGATCATCAGCGAATTCGGGCTGCAACTGTTCCAGAACCCGACCGGCCAGGACATCCGCCGCGCCTTCCCCGCGCGTCAGTGAAAGTACTGCAGCAGGAACGGGTTCATCATGCGGTTTTCCGGGTCGATCTGCCGGCGGATGCGGCGGAAGAAGTCGAGCCGGCTGCCGAATACCTCGGTGGCGTAGGTCGTCTCGAGCCCCCGCGTCTGGTTGAACAGTGGAATGCCGCCCCAGTTCTGCGCGAACTCGCCGAAGTCGAGAGCGAAGTTCTCCCAGCCTTTGGTCTCGGTCGAGACCGCGCGCAGCGCGAACATCGGCTCGTCGAACGAGGGTGACAGGAGCGCGGACTGGTCGCGCGAGATGCGATAACCGACGGTCGGCAGGTCGCAGCGAAAGCCCGATTCCTTGCGCACGTGCAGGCACAGGTCGCGGTATGCTTGAACCACGATCGAAAAATCCGCGGCGGGGAATGCCCAGGTCGAAAATTGCAGCGGCAGGCGCTCGCGGCGTCTGCCGCCGCTCGCCAGCGCGGTCGCGTTGCTGCCGGACACGACGAAACGATTGTTGACGAGCTCCTGCGTCGCTTTGGCCACTTCGTCGATGATGCGGTAACGCATGCCGGAGACGGGCACGATGCGGTTCAGCGATTTGAAAATGTGCGGCAGCACCGTGCTCTCACCCCAGTCCTTGAGCTTCCAGGGAATCCTGTGCGGCGAAGTAACGTCTTCGCTGTAGCGGCGCAGGTCGAGATAGACGCGGTCGCGAAACGGCATGAAGTAGAACTTGATGCCGAGATTCGTCCGGCTCAGCTTGTCGGCGGCCGCGGCGAACTGCGCGATGGTGCAGCGCCGATGCGAGACCGCAAAGGGCGATATCGGGCGGACCTTGAGCGTCACCTCAAAGATCGTGCCGAGCATGCCGTACGAGAGGCGAAACGCGTGCAAAAGATTTTGCTTGTCGCGCGACACCTCGAGCAACCGCCCGGTCGGGGTGACGATCTTCATCGACATGGCGTGGGCGGCGAACAGCCCGTCGTCGCCGGCGATGGCCGGCCCTATGCAGGCGCCGGCGACCGCGCCGCCGACGGTCCGGTTCATGAGATCGTGACTGCCGGCGAGCTCGAGACCGTGGTGCGCCAGCGCGCTCGCGAGGACGCCCAGGCGAACGCCGGGCTGCACGACGCAGGTATCGTCATAGGCGTCGATGTTCAGGATTTCGTCGAAGGCGGTCATGTCGACGACCGTCCCGGCCGTCGCCGCGGTGCAGTCGGTCGACGAGCTGCCGGCGCCCATCGGCCGGAACGGCGGCGGGTATGGCGAGCCGATGGCCATCGCTTCGCGGAGCTCTTTGAGCGTCCTGGGCCGGATGACGGGCGGCGGCGCGGCGGTGTGCCGGCTGAACCGGCCGGTATCACGAAGTCGGACTGCCTTGCCTGCCATGCTCATGCTCCCCCTGTCCCTGTCGACGCAGCGATGCGCGAGGGGCACGAGCAAACGGATGCCGGGAGGCGGTCGCTTCGGCAACCCCGCTGTCATAGGATCGTTCCCTTAGACCGGTGGCTTTGCGGCCCTTTCTTTCGAAAGGTGTGCCCTTTTCAAACGCTTGTTGATCGTTGCACAACAATCGGGCCCGGTCAACGCAGCGCAACGGACGGCGCCGGATATTGTCAAATCGCGAACATCGCCAACAAGAGGAAAGAAAACGTGACCCCATTCATCTCCCGCTCCTTGCCGGTCGTGTTCGCGGCCTTGCTCCTCGCCGGTAATGCCTCGGCCCAGTTGGCGGACGGCGTTTCTCGCAGCATCCACGTCACGGGGCAGGGCGAGGCGTCCGGCAAGCCCGACCTGGCCGAGATCGATGCGGGGGTGCAGACCTTCGCCGAAACCGTGATTGAAGCGAGCCGGCAGAACCAGGCGGTGGTGGAGAAGATCTTCGCCGCGCTGGACGAGCAGGGCATCGACAAAGAGGACATCCAGACGTCGAGCTACAGCATCTGGGCGGAGCAGGACTACAGCCGCGGCGGCGAGCCGGGCAAGCAACGCATCACCGGCTTCCGGGTTTCGAACATCGTGCACGTCAAGGTGCGCGACATCGCGCAGATCGGCGACGTGCTGGCGGCGGTGACGGACGCCGGCGCGAACGCCATTCACGGCATCCGGTTCAGCGTAGAGGACCCGGAGCAGCTCGAGAAGGAGGCGCGCAAAGCCGCCATGGCGGACGCCCGTGCCCGGGCCGAATCGCTGGCGGGTCTCGCGGGCGTCGAGCTCGGCGAGGTGATCTCCCTGTCGATGTCCAGCGCGCCCGATTTTCCGCGGCCTTATGCCGCCAGCCGCGTCATGGAAATGGCCGACGCCGGCGCCCCCGCGCCCGGCATCGCGCCCGGCCAGCAGAGCGTCACGGTGACGATCAACGCGACCTTCGCGATCCGCTAGCGGGCGCTGCCACGGCACGCGCCGGTCCGTGGCAGGAATTTTGCACTTTCCGGCGAAGGTGCGGGCTGTGATCCGGGGGCAGCGCCTTCCTTGTAAGATTTACAGCATGCCCGACGCTTTCCTGCAATTCGTGCCATCGCGCGCGGCCGGCCGGCCGCGCTTCGGCGGTTTCTTTTTATTACTGCTGCTCCTCGGCGGCGGCGGTGCCGCGTGGGGCGATGAGCTCGAGTACTCGATCACCGGCATCGACGAAAAGCTCCTGTCCAACGTGCTGGCGCACGTCGAGTCGTTCAGCCTCACCGGCACCGGCCGCGTCATGCCCGGGCAGTTCGAGGAAGCGATCGAGGAGGCCAAACAGCGCGCCCGGGCCGCGCTGAAACCTTACGGCTATTACCATCCGAACATCACCACGGACCTGGTGCGGCTCGGCCCGGAAAGCTGGCGGCTCCGCATGCGCATCGAGCCCGGCCCTCCGGTGCGGGTCGCGACGGCGGAGATCGACGTCCGCGGCCCCGGCAGCCGCCTTGGCCTGCTGCAGGAGTGGGAGGCTTCGTTCCCGCTCACGCCCGGCGCCGTGCTCGACCAGCAGTCGTGGCAGCGGGAAAAGGAAGCGGCGCTGCAGGCCGCCAACGCGCACGGCTACCTGAGCGCCGAGTTCGTCAAGGAGGCGATCCGGATCGACCTGGTCAAAAACGAGGCTTACCTCGAGCTGGTGCTCGAAACCGGGGAGCAGGCGCATTTCGGCAACATCGTGTTCGAGCAGGACGTCGTCAATCCGGGAATCGTCGCGGAGATACCCCGGTTCAAGCCGGGCATGCCCTACCGGCAGGATCTCGTCAACAAGCTCCGCGTCGATCTCTGGCAAACGGGTTACTTCACGGATATCGAAGTCGTCGAACGGAAGAACCTCGACCGCTCGCCGCCCACGGTGGACATCATCGCGAAGGCGTTTTCCGAGACGCGCGACACCTACCAGGGCACGATCGGCTTCGGCACCGATACCGGCGCGCGCGCGCAGCTATTCTGGAGCCGTCATCCCCTTTCGGCTGCCGGGGACCGGATCGACGTCGGGATCGGTTACCAGGCCATCGATGACGAGTTCTCCCTGCGCACCGACTACCGGATCCCGCGCCGCGGCGAGGGCCGGCAGTTCTGGGTGGCCAGCCTGAAGCTGCAGCGTGACAAGCAGGACCTCGAGGTGAAGCGGGAGCAAGACGACGAGAACTTCGTTACCCTGGCGCCCGGCAGCGTCGACGACCTTTTTCTCAGGTTCGGCAAGCTGCAGGTCAGGAATCGGGAGCTGGGGCAGGACCAGGTGTTCGAGACCTGGTTCGTCCAGTACCTGCGCGAATCCTATGATTACGACCCGGGACCCGACGCGGATGCGGACATCCGGGCGCTGCTCGCCGATCGCCGGACTTCCACGCTGTTCCGCGACACCATCGGGACCCTGGCCGTGGGCGTCGAATGGGACTGGCCGTCCATCCGCGGCAGCGGCTTCAGCACGGACGGGCACCATGAGCGCGCCTGGATTTTTACGTCCAACGAGGTGTGGGGCTCGGATCGCGAGTTCACGCAAATCTACGCATCGTCGCGGCGTAGCTGGTTGCGCGGTGAACGCTGGAAGTACCTGCTGCGGGCGGAAGTGGGCATCACCGACGCGCACGTCGACGAGCTCACGCTCGACGTCGGCGGCGAGCCGTTCGAGCTGTCGATCACCGAGCTG
Source organism: Woeseiaceae bacterium (assembly GCA_035698445.1). Lineage (GTDB taxonomy): Bacteria > Pseudomonadota > Gammaproteobacteria > Steroidobacterales > Woeseiaceae > IDS-8. The sequence continues at coordinate 17,040 of DASSBS010000067.1, forward strand.
CCCGATCATTACCGCTTCAAAGCCGGCGGCGGCAGCAGCGTGCGCGGCTACGGGTTCGAGGACCTGAGCAACAACGACATCGGGTCGAACAACATCATCGCCGCGAGCGCGGAGATCGAGATGCGCGTGCTGCCCAAGTGGTCCGTGGCGGCTTTCTTCGACATCGGTAACGCGTTCAACGACTGGAGCGAGTTCGAGCTGCGCAAGGGGGCGGGCGTCGGCATTCGCTGGTACTCCGTTGCCGGCGCGCTGCGGCTCGACTTCGCGCGGGCGCTGGACGTCGAAGGCACCCCCTGGGCGGTACATTTCTCGATCGGCACGCCGCTCCTGTGATCGCCCGCGCCGCCATCTACGTCGCGCTGGCTCTTTTGGTGCTCGTGCTCCTGGCGCTCGGCGCGGGTTTGTGGCTGCTGCATACCGAAGCGGGCTCCGGCCGCGCCTGGGCGGCCGTGAGCGCCGCGATACCCGGCGAGCTTCAGGCGGGCCGGACCGAGGGATCGATCGCCGGCGGCTTCCGGCTGGCCGATGTGACCTACCGCAACGCGTCGCTCGAGATGGCAATTCCGGAAGCGAGGATTACGCTCGACCTCGACCTGTTCCCACCGGCGCTGAACATCGTGGAGCTTAGCGCCGACAGCGTGGCCGTGCGGCAAATCGGACCGCCCCGACCGGAACAGCCGGGCGGCGGGTTCTCGCTCGAGAGCCTCGTCCTGCCGCTGCCGGTAAACGTGCAGTCATTGCACGTTTCCGACTTGCGCGTGCTGGGCCGCGAGGGCGAGCGGCTGTTCGTGGCCGACGACATCCGGCTCGCCGGCCGCTGGTACGAGGAGATCGTCCTCTCGCGGGTGGACATCGAGTCCTCGCTGGCGGACATCAGCGGCTCGGCCGAGCTCGGCCTCCACGCGCCGCATGCCACCAGCGCCTCGCTCGATGTTCATTACCCGGTGAAGCTCGGCGAACAGGTCGTGCCGCTCGACCTCGTGGCGAACGCCGACGGCGACCTGGGGCGCCTGCGCATCGACCTCGCGAGCCGCGATCCGGATATCCGCGCAGCGGGCGAGCTGCTCGATCTGCTTGGGCAGCCCTCCTGGGACCTGCGCGTGCAGAGCGGCTATTTCCAGTGGCCGTTGCAAGGCGACTCCCCGGCGGTCCGGCTGGCCGACGTCGTGCTCGACTCGCGCGGCCGCCCGGAGAATTACTCGGTGGCCGCGGCAGGCCGCGTGACCGCGGTGGCCGACGCAGCGCTCGGGTTCTCCCTGGACGCGGACGGCGACCGGCAGGGCTTCGACGTCAAGCGGCTGTCGCTCGAGGGCGGTTGGCTCCGCGCCGAGTCCGACGGTGCGCTGCGCTGGGCCGGCGGCTTCGCCATCGCTCTCGATGCCGACATCGAGCGTTTCGACCCGTCCGTGCTGACGGCACAGTGGCCGGCCGCGACCCCGGTCACCGGCACTGCCCGTGCCGCTTTCAGTCCGGGTAAGCTCGAATTGCCGGAGGTCAGGCTGCGGGTCACGGATACCGGCCAGTCCGTCGCGGCTGACGGCCTGGTCGACCTGGCGGCCGGCGTCGTCGATCTCGACCTCGACTGGCGCAACCTTCGCTGGCCCGTCGCCGCCGACGACTGGCGCTTCCGGAGCGACTTCGGCCAGGTCACGGTGACGGGCAAGCCGGCGTCGTGGACGCTCGAAGGCAGCATCGCCTTCGCCACGCCGGAGCTGCCGCGGGGCACCTTCGAGCTCGAGGGCCGGGGCAACCGCGACGAGGCGGCGGTGCAGCTCCAGGACAGCCAGGTCCTGGGCGGCAGGATCAAAGGCCGCGTCGAGTACAACTGGCGGGAAGGCGGGCGCTGGGCGGCCGAGCTCGCGGCGGAAAACATCGACACGGGCGCGATCGCGCTGCAATGGCCGGGGCGCATCAGCGCACGATTCACGACTCGCGGCCAGCTCGAGCCGCGCCGGATCGCGATCGACGTCGAGCACCTGGCCGGTACCCTGCGCGAACGTCCGGTCAGCGGCAGCGGCGGGATCCGGTACGCCGGCGGCAACCTGAGTGTCGAGCAGCTCGAGATTACCTCCGGCGAGTCCCGCCTGCGCGCGGACGGCAGCCTGCGCGCCGATGCCGGACTCGATTTCTCGCTCGAGGTCGCGCGCCTCGGTGCGTTGCTGCAGGGGGCCGCCGGCTCGCTGGAGACCCGGGGGAACCTGGCCCTGCGCGACGGGTTTCCCGAGCTGCGGATGGACCTCGAAGGCCGGGATCTCGCCTGGCGCGATTACCGGCTCGGCCGCATTACGCTCGCGACGCCCGCGGCGGCGGGGTCGCCGCTGGCGCTGACGGTGGACGGGCAGGCGCTCGAGGCCGCGGGGGTACAGGTCGACGAGCTCGCGCTCGATTTCACCGGCAGCAAGGAGCGCCAGCGCCTCGAGGCCAGCGCCGCGCTGGGCGACAAACGCGTGGAAGCCGTGCTGGACGGGCAGCTCGCGGACTGGCGGGAACCGCTCGCAGGCTGGGAGGGGCGGCTGGAGGCGCTGCGGCTGGCGGCGCCGGACGGTGTGCAGTTCGTGCTGGACCAGCCGGCGCGCCTGCACCTCGGCCCGCAACACCTCGAGCTGGATCGAGCGTGCCTGGAGTCAGCGGCCGGGGCGGCGATCTGCCTGGAGGGCCGGCGCGAGGGCCCGCGTGAATTCGACGCGGCCGCGGAACTGCACGCGCTGCCGGTAAACCTGGTGAAACTCTTCCTGGATACGGAGCTCGTGTTTACGCAGATGCTGGACGGTACCCTGTCGGCCAGCAACGCGCCCGGCCGGAAGCTGTCGGCCGAGGCGCGGCTCGACATCTCACCGGGACAGATCCGCAACCCGGACCGCGCGCGGATCGCGGTACGCACCCGCCAGGGCGTGTTCAGCCTGGACCTCGACGACGGTCGGGTCCTGTCGGCAAAGCTGGACCTGCCGTTTTCGGAAACGGCGGCCATCGACGCGAGCTTCGCGGTCGTCGACGTGTCCCGCGGCAGGCAAAGCGAAATTGCCGGCGAGCTGGCGGTGGACCTGAACGACATCGGCGTCATCACCGGGGTGATCCCCACGATCGACGACGCCCGCGGCCGTCTCGAAGTCGATCTCGCACTGGCCGGCACGCTGGCCGAACCGGCGCTGTCGGGCGGCGCCTCGCTCAAGGGTGGCGCGCTGCGCTACGTGCCGCTCGGCCTGAAGCTGACGGACATCGAGCTCACGAGCCGCATCCACGGCGACAATCGCATCGACCTGCAAAGCACGTTCCGCGCCGGCGACGGCGTCGGCCGGATCTACAGCAGCACCGGTGCCCTGGGCTCGGCCGGCGACGAAGTGCGGCTGCGGCTGACCGGCGATAATCTCACCGTGGTCGACCTGCCGCAGGTCAACGTGGTGGCGAACACCGAGCTCGAGCTCGGCATCACGCCCGGCGAGCTGGTGCTCAACGGCAACATCCTGGTGCCGCGGGCGCGGCTCTCGCCGCGGCAGATCGCATCCGGGCAGGTCAGTGAAAGCGCGGACGTGGTCATCGTCGCGCGCCGCCAGGGCGAGCCCCAGCCGGAGGCGGCGGCACCGTCGCCCATTGCGATCAAGGGGGCGGTGGCGCTGACGCTCGGCAGCGACGTGATCGTGGATTTCGATGCCGCGCAGACGCGCCTGGCCGGCACGGCGATCTTCGAGTGGCGGGGACCGCCGATGCCGATCGCGACGGGAGAATACAAGGTGTCCGGCCGCTTCGAGGCGTACGGCCAGTTGCTGGAGATCACGGAAGGCTCGATCCGCTTTCCAGGCGTGCCGGCCTCCAACCCGCTGCTCCGTATTCGTGCCGAGCGCGAGATTTTCGGCAATCCGCGGATCCAGAGCGCCGGCGTGCTGGTGTCCGGGACCGCGCAGGACCCCGAGCTCGAGGTGTATACGGTGCCGCCGACGAACGATGAGCGCGCGCTGACGCTGCTGGTCACGGGCAGCGATTTCAACTACGAGCAGGGGATCGGCGCGGTCGACGTCGGCACCTACGTCGCACCCGATCTCTACCTGAGTTACGGCATCGGCCTGTTCGACCGGGAAAACGTGATCAGCCTGCGCTACGACATCGCGAAGGGCTTCGGCATCAAGATCACCTCGGGCAAGCGCGCGGAGGGCATCGATCTCAGCTATACGTTCGAGCGCTGAGGTCCCTGACAGGCCGCCCCCGGACGAGCGCGGGCCTATAATCGGCCCATCAATGCATTGGCGCCGGTTCGCCGCGCCCGACCAGGGGGAAAAGCCCATGAGCCTCACCCGTAAAGTCCTGCTCGTTGCCACGCTCGCGCTGCCGCTGCCGGCGCTGGCCGGCGGCGTTCTCGTGCTCGAAGTGAAGGAATACTACGAAGACCCGCCGGTGGTCTCGACGATCGAGATTTCGACCCGCGAGGACGCTACCCGCATGGAAGTCGCGACACCCGGTCGCCAGGAATCGGGCGGCACGATCTACCGCGGCGACAGCGGCGAGATGATCGTACTCGACCACGGTAACGAGACTTACTACGTGCTCGACGAGGCGTCGATGCAGCAAATGGGCGCGCAACTCAGCGGCGCGATGAAGCAGATGCAGGAAGCCCTGGAAGCCATGCCGCCGGAGCAGCGCGCCATGGCCGAGAAGATGATGAAGCAGCACATGCCGCAGGGGACGGGCCAGCCGCAGCCGCCGCCCGCGACCGTGCACGCGCTGGATCGGGAGGACACGGTCAGCGGCTTCGAGTGCGATTACTACGAAGTGCGGCGCGCCGACCGCAAGATCCGGGAACTGTGCGTCACGCCCTGGGAAGAGATCCCGGGCGGGCGCGACATTGCCGACGCGATGCTGGACATGGCCGGGTTCTTCGACCGCATGACGTCGGCACTTTCGAAGGAGACGGGCATCGCCGTCATGGGCGGCCAGCAGGAGATCTTCGCCCACCTGGAGGAGCTGGACGGCTACCCGGTGCTCACGCGGGAATTCGACCGCGGCGGGGCAGTGGCCAGCGAGTCGGTGCTGAAGTCCGCAACGGCCGAAGAGCTCGATCCGTCGGTGTTCGAGCCGCCCACCGGTTACCGCGAGATGAGCGCCGGATTCTAGACCCGTGAACAGACTATCGCCGGCTACCGCCGGAGCGCTCGCCGCCGCCGAGCGCATTGCGCCGCATATCCGCCGGACGCCGCTGGATTATTCGCCGTGCTTCAGCGAAAGAACGGGCGCGAACGTGTACCTGAAGCTCGAGAACCTGCAGCACACCGGCTCGTTCAAGCTGCGCGGCGCGTTCAACAAGCTGCTGTCGTTGAGCGGAGAGCAGCGTGCCGCCGGTTGCATTGCGGCGTCCAGCGGTAATCACGGGGCCGCGCTGGCCTTTGCCATGTCGAAGCTCGGCGTGCACGGCACGATCTACGTGCCCGAGGCGACGTCGAGCGTCAAGGTCGATGCCATCCGGCGCGCCGGGGCCGAAGTGTGTTTCTTCGGCCGCGACGGCCTCGAAACGGAAAAACACGCGCGCGCACGGGCGGACGAGGAGGGCAAGACGTACCTGTCGCCGTACAATGACGCAGCGGTCATCGCGGGCCAGGCGACCTGCGGGGTGGAGATCGCGGAGGACCTGCCCGGTCTCGATGCCGTGTTCATCGCGGTGGGCGGCGGCGGCCTGGTCGCCGGCGCGGGCGGCTACCTGAAGTCGTTCAAGCCCGCGATCGAGGTGGTGTCCTGCCAGCCTGCCGCATCCGCCGTGATGACCCGTTCGATCGAGGCCGGCTGCATCCTCGATTTGCCGAGCGAGCCCACGTTGTCGGACGGAACGGCCGGCGGCATCGAGCAGGGCGCGATCACCTTCGAGCTGTGCCGCAGCACGATCGACGAATACGTGCTCGTGTCCGAGGCGCAGATCGCCGAGGCCATGCGCGCCTTCATCGACGGTCATCATATGCTGCTCGAAGGCGCCGCCGGCGTGGCCCTGGCCGGCCTGCTCGTCGCCGGGGACCGCTACGCCGGCCGGGACGTCGCCGTGATCGTGTGCGGCGGCAACATCAGCCGGGAGACCTTGCGGACGGTCATCTGATTGATGCCGCGCGCGGTCGCCCGTGGGACGGGTTCCTGCAGACGTTGCACGCGGGCGGCGCCATTCCGAGCTAAAATCAAGGTAGCCGTTTCGAATGGCCGGTGAAGGCTGCCGCGGCACCGCCGTGGCGCCGCCGCGACTGGAGGGGCGTCATGAAGCAAGTCCGTCATCTGCTCGATGCCAAGGGGAGGGACGTGCTGTCGATCGCGCCCGACGCCTCCGTGCTGGATGCCATTCGCCTGATGGCGGAAAAGGGCATCGGCGCGCTGGTCGTCCTGGAGGATGGCGCGCTCGTCGGCGTGGTCACGGAACGGGATTACGCGCGGAAGGTCATCCTGAAAGGCCGCTCTTCGAGCACGACCGCGGTCAGGGACATCATGACGGCCGACGTCGTGACGACGTCCAGCCACCGGTCCGTCGAGGAATGCATGAACACGGTGACGGAAAAGCGCATCCGGCACCTGCCCGTGGTCGACGACGGGCGGCTCACCGGGATCATTTCGATCGGCGACCTGGTCAAAGCAGTGATCGCGGACCAGCAGGAAGCCATCGAGCACCTGCAGCAGTACATCAACGGCTGACCTTATGCGCATCGATTCACGCTTGCTGCTCCTCCTGTTCCTCACCCTGTTCATGGCGCCCTCAGGCCATGCGCAGGACACGAGCGACCCTGCGGAGGCGCAATCGAAAACGGTCATCGGCCCGCGCAACCCGGACCTGCAGGAAGGTGCGCAGCAACTGCTGCGCGGCAACGGCGAGCTAGGGGTCGAGCTGACGCTGCGCGGCCTCGAATACGCGCAGGGCGCCCGGGAAGAGGAAGCCGCGTTGTCGAACCTCTGCGCCGGCTACATCATGCTCAAGCAATACGACGAGGCGTTGCGTTACTGCGATCTCGTGCTGGCGCGCAACGAGGAGAACTGGCGCGGTTACAACAACCGGGCGCTGATCTACATCCATACGAAGCAATACGAGAAAGCCCACGCCGACCTGCTCCGCGGCGAGGCGCTCAACCCGGAGGCGCGCACGCTGCAGATCGCGCGCGCGATGTACCTCGACGCGGTGGAGCCGGTCACGCCGGAGGTCGAGATCGACGATCGCCGGCTCGACGACGAGGCCCCGCACGACGACGACACGAACTGAATCCGCCGCCTCGCTGGCGGCGCTCCTGCTCCTCGCGGCATGGGCGCCGGCCGTGACCGCGGACGAGCCGGCCGGCGACACCGACGCCGAGGCCGCTTCGCTGCCGGACCCGGCGATCAGCGATGCATCCGCCGGTCGGCGCGACCCGGCCGTGACGAAATTCCCCTCCTACCCGGCACTCGCGCGGCGCCGGCGGATCGAGGGCGAAGCGACGGTCTGTTTCAAAGTCGCCCCCGATGGCCGGGTCCTGGAAGCCGAAGTGGCGAGCAGCACGCACGAGATTTTCGAAGAGCCGGCGCTGGAGGCGATCCTCCAATCGAGCTTCGAGCCGCTGGCGCCTGGCGAGGAGCTGGTGCCGACGATCTGCCGGACCTACCGCTTCCGGCTGGACCCCGTGACCGACTCCTGATCGGCCTCGGCGCCGCGGCCGGCTCCTACGGGGGCCAGTGCCTCCTCCAGGGTATAGATGTGGTCCCCGAGCGAGGATAAATCGTCGTTCGCCGCGTTGGCAGCCACGTTCAGCACGACCGGCTCGCCCGTTGCCGGCGCCCGCCACTCGAACTCCCAGCGGATGCGCCCGCCGGTTTCCGTCTGCGTGCCTTCGCGCGTGTGCTGCAGGTAAGGCTGCCCCGCCTCGGTGGCGACCTGCAGCCGGTCGGAGGCGGCGACGAGCTCGCCCGCCGGTTGGCCGTCAGCCGTGCGCAGCGCAAGCTGGAAGCCGCCGCTGGCGAGCTCGGGATGCCGCAGCACGAGGGTGAGCGGGTAGGATTTACCCGGCGCGTAAGCCGCAGGCCAGCCTTCGACGACCAGCGATCCCGCGGGCGCGTTCTTTTCGTTGTCGGAGTGGCAGGCGCTGCAATCCGGCTCGCCGAAGCCGCCCGTGTGCCCCGGCGGCGCGCCGTCTTCGTAGCCGCGCGCTGCCGCCGCCGCCAGCGCCAGCAGCGCCGCGAGCAACGCCCGCAGCAAGGCGTCAGTGCAGCTTCGCGCGGCCAATGTTGTTGGTATCGGTGCCGAACCAGATCTCGCCGTCCGGCTCGTAGTAGTCCATGTGGCGCACGGCGCCCCCGCCGCTCGGGATCGGCGTGACACTGGTGAACTCCTCCGATGCCGTGTCGAAGCCCACGAACCGGTTCGGCGACACCCCGGTCTCGACCAGCCAGATGCGGTCGAGGCGATCGACCGCCATCCCGTACGGGCGGCTTTCTTCACCCGCCGGCAGCGGCCATTCGGCGAACTCGCCGGTATCCGGGTCGTACCGCCCGAGATACCCGCGGGCGAAATCGCCATACCAGACGCGATCGTCGGAGGTGATGACGAGGCGCCGCGGCCGTGCATCCTCGTTCGGCAGCGCGATTTCCTCGAGGTGCATGGTTTCCGGGTTGATGCGGATGAGCTTGTGGCTGCCGAACTCCACCGCCCAGGGAATGCCGTTCGAATTGACGGCGATGCCGTAGGGCCGCGCCCGCGGCGTCGGCACTTCGATGAGCTGCACGGCCTCGTCCTCCATGGACAGCCGGCCGACGAAGTTGCCCTGCTGCACGGTAAACCAGATGTTGCCGAGGCGATCGAAGGTGAGCGTGTGCGGGTCCTTCGCGGCGGGATCCGGCATGGCGATTTTGGTGATGTCGCCCGTGGCCGGGTCGAGCCGCCCGATGTGACCCGCGCGATTGCCGGCGTACCAGATCATCCCTTGCGTATCGACGATCAGGTTGTGCGGCCCGGTGCCGGGATCGAGCTCGTAACGCTCGAACTCGCCGCTCCCGGGCTCGAAGCTGGCGACGTAATCCCCTTTCTGCCCGACGAACCAGACGCGGCCGTCATCGGCGACGTACGGGTCGCGCGGCCGCGAATCCTCCCACGGCACGGCCCATTCCCGGATGTCGACGGGCTCGGCGAGCGCGGCATCGGCCCACGGCAGCGCGGCCGCCATCAACATCAACCCGATTCGAATCGTCATGCGGTTTTCTCCTCCGGTCGGTCCGCCAGCGCGTGCCGGGCGGCCAGCACACGCTCGGCCGCTTCCCGCAGCGTAGCGCCGATGGCGACGATCCCCGACTCGTGACCGGCCATGGCGGCGAGCCGCTGGTGCGCAAACGGGGTTTCACGGTACAGCCTGCCGAGCTCGCGTGCCATCTCCGGCGTGCCATAGGCGACGTCCTCGCGAGTCGCGGGCGAGCCGTCCAGCAGTCGCCGCCACAACGCGGGATCGTGCACGTGCACGACGGCGCCAATCGCGGCGTCGAGCTCGTAGAGCGCCGCATGCGTGAGCGCCTCCGACGAGGCCTGCACTGCGCCGCGGCAGGTCACGGTGTTGCCGTCGATATCGTAAGCGACGACCAGCGCGTAATGCGCCGGGCCGGTGCGCGGCAGGTGACCCGTCTGCGTGCCGCTCACCAGGAACTCGCGACAGCCGGTGCGGACACTGATGTTGCCGTAACCGATGCCCTGCTCCGGGTAATGGCCGACGAGGCCCGCTTCGAACAGCGGCCGGCGCCAGCGCTCGAGCTCCGCGATCTCCGGCCGGGCCAGCGTCTCGCGATCGCTCCACCGAACAGCATACTTTGTATACCCTTCGTCGATCACGATGCCCGCCTGGCCGCCTCGGGGAACAGTCGCGCGAGGCCGCGTTCGCTCGCTTCGCAGACGCCGCGCTCCGTGATCAGGCCGGTGACGAGCCGGGCCGGGGTGACATCGAAGGCGTAGTTGCTGATCGCGCTCGGTGCCGCGACCGTCTGCACTTCCAGGACACGCTCGCCGGCTTTGCCGCGAACGTGCGAGACCTCCCGCGGGTCGCGCTCCTCGATGGGGATCGCGGCCAGCCCGTCGCCGATCGACCAGTCGATCGTCGTCGACGGCAGGGCGACGTAGAACGGCACGCCGTTGTCGGCGGCGGCCAGGGCTTTGAGATACGTGCCGATCTTGTTCGCGACGTCGCCCCGGCGCGTCGTGCGGTCGGTGCCGGTGATGCAGAGATCGACCTGCCCGTGCTGCATCAGGTGCCCACCGGCGTTGTCGACGATGACGGTGTGCGGCACGCCATTCTGCGCGAGCTCCCACGCGGTGAGCTGCGAGCCCTGATTGCGGGGGCGCGTCTCGTCCACCCACACGTGCACGTCGATGCCTTTCCGGTGGGCGAGATAAATGGGTGCCGTCGCCGTGCCCCAGTTGATCGTGGCGAGGGCGCCGGCGTTGCAGTGCGTCAGGATGTTGACCGGGCCGCCTTGCTTGCGGGCGGCGGCGGCCTCGATCAGCGGCAGGCCGTGGCGGCCGATGCCGAGCGAGATTTCGACGTCCTCGTCGCACACCGACTGCGCCTCGCGCCGCAAGCGCTCGACGAGATCGTCGTCCTGGCCGGCCTGCCCGGCGATCAGCATGAGGCGGTCGATGGCCCATCGCAGGTTGACCGCGGTGGGCCTGGCGGCACCCAGCTCCAGCGCGGCGGCTTCGAGGAACGCGGCCGGATCCGGCCGCTCGCGCGCCTCGCGTGCCGCAAGGTACAGGCCCCAGGCGGCCGTGGCGCCGATCAGCGGCGCGCCGCGAACGGCCATGTCGCGGATGGCGTCACGGGCGTCCCGGAATGTCGCGAGGTCCTGGACGACGAGGGCGTGCGGCAGCCGCCGCTGGTCGATGACCTGCACGATCGACGGATCATCGGGCTTCTGCCAGATGGTCCGGAATGCCTCGCCTTGCGCTTGCATGGTGGTCCTCGTCGTAGGGCCCCTACACGATACTCAAGCCCCGTGCCGCGTGCCAGCCTGTCGCAGACGCTCCCGCCCGATGCTGATAACCTGTGATCGTTGGGACACGCGACTGGTTGATTGATGGGACCCCTCTCGGGAACGAAGGTCATCGAGGTCGGCGGCATCGGGCCGGCGCCGTTCTGCGGCATGATGCTGGCGGACATGGGGGCCGACGTGATCCTCATCGAGCGCAAGCCCGAGGAGCCGCGGGCGCAAGGCCACGATTACAGCCGCTTTGCGATTGTGCATCGGGGCAAGAAATCGATCGCCATGGACCTGAAGCAGCCCGGCGCGGCGGAAGCGGTGCTCCGCCTCGTTGGCGCATCGGACCTGCTGGTGGAAGGCTTCCGGCCGGGCGTCATGGAGCGTCTGGGGCTGGGGCCGGCGCCCTGCCAGGCCGTCAATCCGCGCCTCGTCTATGGCCGCATCACCGGCTGGGGCCAGTCGGGGCCGCTGGCGCAGGCCGCCGGCCATGACATCAATTACATCGCGCTGACGGGGGCGCTGTTCCACGGCGGGCACGCCGCAGCGCCGCCGGCCGCGCCGCCGACCCTGGTCGGCGATCTCGGCGGCGGCGCCATGATGCTGACCGTCGGGCTGCTCGCGGGGCTGCTGCATGCGCGCCGGACGGGCGAGGGACAGGTGATCGATGCCGCGATCTGCGACGGCACGGCGCTGCTCACCGTGCTGCTGTACGGCCTGCAGCAGCAGGGCATGTGGATCGACCGGCGGCAAAGCAATTTCCTCGATGGCGGCGCGCACTGGTACGACTGCTACGAATGCGCCGACGGCCATTACATCTCCGTCGGCGCACTCGAGCCCGCGTTCTATCACGAGCTGCTCGAGAAGTGCGGACTGGCGGAGGACAGCTTCTTCGAGCCGCAGTTCGATCCGGAAAAGTGGCCGGCACAGAAACAAAAAATGGCGGAGCTCTTCCGGAGCCGGACGCGCGACGAATGGTGCGCGCTGCTGGAAGGCAGCGACGCCTGCTTCGCGCCCGTCCTCAACCTGAGCGAAGCGCCGGCGCACCCGCACAACAGCGCGCGCGGGAACTTCGTCGAGGTGGGCGACGTCACGCAACCGGCGCCGGCACCGCGCTTCAGCGCGACGCCGGGCGAGACCGGGCGCCGGCCGCCCGCCACCGGCGAACACACGGTGGCGGTCCTGAAAGCCGCGGGGTTCTCCGCCACGGAAATCACCCGCTTGCGCAAGCAGGACGTCATCTAGTGCGGCGTGACGGGACGGTTGCCGGGCGGGGTTTTCTGGCAATCGGTGCGATGCTCCTGCTGGCGGCCGGATCGCCGGCGCCTGCCCAGGTCGAAGATGCCGTGGAACGGGCAAAGAACGAGGCAACGCCGCCCGAGATCCCGACCGCCGGGCAGCTCGAAGAGATGGGCGCCACGATCGGCAAGATCGTGCTGCTCAAGGAAAACGTCTTCGACCTGTCGAACCCCAAAGAGGACAACTGGCTCTACCGGCTGGCGAATCACTGGCACATCGTGACCCGCGATGCGGTCATCCGGCAGCAACTGTTGTTCCGCGAAGGCGATCCCTTTTCGAAGCGCCTGCTCGACGAGTCCGCGCGCCTGCTGCGGGAGAATGAATACCTGTACACGGCCACGGTGGAGCCGCTCCGGTACGCGGACGGCGTGGTCGACGTCGTCGTCAGGACGCGCGACCTGTGGACCCTGATGCCGGGGGTGTCGATCTCGCGTTCCGGCGGTGAAAACGACTGGCGGGTGAGCCTGTCGGAAAAGAACCTGCTGGGGCGCGGCATGCGCCTGCGCCTGTCTCACGAGAAGGACGTGGACCGGCAGGCGACGACCTTTGAATTTTCCGACCGGAATTTCGGGCATAGCTGGGTTTCGGTGGCGCTCGGCCTGTCCGATAAATCGGACGGCAGCACCTACCTGGTCGACGTCGCCAGGCCTTTTTACGCCTTGAACTCGCGCTGGTCGGCGGGTTTCAGCTTCCGGGACGACGAGCGTGAGGACCGGCTGTACGAGCTTGGCGAGCCAGTCGCCGAATACCGGCACGAATCGGATTATTTCACGCTCTTCGGCGGCTGGTCGGACGGTCTCCGGAACGGCTGGGTGCGGCGCTGGACCGCCGGCGTCGTGTACGACGACCAGAGTTTTTCCGAAGCGGCCGTCCCTGAACTGCCCGCGGCGATTCCCGACGAGCGCCGCCTCGTTTACCCGTACCTTGCGCTGGAGCTCCTCGAGGACGATTTCGAGGTGACCTCGAACCGCGAGCAGATCGGCCGGCCGGAAGATTTCTACATGGGCCAGCGACTGGCGGCCAGCCTGGGCTACGCCGCCGAGGCTTTCGGTTCCGACCGGAACGCCGTCGTGTACGCCGTCGAGGCGAGCCGTGGTCTCGGCGACATCAATTATAAGGCCCTGTTCCTTTCCGCGAAGGCCGCCGGCCGGGTCGACGGCGGCGACGCGGCGAACACCGTGGTGGAGATCGGGGCGCGCTACTACAACCAGATCTCGAACAAGCGCCTGTTCTTCATGACGCTCGACGCACGCCTGGGGCACGACCTCGACCTCGAGAACCTGATCGAGCTCGGCGGCGACAACGGCCTGAGGGGCTATCCGCTACGGTACCAGGCGGGCGATGCCAGCCTGCTGTTCACGATTGAGCAACGCTACTACACGGACTGGTACCCGTTCCGGCTGGTGCGGGTCGGCGGCGCGATCTTCGCCGACGCCGGCCGCACCTGGGGCGACAACCCGGTGGGAGCCGATTCGCTGGGTTGGCTGAAGGACGTGGGTTTCGGCCTGCGTTTCGGCCCCACGCGCGGCGGCGATCACCAGGTGATCCACCTCGACATCGCCTTCCCGCTGGACGGCGACCCGTCGATCGACGACGTGCAGATCCTGCTGGAAAAGAAAGCAAGCTTCTGATTTTTTCAGACGCTGCGCCGGGCGGCCTCCAGCGTGTTCGACATCAGCATCGCGATGGTCATCGGACCGACGCCGCCCGGCACCGGCGTGATGGCGCCGGCGACTTCGACCGCCTCGGCGAAATCCACATCGCCCGTGAGCTTCGTCTTCTTTTCGCCGCCGACGGCCTGCTCGATGCGGTTGATGCCGACGTCGATCACCGTCGCTCCCGGTTTGATCCAGTCGCCCTTGACCATTCGCGGGCGCCCGACGGCCGCCACCAGGATATCCGCCTCCCGCGCCACGTCCGGCAGCTCGCGCGTGCGGCTGTGGCAGACGGTCACCGTGGCGTTCGCCTTCAGCAGGAGACTCGCCATTGGCTTGCCGACGATGTTCGAGCGCCCGATGACCACGGCACGCAACCCCGAGAGATCGCTGCCGTGCCGGTCCTCGATCATCAGCAGGCAGCCGGCCGGCGTGCACGGGACGAAGGTTTGCTCCACCGCGCCGGCGGTGAGCTTGCCGATATTGCTGAAGTGAAATCCGTCGACGTCTTTCGTCGGCAGGACGGCCTGGGTGATCTTCTGCTCGTCGAGGTGATCCGGCAGCGGCAATTGCACGAGGATCCCGTGTATCGCAGGATCGGCATTCAGCCGTTCGATCAACGCGAGGACGTCGTGCCCGGCGCTGTCGGCGGCGAGCGTGTGTTGCACGGAGTGGAAACCGCAGGAGCGGGCGGTGCGCGTCTTGTTGCGGACGTAGACCTGGCTTGCGGGATCTTCGCCGACCAGGATGACGGCGAGGCCGGGTTTCACATTGTGCCGCTCGAGCAGTTCGACCGCGCCCGCCGTCACCGCTTCGGAAAGTCTCGCTGCCTTTGCCTTGCCGTCGATGAGCGTTGCACCTGCCATGTAGGGTCCTCGAGCGTCGGTTGCGGGGAATGCCCGGAAGCGCGGTCCGGAGCGCGCACGATAGTACCCGGTCGCGGCGGGACAGGTAAACCGCGACACGTCGTGTGCAGAACTTGACAGGCTGCGCGAGGCGGTTCATTTGTGATCGCTCGCGAACGGAGGACGAAACCATGCAGGAAGACTGGTTGGGCCGCTGGGAAGAAGGGAGAACCGGCTGGCACGAGCCGTCCGGCAACGCGGCGTTGCAAGCATACTGGCCGGACCTGCCGGCCGGCACCGCGGTGCTCGTGCCGCTTTGCGGAAAAAGCGTCGACCTCAGGTGGCTCGCCGAGCGTGATCTCGCCGTAACCGGTGTCGAGCTGTCACGCAAGGCGATCGAGGCGTTCTTTTCCGAGCAGGGATTGTCCCGCACGATGGAACGGCACGGGACGTTCGACGTGTACCGGGCCGACGCGCGGCCGATCACGCTTTATCGCGGCGATTTCTTCGCATTCGAAGCCGGGCCGTTCGACGCCCTGTTCGACCGCGGCGCGCTGATCGCGCTGCCGCCCGGGGAGCGGCCGCGCTATGCGCAAAAGCTGCGCCAGCTCCTGAGGCCGGACGCCTTCAAGCTGGTCGTCACGCTCGAATACGAGCAGTCGCGCGCCGACGGCCCGCCGTTCTCGGTGCTGCCCGGGGAGATGCAGCGCTACTGGCCCGACCTCGAGCGCATCAGCGCGGAGAACGCCATCGACGACAGCCCGCCGAAATTCCGCGCGGCGGGACTCGATTCCGTGATTGAAGCCGTGTGGTCGAGCGCTGCGCCTCGAGGCGCATCCTCCACGTCCTTCTAACGCAGCGCGATACCGATGAAGACCAGCAACCAGAGCACGAGCAGCACGATCCAGCTCAGCGCGAACAGCCGGAACCGGAGCATCACCCGGTTCGACGTCAGGTGCACGTAGCTGTGCGCCATCCGGAGCAGGACGTACCCCCAGGCGAGCAGCACCGGCAGCCAGCCGGTCTGTTGCGTGACGCAGGCAATGAGCACGATCGCGTAAAACAGTAGCGGCGCCTCAAACAGATTCCTCACGTGGCGCGCGTGCACCCGCAGCACCTCGGGCTCTTCGTGGCCGCGGAAAGATTCGAAAAAGCGCGGATCGATCTCGCCGCGGCCGATCGCGCCGAACCGGACGTAGCCGAGCCGGAAGACGCACACCGCCGTCAATGCGAAGAGCGCCAGTGCCGGATACAGAATGCTCATGGATAATCCCCTGTTACGGTTGTTAACGCCGGCGTCACGCGCCGATCAGCTTGCTGCGGAAAATGAAAAACACCGCGCCGAGCATGCACAGCGCGGCCCAGAGATAATCCAGCTTGAGGGGCTCCTTCAGGTACAGCAGCGCGAACGGCACGAACACGGAAAGCGTGATTACTTCCTGCAGAATCTTGAGCTGCGCGACGGACATCACGGTATAGCCGATGCGGTTGCCCGGCACTTGCAGCAAGTACTCGAAAAACGCGATGCCCCAGCTAAAGAGCGCGGCGACGAGCCACGGCTTGTGGTTGAGCTCCTTCAGGTGCGCGTACCACGCGAAGGTCATGAACACGTTGCTCAGCGTGAGCAACAGGATCGTCAGCAGCACGGGGCGCATCATGACGCTCCCCCAAAGGGCGAAATCCGCACGGCGGGAGTATACGCGCGCTTTGTCGCTCCGGCGGAAATCAGTTCCCACACTACGGCGTGAGTTCGGGGATAATGACGCCTTATCCTGTTCAATGAAGGAGAGAGACGGCATGAAAAAGGCCTCGGCAAGACACATCCTGGTCGATACGGAGAACCAGGCGCTGGAACTGAAGGACCGGATCGAGGGCGGGGCCGATTTTGCGGCGCTCGCGAAAGAACACTCATCGTGCCCCTCCGGGCAGCGGGGTGGCGAGCTCGGCGAATTCGGCCCGGGCACGATGGTCAGGGAATTCGACGACGTCGTGTTCAGCGCCGATTTGAACACGGTCCAGGGACCGGTCAAGACCCAGTTCGGCTATCATCTGTTGGAGGTGACCAGCCGCACGGAGTGATCCTGGCCCCGGCCGATCATGAAGAACCTGCGCGCGCTCGCCGCCTTTGCCGCGCTGACCGTCAACACGATCCTGTGGTGCATGCCGCTGTTCGTGCTGGCGCTGGTCAAGCTGCTGCTGCCCGTGCCGGCGTTGCGGCGCGCAATGACGCGCAGCCTGATGTGGATCGGCGAAAGCTGGGTCAGCGGCAATGCGTTGATACTCGGGCTCGGGCCGGCACGGGTCGAGGTCCGCGGCGCCGGCGGGTTGAACCGCCGGGGATGGTATCTCGTCATATCGAATCACCGGACCTGGGTCGACATCGTCGTGCTGCAGACGGTGTTCAATCGCCGTATCCCGTTCCTCAAGTTCTTCATCAAGCAGGAGCTGGTGTGGTTTCCCTTCCTGGGGCTGGCGTGGTGGGCGCTCGACATGCCGTTCATGAAGCGCCACTCCAAGTCGTACCTCGCGAAGCACCCGGAAAAGAAAGGTGAGGACCTGAGGGCGACGCGCGCGGCCTGCGAAAAATTCCGCGACGCGCCGACGTCGGTGATCAACTTCGTCGAGGGAACGCGCTACACTGAGGAAAAGCGGGCGAAACGGGCGTCGCCTTACCGACACCTGTTGCCGCCGCGAGCGGGCGGGGTGGCGCTGGCGCTGACCTCCATGGGATCCATGTTCGACGCAATCCTCGACGTTACGCTCGTGTACGTCCGGGAGAGGATTACTTTCTGGGACCTGTGCCGCGGCGAGCTCGACGGCGTCGTCGTCGACATCGAGCAGCGCGCGGTCGAGCCGTGGATGTCGCAGGGCGACTATGCGGAGGACCGTGAATTCCGGGCGGCTTTCCACCGCTGGCTCAGCGGGATCTGGCACGAGAAGGACGCAAAAATCGGGGCGATGCGAAACGCGCGAAACTCGCGGGGGGCATCGGTTACAATGCCGGGAGTATCGACCACGGCAGGCGACAGGCATGCCCATTAACCGCAATTACGATACCGTGGCTTTCGACGTGCGGGAGCACGCGACGATCCTGCTCTTCGCGCACACGACCGACACGGGCGACATCGACGATTACCTTCTCCTGATGCGCGCCGAAGGCGACGACTACGAGGAGTCGATGTACATCGAGCTCAACGAGCGCCAGCTCGCCGGGCACGATCTCGTCCGGGAAGCGCGCCTCACCGGCAACGTGCTGACGCTCGAGCTGCACGAGCCGGCCCAGTCGCTGCAGGGCGCCAACGAGATCGTCCTGACCTACGACGACACCGACGAAAACAAGGCCAGCGTCGAAGCCGGCGCTTTCAAGGTGCTCGGCGATACTCTCGCCGGTGGGCACGCCTGAGCTGGCAAGGCGCGCGCGCTCGCCGGCCTGGAGCGTCTACGTCCTCCGCTGCCGCGACGGCTCGCTCTACACCGGCATCGCGACCGACGTGGCCCGCCGGATCGCCGAGCACGCGCGCGGCCCCAGGGGCGCGAAATACCTCCGCGGCCGCGGCCCTTTCACCCTCGTCTTCCAGGCCGAAGTCGGCGACCGCGCCCACGCCACCCGCGCCGAGCTCGCCCTGAAACGCCTCCCCAAACCCGCCAAGGAACGCCTGGTCGGGGTCGGACCCACGCGTGCCACTGAAATCTTTGAAGAAATGATCCGATCCATACGGCTTTCAGGGCCTTGACCGGCCAAACAGCGGGACGGGGTGGCCCAGGGGGAGGCGCTGGATCAGGATGGGGGGAGAGGTCGCGGCGGCGAGGGCGCCGAGGCGGCGGGCGGTGGCGGGGACGTCGTCGATTATTTCGGGGAGCAGCACGAGCTCGCCGAAGGGCTGGGTGTAGTCGTCGAAGTGGATCGGGAACACGCGCGTGGCGCCCGTGGCGGCGACGGTCTCCGCCCAGTAGCGCTCCGTGTACTCGCGTCCCAGGCCGGACAGGCCGGCGACCGAGAGCAGCGCCACGTCGGCCTGCACGCCCGCGAGCTTGCCGGGGATGAATCCGGCGCTGCCCTGCACCAGCGCGGTACCCTGCGGATGCTCGATGAGCACGGACCAGCAGATGCCGGCCTTCCAGTCCGATACGCGGGCCGGCTGCTCCAGCGCCTCCGTGATCGCGCCCGCGAACCACGTCTCGTCGCCGGGTCCGAGCGGCGCGTGGGCGGACTCCAGCAGCGTGATCGTGAAGTCGCCGAACTGGCGCGATTCGCCGTCGGCCAGGATCTGGTACTGACTCACCGGCACGCCGGCGCCGCGCGCGACGTTGGCGGCCGACTCGGAACCGAGGACGATGCCGGTCGTGCGATTGGCGACGTAGCCCGCGTCCATCACATGGTCGAAGTGCGCGTGCAGCGGAATGATGGCGGCGAGCCGATTCACGCGGAACTCGGCAAGGCCGCTGTTGATTGCCGCGAGGTCCGAATAAACCCGGCGCTGCGACAGGACGTCGAATGCGCTGAGCCGGGTGAACGTACCGTCCGTCAGGATCTGCGTTTCACCGTCGTCGAAGAGCAGCGTCGTGATGCCGAGCCAGGTGACGGTCACGCGACCGCCGCTGTCGTCGGCGGGCGTCGCGACCGGCCAGCCAAGGGCGGAAACGGGTGGCCGGTCCTGCCATTCCAACGCGAGCGCGGCGGCCGCAAGGACGAGCACGGTAGCGACTGAGACGGCGGTGATCCGCAGCCATCGGGACAAGCTGGCCATGGCGCGACTGTACCTCAAACCGCGGCAGCGCCAGAGGCAGCGGGATCGTCAGGAAAAGCTGAGCTGGGCGCGAAAATCCCTCGCGGAGTCCTCGTCGGTCAGCGCGGCTGATTTCACGGTGAACCAGACGCCGTCCCAGTCCTTGATCCGGCAGGGGCCGAACACGAATTTCGCGATGTAGCTGTCCAGGTCGCGCAGCCGCACCGCGTTCCTGACCTTGGGCGCGGTGAGCTGCGCCGGCCCGGTGAACACGACCAGGCTCGCGACCGGCACCTCGGGCACGACGTTCTGCAGCGCCTTGGTCCGGCCGGCATTCTGGATGACAGGGTTCAGGAACTTGCGCTGGCGCACGCCCTCGACGTTCTTCCATTGCGGCTCTTTCTCGCTGCCGAACACGATCCCGTCGCAGTGCTTGACCTGGATGCAGAGAATCCCGCCGGACGTCAGCACCGCGCAGTCGATTTTCGTCAGCCCACCGTAAGCGCCCGGGATGATGAGGTTCTCGAGCAGGTCGGGGCTGCGCCTGCGGAGCACCCGGCGGAGCCGCCGCCGGCCGCGCCGTTCGCCGATCGCGCGCCGGATGCGCGCCGCCGACCCGCGTACCAGCAGCAGCAGCAACAGCAGGCACGCGACGACGATCACGCTCGCCGATACCAGGGAAAGCGAGACGCCGGTCGCCACGTCGCCCGCCGGGGCGACGGCCGCCAGCTCGTCCGCGGCGGCGCTTGCCGCGAGGCAGGAGGGGATCGTGAAGCTCAGCAAACGGCGGATCATGCGTCGAGGCTAGGTGTATCGGGCATGCGCCGCATCGTAGTCCGTCACGTTTTGGAATTCCACCGCGCACTTGCGGGCCGGTGGGCGCACTTTCACACCCGTTGCTCGCGCCAGCGGCCACGCCGAAACACGGCGACGCCGAGCGCGGTCAGCACCGATTCCGAGATGACGATGGACCAGAACACGCCGTTCGGCCCGAACCCGGCACCCCGCGCGAGCGCGTAGGCGAGCGGGATCTCCAGCAGCCAGAAACAGATGAAATTGAGCAACGAGGGCGTCCACGTGTCGCCGGCGCCGTTCATCGCCTGCACGATGATCATGCCGACGGCGTACATCGGGTAGCCAATGCCGAGGATGCGCAGGCAACTCGTGCCATAGCGCATGACGTCAGGATCATCCGAGAACAGCGACACGATGAGCGGCGCCGCGACGACGAAGACGACGCCGAGCACGAGCATGAACGTTGCGTTGTAGCGCGCTGCCCGCCAGACCGTCTGCTCGGCTCGTTCGGGCTTGCCCGCGCCGAGGTTCTGCCCGACGAGGGTCGCGGCGGCATTCCCAAGACCCCAGGCCGGCAGCAAGGCAAATTCGATCAGGCGCAGGCCAATCGTGTACGCCGCGATCGGCGCGCTGCCGTACAGCGCGACCACGCGCATGATCACGATCCAGCTCGCGGTGGCGATCAGGAATTGCCCGACGCCGCCGATCGATATGCGTACCATCCGGGAGAGCAGGGCCGGCACGATCCGGCAATGCCGCGCCCCGAGCCGCAAACGGCCCCGGCCCGCGAACAGGTACCACGCGAGGTAGGCGACGCCCGCGCCGCGGCCGATGGTCGTGGCCACGGCAGCGCCGGTGACGCCGAGCTCGGGAAACGGGCCGGCGCCGAAGATCAGGCAGGGATCGAGCACGAGGTTAATCCCGTTCGCCAGCGCCAACGAGCGCAGCGCGACCGGCGCATCGCCCGCGCCGCGAAACGCGGCATTCAACAGGAAGAGATAAATGATACTGCCGGAGCCGCCGAGCAACACGGAGATGTAGCCGTGGCCTTCGGTAACGACGGCTTCGCCGGCGCCCATCATGCGCAGCAGATCCGCGCCAAACAGCACTCCGCAGACGCCGATGACAACCGAGAAGAACGCACCGATCCAGATCGCCTGCCCGGCCGCCGCGGCCGCACCCCCCGGATTGCGCGCGCCAATGCGTCGCGACACCATGGCCGTGACTCCCATGCCGAACCCGATCGTGATCGAATACAGCACGGTGACCAAAGCTTCCGTAAGGCCGACGGCGGCAACGGCGTCGGTGCCGAGCAGCGATACGAACGCGATGTCCACGACGGCGAATACCGCCTCCATGGACATCTCGAGCATCATCGGAATGGCAAGCAAGCCGAGCGGCCGGCCGATCGGTCCGGTGGTAAAGTCGGCCTCGTTCTCGCGCAGCGACTCACCGAGGAAATCGCGGAAGCGGCGCCAGAAGGAGATCGGGGCGGCGTGGGAAGCGTCAGGCATGGGCGGCTGCTTCGTTCAATATCCTGTTCCCGCGCATTGTCAATCGGCGCTGAAGGAGGCAACCGGTGGACGAGTACTGGCCAGTCCTGGTGCTCCTGGCGATTTTCCTCGCCTACGTGCTCGCGAAGATCGTCTTTTACATTCGCAAGAGCAAACAGCAATGGAAGGACGTCGACCGCAGCAAGCTGAAGGAATGGAAGGACGACGACGAATGGTAGCCCCGCGCGCGTGCCGGGCGCGAGAATTATGCTTTACACTCACGCCATCGAATCCTGGGGGGCGGGCATGACGACGGTTTGCAACAGGGCGGCCTCCGGCTGTGGCCAAGGCGATGCGCGGCGCATGCCGGCTGCAAAACTCATGGCTGCCGGGATTGCGACCACCCTGGTCCTGCTCGGCCTTGCCGCCTGCCAGCCCGAACCCGACACCACCGTCGCTACGGAAGCCGCCCGCGAATCCGTGGAGGCGGTAGCCGAGGAGCACGCCGGCGACACCGGCACGCCCAGCGAAGCCGCCGCCATCGCGCCGGAACGCGCGGTCGTCGCGGAGACCCTGCCGTACGCCGAAGTCGACGACCGGCTGTCGTACGGGCATTTCGTGTTTCCGTCGGACATGGTCGACCCGCTGCCGGCGCTCATCGTCGTGCACGAGTGGTGGGGCCTGAACGACGGCGTGCGCGCGCTCGCCGACCGGCTGGCCGCGGAAGGCTACATCGTGCTGGCGGTCGACCTGTTCGGCGGCGAGGTCGCCAGGACGCCGGAGGAGGCCCGCAAGCTGATGATGCGGGTGCTCGAGAACCCGGCGGCCGCCGAAGAGAACATTCGCCAGGCCTACCGGTTCGTGCGGGATACGGCCGGCGCGCCGCGGGTCGCGTCGTTCGGCTGGTGCTTCGGCGGTAGCTGGGCGTTCAATGCCGCCATGCTGTTCCCGGAGGACCTGGACGCGGCGGTAATCTACTACGGCCAGCTCAGCACGGACGTGGCAGCGCTCTCGCGTCTCGAGCTCCCGATCATGGCGCACTTCGCCGAGGACGACCGTTCCATTCCGGTGGAGAAGGTAGAGGAGTTCACGCGCGCGCTCGCAAGCGCCGGCGTCGAGCACGACGTCCGGATCTATCCCGGCGTCGGGCACGCGTTCGCCAATCCCAGCGGCAGGAATTACAACGCGGAAGCCGCCGCACAGGCGTGGGACCGTTCCCTCGCGTTCCTCGCGCAGCACCTGCAACCCGAAGCCGCCGACTGACCTCCCCTGAGGATGCCGCGTTCCGGCCCGGTCTAGCGCTCCCCCGTGCTCTGAGCCGACTCCACCGGCGCCGGGGCCGGGGCCATGCAGGCGAACGTGACGGCGAGCGGCTGGGTCACGTAGCGGATCGTGCTTCCGCTCTCGCCTGCGCACACCAGCGAAGCCTGGGCGGACACCACGGCGGGCACGGTCAGCAGGCGCCGCGGTTCCGGATCGGCAGCCGCCGGCGGCAGCGCGCCGGTCCCGTCCGCGGCCGGGCGGCCGGCCGTCTCGCCGTCCGCCGTGGACCCGGCAACGCAAAAATCATCCACGGCGACGGGCGCGAGCTGGCGGGCCGGAACGGTCAGCACGAGCTCTCCCGCTGCGCGGCTTTCCAGGGCGGCACCGGACAGCGCCAGGCGGCTGTCGGCGATATTGATCGAGAGCGAGCGGGGGGCGGAGTCGCTCCCGCAGGCGGTTTGCACCTCGAACCGGTACTCGAGGGTCGGCAGCTCGATGAAGCGGCGGCCGGGGGTCGTGGCGGCCAACGGGACCACCGGAACCAGCGGCGGCTCGGCCGAAATTTCGAGCCGATCGGCAGGCGTTTCCCCGGCGCCCGCGGGCCGGAGAACGAACAGCGCACAAACTGCGAAAAGGGATCTTGCCGTCACCGGCGACAGCCTACGGCAGGCATCGAAAAAAACAAGCGGGCTCGGCCGCCGTGCTACGCTGCTGCCCTTTCGGGCGAGCAGGCCCATTCGCCGCAGGTTGCCGATGACGAGCCTGATGAATCTCACCTACAAGGTGGTCCGCCGGATCGTGGTGGCGGTCGTCGGCACCACCGTGCTGCTGCTCGGCATCGTCATGCTCGTGACGCCGGGGCCGGCGCTGGTGGTCATTCCGGCGGGACTCGCCATTCTCGGTCTCGAGTTCGCCTGGGCGCGTTACTGGCTCAGGAAAGCGCGCCGCACGATCAGCTCGCAAACCGCGAAGATCCGTGGCAACGGTGCCGAAAAGCACAGGAACGGCCAAAAAAAGGAGCCGGGGCGGTAACCGAATTGGCGGGGGTTCCCGATCCGACACGGAACGGACCCCGGCTCCCTAACGTAACGGCACAGGGGGGGTGCCGCCGGACCTCCGGTCCGCATCAGGCGCGAGCGTCCCTGCCGCGCGTTCCGGCTGCCGCCGCCCCGGGCCTCGGGGGAGAGTTGCCCGGGTGGACGGCCGCCGCCGGTCTGTCGTGCTACAGCTCGCTGACCAGCACCAGCGTGGGCGGGCTCAAGTGTTCGAGCGCGAGCGGGAGATCGAGATCGCTCGCCGCCGTCATCGCGTCCGCCGCCATGGCTTCGGCGTTTTTCTGCAGCCGCGCTTCGAGCTCCTGTTGCAGTTCGGCCGTCGCCGCGGTGGCCGCCGCGTCCGGGGCGGCCGCGGCGGCTGCCGTCTGCTCGTCGGCCAGCGCCGTGGTGGGCAGCATGGCGCTGCCGGTCAAGATTGCCGCCACTGCCAGGGCGGCGCCCGTCCGGTACTTCATGGTTCTCATTCCTTGTGTTTCGCCGCCGCCTTCTCTGGCAGCCGCTTGTGCATTCGCTCACATCCATTGCAGGAGTCGTGCCAACTCGATATTCAGCTTTAAAACAAAGACATAGGGTCCGGTCAGGCATGACGAATTTCCGTCACATACGATAAGTCGTATGCGGATTAACGGAATATCGTGTAAAGTCCGCGCATGACCACCAGCAGCGATTACCAATGGCTTTTCCGCCGGGCGCCCGCCATGGCGACCTCGATCGGCCGCGACGGCTGCTACCTCGACGTGAACGACGCCCTGCTCGACCGGCTGGGTTACGCGCGGGAGGAGATGATCGGGCGCCGCCCCGCCGAATTCGTGACCCCGGAAAGCGCGGAGCGCATCGAAAAGGAATTCATGCCGAAGCTCAGGCGCACCGGACGGCTGGAAAACAAGCCCATCGCGTTCGTCTCGAAAACCAATGACGTCGTCAACTGCCTCACGAACTCGGTCATCGAGCACGACCCGGAGGGCCGCTTCATCCGCACGATCGCCATGTACATGGAAGTCGCGGACCAGGCGCGCGTCGACTGGAAATACCGGCAGCTCTATCGCGCGACGCCGGCCATGCTGCACACCATCGACGCCGGCGGCTGCATCGTGACGGTCACCGATCGCTGGCTGCAGAAAATGGGCTACAGCCGCGAGGAGGTTATCGGGCGGTCCATCCTGGATTTCTTCAGCCCGGAGGACCGGGAGAATTATTCCGCGAAGCTCCTGCAGCGGACGATCAGCGGCGGTGAATTCACCAATGAGGAACGCCGGATGGTCACGCGCGAGGGCAAGGTACTGGAGCTCCTGCAGTCCGCGGTTTCGGAGCGGGACTCGGCGGGCCGCGTCTACCGGATGCTCGTCGCTTCGAAGGACGTCACCGAGCGCAATCACGCGGAACGGACCCTGCGCGCCACGCTCGCGGAAAACGCGCGACTGCGCGAGGAACTGGAGCGCGAACGCGACTACCTGCGCGAGGAAGTGAGCGTCTCGATGAACTTTGGCCGCATCGTCGGCAGGAGCGCGGCGCTGAAGCACACGCTGGAGCAGGTCGAAGCGGTGGCGCAGACGCCGGCCAACGTGCTGGTGCTCGGCGAGACCGGCGTCGGCAAGGAACTGGTGGCGAGGGCCATCCACGCAAAGAGCCCGCGCGCGAATGCACCGCTCGTCAAGGTCAACTGCGCGTCGATCCCCAAGGACCTGTTCGAAAGCGAGTTCTTCGGTCACGTGAAAGGCGCTTTCACCGGTGCGCATCGCGACCGGGTCGGCCGCTTCCAGCTTGCCGACGGGGGCACCTTGTTCATGGACGAGGTCGGCGAGATTCCGCTGGAGCTGCAGGGAAAGCTGCTCAGGGTGCTGCAGGAAAGCGAATTCGAGCGGGTCGGGGACGACGCCACGCGCCGGGTGGACGTGCGGGTGATCGCGGCCACGAACCGCGATCTCGAACGGCTGGTCGCCGACGGCAAGTTCCGGGAGGACCTCTTCTATCGCCTGAGCGTCTTCCCGATCGAGGTGCCGCCGCTCAGGCAGCGGCAGGAAGACGTGGTGCAGCTTGCGCAGCATTTTCTCGACGTGACCTGCAAGGACTTCGGGCGCAAGCCGATCAAGCTGACGCGGAGCCAGGTCGATGCCGTCACCGGCTACGGCTGGCCGGGCAACGTGCGCGAGCTGAAGAACGTCATCGAACGCGCGGTCATCCTGTCACAGGGCAGCGTGCTGCGGCTCGACCTCGCGCTGCCGGAGATTGCGCTGCAGGCCGGCGGCAAGCCGGTGCGCGCGGAATCCGCGCGGGACGACGTGCTCACCGAAAAAGAACTGAAGGCACTGCAGAAAAAGAACATCCTCGCGGGCCTGAAGCAAGCCAACTGGCGCGTCTCGGGCAAGGGCGGCGCCGCGGAGCTGCTCGGGATCCGGCCCACGACCTTGAACGACCGGATGAAGACGTTCGGCATCAGGAAACCGCGGCTATAATGAACCGATGGCGAACCTGATCACGCTCAGCCGGCTGCTCTTGCTGATGGTGGTCGTCCTGATTGCGTATCAGCCGTATTCGTGGTGGCACGTCTTCAATGTGGCGCTGTTGATCCTGGTATTCGTCAGCGACGGACTGGACGGCTATGTCGCCCGCAAGCGCAATGAGGAAAGCGTGTTCGGCGCGATGTTCGACATCGCCAGCGACCGCATCGCGGAGCTCACGATGTGGATCGTGCTCGTCGACCTCGGGATCGTGCCGGTCTGGGTGCCGCTGGTTTTTATCGTTCGCGGCACGATTGTTGATACGATCCGGGCTAACCAGGTGACGACAGCGCACGAGACGCCGTTCTCCATGCTCGAGACGCCCCTGGGCAAGTGGCTGGTCGCGGGCAAGTTCATGCGTGCGTTCTACGCGACGCTCAAAGCGACTACCTTCTGCTGGCTGCTGCTGATCCAGCCGCTGCCGGTGCTGCTGCCACCCCTGTGGGGGAGCTGGTCCTGGCTACTCGAGGGCATCGGCGTCACCCTCGTTTACCTGTCGGTGCTGACGTGCGTCATCCGCGGGCTTCCGGTCATACTGGAGTTCGCCTACAAGGAAAAAGACACCTTCGCTCCGAGACGAGTGAAACTGGAATGATCAATGCGGCTGGCAATCTTCGACGTCGACGGGACTCTCGTGGCAGGCAAAAGCACCGAGAAGCGATTCATCGCGTGGATGCTGCGCCGCGGTTACATCGGGCCCCGTCAACTGCTCGCCGGCGCCTGGTTCGTGCTGCGCTGGAGTGCGCGCTACGGGCGTCACGTCTTTCGCAAGAACAAGGCATGGCTTAGCGGCCTCGACGAAGATGCCGTGGCGCGCGAAGCGGCGGTGTTCGTCTCCGGGCAACTGAGCGACGCGGACTGGATAGCTCCGGCCGTCGCGGAGCTGTCCCGCCACCTGGAACGCGGCGATACCGTCGTGCTGCTCTCGGGGAGCCCGCAACCGATCGTCGACCTCCTGTGCCGGCGGTTCGGCGCCGCCGAAGGTCTCGGCACGCAGTGCGACGTGGTTCACGGTCGCTACACGGCGGCACCTGCGACGCGTCACCCATTTTTCGACGACAAGGTTGCATTGTTGTCGCGCATCTGTGAAAAATACGATGTCGCTGCAAAAGACGTGAGCGCGTACGCCGATTCGCGTTTCGACATCCCATTGCTGGCGAGCGTCGGGCATCCCGCGGCGGTGTGCCCGGACCGGGGGCTCGCCGAATGGGCAACGGCCAACAACAGTCGAATAATCCAGAACAACAGTCAAAAAATTGAGCTACAAAACAACATCGACGCCGGCAGCGAAGCCGGCCGGCAGACCAACAGGCAGTAACGGGCCTGCAACCGGGGGGCGGGAATGGGCCGGCGGCTAGCGGCACTGGTCGCGCTCGTCACAATGGCCGGCACCGCGGCGGCCGGGGATGGGCTGCCGCCATCCGTGCAAGCCGCGCTGGCCTATCGCGACCTTCCCGCCGATTCGTTGAGCCTGTACGTCGAGAACCTCGCGACCGGCGAGCCGGTGCTCCAATGGAACCAGGACGAGCCGCGGAACCCGGCGTCCGTCATGAAGCTGCTGACGACGCTGGTGGCGCTGGACTCGCTGGGCCCGACCTACACGTGGAAAACGGAGGTCTACCTGCTGGGCGACGTCAAGGGCGAAACGCTCGAGGGCGACCTCCTCCTCAAAGGGTATGGCGATCCCTACCTCGTTTCCGAGCGCCTGTGGCAGATCGTCCGCTCCATCCGCCGCGCGGGCATCGACCGGATCTCCGGCGATTTGCTGCTCGACGACAGCTACTTCGATATTTCGGGCTACGACCCCGGTGCGTTCGACGACCGGCCGCTGCGGGCCTACAACGTCGCGCCGAACGCCCTGATGATGAACTTCAAGGCGGTCCGCTATATCTTCGAGCCGGACGCCGCCACGTCGTCGGTGGACCTGAGCCTGCTGCCGGCGCTCGAAAACCTGCAGGTCGTCAATCACCTGTCGCTCGCGAACGGGAGCTGCCGCGGGTACCAGCGCGGCATCACCATCACCGCGAACGAGGACGTGGACGAGATGATCTTCAGCGGCACCTTCCCCAGCGGCTGCCGCTCCTATTCGATGTACCGCACCGCGCTTACGCACAACGAGTTCGCTTACGGCATGTTCAAGGCGCTGTGGCGTGAAGGCGGCGGCGAATTCGCGGGCGGCTGGAAGAACGTGGTCTACAGCGACGATGCCGAGCCCTTCCTGAGCTTCGATTCACTGCCGCTCGCGGACATCATCACGCGGGTCAACAAATACAGCAACAACGTGATGGCCCGCCAGATCTTCCTGACCCTCGCCGCCGAGGAGTTCGGTGCGCCGGGGACCCTGGAAAACGGCCGCAAGGCCGTCAACCGGTGGCTCGACGAGCACGGCATGGACTTCGACGGGCTGGTGCTCGACAACGGGGCAGGCTTGTCGCGCGACGCCCGCATCACGGCCGCGCAGCTCGCGACGCTGCTCCGCTATGCGTACGACAGTCCCTTCATGCCGGAATTCATGTCATCGCTTTCCGTGACCGGTCTCGATGGCACCCTGGCGCGCCGCTACGCGGACCGCGCGCTGGCCGGGATGGGCCACATCAAAACGGGCTCGCTCGACGACGTCACCACGATCGCCGGCTACCTGCAGGCTCGCTCGGGCAATCGCTACATCGTCGTGTCGCTGCAGAATTACCCGGGCGTGCACCGCGGCACGGGCGACGAAGTGCAGACGGCGCTGCTCAGGTGGCTCTACGACCTGTAAGGTCCTGTCCCGGCACCGGGCGGGGAGACGCATGCGATCGATTACCGGAATCCTGCTGCTCATCGCGCTGCCGCTCGCGGCGGCGGCGGACAGTGCTTACGTGACGGACAACCTGCAGCTCGGGCTGCACCGCGCCGCCGACACCAGCGATCGCGCATTCCGCACCCTGGAAAGCGGCCAGGCCGTGGAGATACTGGAACGGGACCGCTATTACGCGCATGTGCGCCTGCCCGACGGTACCGTCGGCTACGTCAAAGCGGCGTACCTCGTCGAGGACAAACCGGCGAAGCTCATCGTCGCCGAAACCCGGGCGGAGCAGGAGCGGCTCGAGCAGGAAATCGCGACCCTGAAGCAGCAGTTCGCCGGACCGGCGGCGACGATCGGCGCGCTTGAATCCCAGGTGGCGGAACAGAAGGCCACGATCGAAAAGGAGCTCGCGCGGGTGGCGGACCTGCTCCAACGCAACCAGACCTATGCCGAGCGCGCCGAGCAGTACCAGTACAGTCTGCCGATGAGCTGGGTCGGCGCCGCGCTCGCGGTGTGCCTGTTCGCCGGGTTCATGGCCGGCTGGTGGTGGCTCGACCACCGCAGCCGCAAACGCCACGGCGGCATGCGCATCTGGTGAGGCGGCGCGCCGGCCGGCCGGCTAAAGCTGCTCCAGGTTCCGCCGCGGGCCCGCCGCGGACGCGGCCATGGTCGCATGCACCGCGTGGTTCGGCACCGTGCCGAAGCGGCTGTGGTCTGCCCGGTGGCGGTGCGACAGGCTGCGAATCCCGTCCACCTCGTGCATGATGAGCCGGGCGCGGCCGATGACGACGTCGCCCGCCGCCGTAATGCCGTCCAGGCTCTTGCCCTTGCGCGTGAATAGCTGCAGCCCCAGTTCGTCCTCCAGCAGCTTGAGCTGCTTGCTGACCCCGGGCTGGGAGGTGTAAAGGCGATCCGCCGCGGCCGTGATGTTGAGGCCGTTATCCACAATCGCGAGTAAATACTTCAGTTGTTGTAGCTTCATGACTGCGCCGCTGGTATGGCCGACTGGGGAGTAGACCTGCAACAAGGTTGTTCGTTGCAGTCCTGCGCGCGCTTTCGTCGCCATGCTTTAGATTTTTCGGTTATGACGGCCATTCCAGTCCTGCGGCCGTAAATAACTGAAAAGAAACGTTAAAACGCGGTGACGCTGAGACTCCGGTCACAGCGCTTACGGGGCGGCCGTGGCATCGTGCACGAGCCCTGGTGCTGGAGAGCCGCATGTCGGCGGACCTGACGAATGTTCCTGCCGGTGACGACGTGACCGTGGACGGGTGCTCGCCCCTCGACCGGCGGCTCGCCGCCGAGTCCGCCCGTGCCGACGAAGCCGAGCGCGAACTGAAGCTCGTGTACCAGATCGACGAGAAGATCCACGACGGCTCGCGCAGCCATGCCCGGCTGGCCCAGCTCGTCGGGCAGAGCGGCCGCTTCCTCGGGATTGCCTACAGCGTCCTGCTCATGCCCGCCAAACGCATCCGCATCAGCGCCACGCATTCGAGCTGGCAAGGCGTCAATCGCAAATCGCTGGACAAGTATCTGGTCGACAAGCTGTTCCCGCGGCTGAAGGGGCATCGCGCGCCGGTCGTCTTCGAAATTCCCGCCGTTCCGGGCTCGGCGGACATTACGGAGCAGGGCTACCAGACGCTCGCCTGCCCGCTGGTCGACCGGCTGGGCAACCTCGAAGGGCTGCTGGCGCAGCTCGGCCGTATCGACGGCCAGCCCTTCCGCCCGTCGCATTCGCGGTTCATGGCGCACATCGTGCGCAAGGTCGCCTACGTCATCGAGCAGTCTTTCGACGTCATGACCGGCCTCATGAACCGCGCCGGCTTCCAGGCCCAGCTCGAAGAAGCCCTCAAATCGCTGTCCGGCGAGGACGATGCCCACCAGATCATGTATTTCGACCTGGACAACCTGCACCTCGTGAACGACACCTTCGGCCAGAAGGCCGGTGACGAGGTCGTCATACGGTTCGCGCAGATCCTCGAGGAAAACCTGCCCAGGAACGCCGTGGCCACCCGCCTGACGGGCGACGATTTTGCGCTGCTCCTGGCCCACGGCTCGGTCGAGGACGCGCTCGAGGTGGCCCGCGTCGTGCAGGAGCGCAGCCGTGACCTGCGCTACCTGGAAGGCGACAAGTCGCTGCAGGTGACCGTGAGCGCCGGCGTGGCGCCGCTGCTCGCCGACGTCCCGGACGCGGAAACCGCCCTGACCGCGGCGCGCATCGCCTGCGATTCCGCGAAGGACCACGGCCGCGATCGCGTCGAAGTGTACGACCGGGACGACCAGAGCATCGTCCGCCGCTACGACGACATGCACCTGGTCGCCGAAATCCAGAAGACCCTCTATGCCGACGGTTTCGTGCTGTTTGCGCAGCCGATCGTGTCGCTGGCACGGCCGAACGCGAGTCCGCGCTTCGAAGTGCTGCTGCGCATGAAGGACAGCACCGGTAACCGGATTTCGTCCAAGTCCTTCTTTTCTGCGGCAGAGCGCTACCAGCTCATGCCGCAGATCGATCGCTGGGTAGTGTCGACCGCCATGCGCATGCTTGCGCCGTTCGCCTCGAAGCTGTCGGATGCCGGCGTGAGCTTCGCCATCAACCTGTCGGGGCAGACGCTCGGCGACGACGGTATCCTCAGTTTCATCGAAGAGGAGCTGGAGGCGAGCGGCATCGCGCCGCAGACCCTGTCATTCGAGGTCACCGAATCCGCGGCCGTATCCAACAGGGCCAAGGCGCAGGCGTTCATCGATGCCCTGCGGGCCCGCGGCTGCCGTTTTTCACTGGACGACTTCGGTGCGGGCCTGAGCTCCTTCGCCTACCTGAAAAACTTCAAGGTCGATACGCTGAAGATCGACGGCAGCTTCATCCGCGACATCACGAACAACCGGATCTCGGAGTCCATGGTCGCGGCCATCACGCAGGTTGCGCGCGTGATGCAGCTCGAGACGGTGGCCGAGTACGTCGAGAGCGAGGAGAGCCGCGAGCTCGTGGCGCGCCTCGGCGTCGATTACGCGCAGGGCCACAGCGTCGGCAAACCGGTCGAGCTCGAGGCAGTCCTCGCCGCCTTCCAGGTGCCGGGTCGTACTTTCTAAGGTGCCGGGTCGTACTTTCGTACTTGTTGCACCGGTCGGCGTGACGCAGGACATCGGCAACAAGTACGAAAGTACGACCCGGCACCTGCGTTAACAAGTACGAAAGTACGACCCGGCACCTGCGTTAGCACCTGCGTTAGACTCTCCCGCGTGAACCACGCCATCGACACGGACCTGGCGTCCGCGCTGCGGGCACTGCCGGAGCTCCTGCACGAGCCTGTCGGCCTGTGGCTCGAACGCTTTGTCGATCGGCACCCCGGGGCGCTGGACGGGCTGGGCGCCGCGACCCGCGAGCAGCTCCTGGGCCTCGTCGCCTGCAGCGAGTTCGCGGGCAACGCCCTCACGCGCGAATGGCCGTGGTTCCGCGAGGTGCTGGCGGCACCGGGCGCGCTGCCGGACCTGGCGGTCGACCTCGGCGGCGCCGATGCGGACTCCAGCGCCGTCAAAAGCCGGTTGCGGCGCTTCCGCAACCAGCGCCTGCTGCACATCCTGTGGCGGGAAGCCGCGGGCAGGGCGGGAACGGCCACTACGCTCGGCTGCCTGTCGACGCTGGCCGACAACCTGGTCGCGGCAAGCGTGCAGAGCGCTGTAGCCGGCCTGCGCGAGCGCTCCGGCCGCGTGCGTGACGCAGAAGGCCGCGAGCAGCCGCTCATGGTGCTGGCGATGGGCAAGCTCGGCGGTCAGGAGCTCAATTTCTCGTCCGATATCGACCTGATCTTCTTATATCCCGCCGATGGCGAATCGGACGGGGCGCGGCAATTGTCCGCGCAGGAATATTTCACCCGGCTCGTGCGCCAGGTCGTGGCGCTGCTGGAGGAAGTCACCGCCGACGGTTTCGTCTACCGGGTCGACACGCGGCTCAGGCCGTTCGGCGAGAGCGGCCCGCCGGTAGTCAGCTTCAGCGCGCTCGAATCCTACCTGTTGCGGCACGGCCGAAGCTGGGAGCGCTACGCGTACGTGAAGGCGCGCGTCATCCCCACGGCGCCTGGCGGCGGGAAGCATCCGGCCGCCGCGGAGCTCATGACGGGCATCATCGAGCCGTTCGTCTACCGCCGGTATCTCGACTACGGTGTGTTCGAAGCGTTGCGCGAGATGAAAGCGCTGATCGCCGCCGAAGCCCGCAAGCGCCAGCTCGCCGCCAACGTGAAGCTCGGGCCGGGCGGCATCCGCGAGATCGAGTTCATCGCGCAATCCCTGCAACTCGTGCGGGGCGGCGGCGACCGCAATCTGCGGACGACCGGCTTGCAGCCGGCACTGAAGGAGCTGGCGCAGACGCGGGATCTCTCCGCCGGGGCAGCGGCAGAGCTCGATGCCGCCTGGCTGCTCCTGCGGCGGGTCGAGAACGCACTGCAGGCGATGCGCGACCAGCAGACGCACGAGCTGCCGCGCGAGCCGGCCGACCGCGCGCGGCTCGCCCTTGCTGCCGCACATCCGGACTGGGAAGCCGTGCGGTCCGCCATCGAGCGGCAACGCCGGATCGTCAGCGGCCACTTTTCCGCCGTGGCGTTTCGTGGCAGGGACGACCAGCGGGCGTCCGGCACCCTCGACGCCCTGTCCGCTCCCTGGGCCGCTCGCGCGGGAGAGGAGGAGTGGCAGTCGGTCCTGCAGCAGCACGGCTTCCGCGACGCGCCGGCGCTTGCCGGGTTGCTCGTCCGCTTCGCCGGCAGCACCGCGGTCGGGCAGGCCGACAGGGCGGGCGCGAAGCGGCTCGCGCAGTTCGTCCCCGCGCTGCTGGCAGAACTGCGCGAGCACGACGATCCCGCGACCGTCCTGCAGCGGGTGCTCGCCGTGCTGGAGAAAATCCTGCGGCGGAGCGCCTACGTGGCGCTGCTGAACGAGAACCCCTCGGTGCGCGACCGCCTCGTCAGCCTCTGCGAGAAGAGCGCCTGGCTCGCCGAGGAAATCGGCCGCTATCCGCTGCTGCTCGACGAGTTGCTGGATTCGCGCCTGCACGAGGAAGTGCTCACGCGC
The DNA here is from genome assembly GCA_035698445.1 of Woeseiaceae bacterium. Lineage (GTDB taxonomy): Bacteria > Pseudomonadota > Gammaproteobacteria > Steroidobacterales > Woeseiaceae > IDS-8. The sequence continues at coordinate 51,445 of DASSBS010000067.1, forward strand.
GAGGAGATGAGCCTCGACCTGGAGCGGCGCTTCGACCGCCTCGCCGAAACCGACAGCGAGCGGCTGGTCGAAGCCTTGAGCCAGTTCCAGCGGGCGATGCTGTTCCGCATTGCGGTCGCCGACGTCGCGGGCAAGCTGCCGGTCATGAAAGTCAGCGACCGCCTGACCGAGCTCGCCGAAATCGTGCTGCAGAAAGCGCTGGCGATCGCGTGGCGGGACCTCACGGACAAGCACGGCCACCCGCGCGCGAAAAACAGCCGCGGGCATGCCGGCTTCGGCGTGGTCGCCTACGGCAAGTTCGGCGGCATGGAGCTGTCGTACCGCTCGGACCTGGATCTCGTGTTCCTGCACGATTCCACCGGCGAGCAGGAGACCGACGGCGATACGCCGCTGGACAACAACGTGTTCTTCGCGCGGCTCGTGCGCCGCCTCGTGCACTTTCTCAATACGCAAACGGCCACCGGCGCGATGTACCAGGTGGACACGCGGCTGCGGCCGAGCGGGCAGTCCGGCCTGCTGGTGACGAGCATCGACGCCTTCGAGCGCTACCAGGAAGAAAATGCCTGGACCTGGGAACACCAGGCGCTGTTGCGCAGCCGCCCGGTCGCGGGCAGCGCCCTGATCGCCCGGGAGTTCGAGCGCGTGCGCAGCGAAACGCTCAGGCAGAGGGTGCGCCGCGACCGGCTGCGCGCCGACGTGATCGCGATGCGGCAGAAGATGCGCGCGCAACTCGACAAGACCGATGCCGAGCGGTTCGACCTGAAGCAGGGGTCCGGCGGGATTGCCGACATCGAATTCCTGGTGCAATACCGGGTGCTGCAACAGGCGAACCGGCACCCGGCCGTAATTCACTACCCGGACAACATCCGCCAGCTCGGCACGCTGGCGGCCGCCGGCTGCCTCGGGCCGGACCAGGTCACGCGGCTGCAGGACGCTTACAAGCGCTACCGCCTGCGCCTGCACCGGCTGGCGCTGGACGAACAGCCGCCGTTTGCCGCGGCGGATGAGTTTGCCGACGACCGCCGCTACGTCACGGATCTCTGGCACCAGGTGCTGGGCGAGGCTTTGTAGGAGCCCGTCCCACGGGCGACAGACCCCGACCGCCGTGTCGCCCGTGAGACGGGCTCCTACAGGCCGGGTTGCTATAATGCGCGCGACGACACCGACTGCAAGGATAACCGAGTGGCAGCCAGAGCCAGAGCCGGCACCATCGACCAGAAGCTCATTCCCGCGAACGCGCAGCACCGCTACGAGGTCCGGCCCGAGGACATCCCGCTGTCCTGCCCGATGCCCGGCATGTACCTGTGGAATTCCCATCCCAAGATCTACCTGCCGATCGTCGAGACGGGCGAGGCGAAATGCCCCTATTGCGGCGCCGAGTATTACCTGAAGGCCACCGACGACTGAAGCTGAAGGAGCTGGCATGCACATCGTGACCGGCGGAGCCGGCTTCATAGGCAGCAACATCGTCCGCGAGCTCCTCGAGCGCACCGGGCAGGATGTCATCGTCGTCGACGATCTCACCGACGGGCACAAATTCCGCAATATCGCCGACCTGGCCGTTGCCGATTACCTCGACAAGGACGATTTCCTCCGGCGCGTGACGGCGGGCGAGTTTCGCTCGGGGGTGGAGTCGATCTTCCACGAGGGCGCCTGCTCGACCACGACGGAGTGGGACGGGCGCTTCATGATGGAGAACAATTACGCATACTCGAAGCAGTTGCTGCATCACTGCCTGGAACACGGCATCCCGTTCATCTATGCCTCGTCCGCGGCCGTTTACGGCGGCGCCCGGCAGTTCAGCGAGGAACCGGAGAACGAGCTGCCTCTCAACGTGTACGGCTATTCCAAGCTGCTGTTCGACCAGTACGTGCGCCGCCTGGAGCTCGAGCCCGGGCAGCAGGTCGTGGGTCTCAGGTACTTCAACGTCTACGGCCCGCGCGAACAGCACAAAGGCCCGATGGCGAGCGTTGCGTTTCACTTCAACCAGCAGCTCCGGAAAGACGGCGAGGTGCAGCTCTTCGAAGGCACGGACGGCTATGAAGCAGGCGAACAGGAACGGGATTTCGTGTACGTCGACGACGCCTGCGCCGTGAACCTGTGGTTCCTGGAGCACCGCGACCGCTCAGGGCTGTTCAACGTCGGCACGGGCCGGGCGCAGACTTTCAACGACGTCGCGAACGCGGCGATCGCCTGGCACGGCAAGGGACGCATCCGCTACATCCCGTTCCCGGCCGTGCTGAAAAACGCCTACCAGAGTTATACGCAGGCTGACCAGGCGCGGCTGCGGGAGGCCGGCTGCGACGTCGAGTTCCGGCCGGTGGAAAAAGGCGTCCGGCAGTACCTGGACGTCATCAACGATCCGATGGCGCGGATCTGACCGGTAACAGGCCGCGATCTTCGCCGATCTTCGCGTAACCAGGCCCCTCGCCAAATAAGCGGTCGACCTGCGCATTGACCGCGGCCACGCGGATCAGGCTCATCGCGCGCGGGTCCCGCACCCGCTGCCCCCAGGAGAGCTCCTCCACGGATTTGCCGAGGAACCGGCGCGCCGCTTCCGGGTAGGCGTTCACCGTGAGGTTGCGGCTGAGGTACGGCCCGGTGCGGTCCGGATTGGAAGTGGCATACAGGCCGATGACCGGCGTCCGCACCGTCGTGGCCATGTGCGCCGGTCCGGAATCCGGGCAGAGCAGCACCGCCGCCGCATCGAGCAGCGCCAGCAATTGCTTCAGGCTGGTGCGGCCGACGAGATCGATCGCTTCGGGGCCGCACAACTTCGCGATGGTCCGGCCGTACTCCTTTTCAGTCTCGGAACGGCCGCCGGTCAATACGATGCGGCAGCCGAATTTCTGCCGGGCATGATTGGCGGCCGCGGCGTAGTTCTCGGCGCTCCAGTTGCGGTAGTTGCGGGTGCGCTGGCTGCTGCACGGACTGACGACCATGAGCGGGCGACCGTCCGCCCGGTACTGCGCCGCAAATTCGCGGTGCGCCGGCGACAGGGGAATGTCCCAGCGCAGCCGCCGGTGAGGCACGCCGATCGTGGATGCGAATTCCAGCATCGCGTCCTGCACGTGCTGCCGCGGCCGCGGCTCGATGCGGCGGTTGGTGATGAGCCACTGGAAGTCCTTCGCGCGCGCGTAGTCGTAGCCGAGCCGGATCGGCGAGGGCACGAGCCGCGACAGGACGTTGGCGCGCAGGGAAGCGTGCATGCAGAGCGCGGCATCGAAGCGGCGCCTGGCTAGCTGCGCACGCACGTCCCGGTAAGCGCCTGCACCTCGTGATTTATCGAAGATGATAAACTCGATGCCGGGGACGTCGGCCAGCAACGCGGCTTCCGTTTTGCCGATGATCCAGGTGAGGCGCGTTTCCGGCCACGTATCCTGGATGGCGCGCACGACCGCGAGCGCATGACAGGTATCGCCGATCGCCGAAAGACGGATGACGCAGATGCTTTCCGGTGGCGACTGCTGAAACATCGTTGAGGGGGGCGTGCTTGGAGGCTACTGTCCAAAAGACCGAAACCGGCGCCATCCTATACGATCGGGCTATTCTCAACCACATTTCGGACGCGAGCTTTACGCCGGGTGGATGGCCGTCGGCCAGGCCGGTGCCGGGGCGCCTGCGCTCCGCAGGCCGCGGCAACACGCTCGTCGTGAGCGACGGCGAGCGCGAGCTCGTGCTCAGGCATTACGTGCGCGGTGGGCTGCCCGGCCGGTTCATCCATGATCGATACCTCTGGGTCGGCGAGAGCCGCAATCGAGCCTTCGCCGAATGGCGGCTGCTCGCAAGACTGACGGAGATGCAATTACCGGTGCCGCGTCCGGCGGCGGCACGCTATAGCCGTCGGGGAATCTTCTACACGGCCGACCTGTTGACGGTGAGCGAGCCGGGCATCGAGCCGTTATCGGCCCGCATCGCACGGCCCACCGATGCGGATTTCTGGCGCGGCATCGGCCGCGGCATCCGGCGGTTCCACGACGCCGGCGTGTTTCACGCGGACCTCAACGCCTACAACGTCCAGGTGAACGGCAGTGGCGAGGTTTTTCTTCTGGATTTCGATCGCGGAGGCCTCCGCGGGGCCGGAAGTTGGTGCCAGCAGAACCTCGGGCGCCTTCATCGATCATTGCGCAAGGTGAAACAGCTCGATCCGAGCCTCCATTTCCGGGAAGCGGACTGGAACGCGATGGTGGAGGGCTGGCAACCTGTTGGCGCATAGGAGGGAGAGGCTCACGAGGCCTGGTCCGGATCGGCGTAAACGTCCGGCAGCGGTTCCGGGCGGTTCTTGAACTTGCGGTGCACCCAGTAATATTGCTCGGTCGCGAGCCTGACCTGGCGCTCGAGGATCTCGACGTATTTCCGCGTGTCCTCGACCGGGTCGTCGCTCGGCAAGCCGTCGATCGGTGGCAAGATGCTCAACAAGTAGCCGCCTTCCGGCAGCCGCCGCGGAAAAAACGGGATCGCCACCGCACGGCCCAGCCGCGCGAGCGTGCCGGTCGCCGTGTTCGTCATCGCCGGCACGCCGAAGAACGGCAGCAGCGCCGACTGCTTGCGGTCGTAGCTCTGGTCCGGCGCGTACCAGACCGGCACGCCTTCCCGTAACGAACGCACCATGCTCTTGATGTCGTTCTTGTCGATCGTGTCGCGCGCGGCCTTCTCGCGGCTGGTGCGCAGGATTTCGGTCAGGAAGTCGCTGCGGTTCTTCCGGAATACCGCGTCGAACGGCGGGCAGTTCAGCGCGAGCACACGGCCGCTGATTTCGAGCGTCGTGAAATGCGCGCTGAGCAGAATGACGCCGTGGCCGCGATCGAGCGCATCCCGAATGTGCTCCGCGCCTTCGATGCGGGTCAGCCCCAGGAGCTTGGCGTCCGACGCCCAGCGGCCCAGTGCCAGCTCGATGAGCGATGCACCGAGTGCCTCGAAATGTGCGCGCACGAGGCGGTCGCGGTCGGCATCGCTCAGCTCCGGGAAGCAAAGCTCCAGGTTGCGCCGTGCGATGGCGCGGCGCTCGCGCCCGATGGCGTGCGCAAGCCGGCCGACCGCCTTGCCGAAGCCGAGCTGCGCGCGGTATGGCAACAAGCACGAAAGGCGGAGCAAGCCGAGACCCAGCCAGGCCGGCCAGTGCCACGGCTGCCAGAAATGATGCAGAGGCTTGCGCCCGGCTCGCGCCATATCGATCCGCTCAAATGCTCGAAGCGACGCGAGTGTATCGGCAGGGCGAAAGCGGCCGCAAATCCAGGAGGCCTCTACTCCGACATGCCGTCGATGTAGTCCTGGTTGCTTTCTTCGGACTCGTGCCTGAGCGCTTCGTCCTCGGCGTCCTGCGGCGCCTCGCGCTCGGCGGCCGTCGCTTCCGCGGTCTGGATGCCGACGTGGAACGCGGCGAAGCCCGGCATTACGACCTGGTTGCGCGCCATGCCGATGATGCGGCCGGAGTAGGGTGAATACAGCTTGGTGCTGGCGTTGCTCATCGGGTCCGTGATGGTGCCGAGCAGGTCGCCGCGCTCCACCGTGCTGCCGAGGCTGACGTCGGACAGCAGGATGCCGCCCGAGTTCGCGCGCACCCACGTCGATTGGTAGTACACGGGTTCCGGATCGCCCCAGAGCCGGACTTCGTTCACCATGCCGAGGGTGTTGAGCAGGGTTTCGATGCCCTTGACGCCGTGCATCACTTCCTTCAGCTCCAGCTCCGACGGCCCGCCGGCTTCCAGCGTCACGGCCGGGATGCCGGCGCGCGTTGCGGCCCAGCGCAGCGTGCCTTCGGCCGGTTCGCTGTGCAGGATGACGGTGGCGCCGAAGCCCTGGGTCAGGGTGACGACGTCCGGATTGCGGAGATCGGCGCGCAACTGCGGCAGGTTCGCGCGCTCGAAGGAGCCGGTATGCAGGTCGACCAGGGCGTCGCAATGCGTCACCACCTTGGTGAAAAACGAGAACGCGATGCGCGAGGCCTGGCTGCCCTGCGGATTACCGGGGAAATAGCGATTGAGGTCGCGCCGGTCCGGCAGGTAGCGCGAGGCGCGCCGGAAGCCCTGCAGGTTGACGATCGGCACGCCGATGACGGCGCCCGACAATTCGCGCGGGTCGAGGTTGTGCATGACGCGCCGCACCATCTCGATCCCGTTCAATTCGTCGCCGTGAATGGCCGCGGTCAGGCATAGCGTCGGGCCCGGCTCGCTGCCGTTGACGACCAGCACCGGCGTCGCGATCGGCACGCCTTCGAAGAGCTCCGTCGCCGACCATGACAGGCGCTGGTAGGTGCCGGGGGGAACCGAGCCGTGCAGCAGCTTCAGCGGCTGCGCCAGGCGTTGCTCCGCCTGCGCGACCGCCTCCGACAGCGGCACCTCGGCGGCCCCGGGCAGCGGCGCGGTCATCGGGTCGATGGCGATACCGAGCTCCTCGGGGCGCGGCGGCATCGCCGCGGCGGCCGGGTCCGCCGCCGGCCCGGCACCCGGCAGCGGTACGCCATGCGCGGGCTCCGGCGCCACCGCGTCGTCCGCGGCAAGATCGCCGCGCGCATCCGGGGCTTCTTCCCCTTCTTCCGGTTCCTCGGCGGCCGGCGCGGCGGCGGTTGCGCGCGATTCGGTCACCGGAGCGGCCGCCGGCGCCTGCCCGGGCGCCGTTCCCTGCGCGGATCGCGCCGCGGTGCCGCTGTCCGGCGGTGCGGCATCCGCGCCTGCAGATGCGCTCGACGTATCCGTCGGCGGACCTGCCGGCGAAGTTCCCGCCGCCTTCGAATCCGGCGCCGGCATGGCGAGTCCCGAGCCGCCGGACACCACGGCGCCGGCCGCCGCCTGGCGCTCCGGCGCCGCCCGGAGCGTGCCCGGGGGAGCGCTCTGGATGAGCAGCAGGAGGGTGGCCACCAGCGCCAGAAGCATGGTATTTGTAACGACTCGTTGCATTAATTCTGTTGGTTCCCGGCCATCGCCCGAGCGCATCGGCCGCTGGCCGCCAGCCCCTGCAGAGCAATCTTTACAAGCGGGAATTCCCCATTTTTCAAACGATTACAACCAGAACCGGATTGAAACCCTATCCCAAGCAAATAACAACCCCGTTCCGCCTGATTGCGTTTACCGCCCTCTTCATCGCGCTCGGCGTGACTTTTGAGGCGAGGGCCGGCGAAACGTTCCCGAAGCCCGCGGCGCTCCAGCCCGACGTCGACTTCTGGATCTCGGTTTTTACAGAATACGACAGCGGCGAAGGTGTCTTGCACGATAGCCGAAATCTCGCCGTAGTCTATGAACGGATCGACATTCCGGCGTCGCTGTCCCGCCGCGAGCGGCGCCGGCGCGTGGAGGGGCGGCGCGATCATTACCAGGACATCCTGAACCGGCTCGCGGCGTCCGCGGATCGCGCGGGCTTGTCCGCGGAGGAACAGCGCGTGCTGGCGCTGTGGCCCGAGGACGTCAGCGCGGCCGTCCTGCGCCGCGCCGCCAACGACGTCCGCTTCCAGCAGGGGCTGTCCGACCGCTTTCGTGACGGGCTCGTGCGCGCCGGCCGCTATCGCGCGTACGTGAACGCGGAGTTCACGAAGCTCGGGATACCGACCGGGCTCGCGGCACTGCCGCACGTCGAGTCCTCGTACAACCCCGATGCGCGCTCGCACGTCGGGGCGTCCGGCATCTGGCAGTTCACCCGCGGGACCGGCCGGCGCTACCTGCAGATCGATTACATCCTGGATGAGCGCAACGATCCGTTCGTAGCCACCATCGCGGCGGGGAAGCTCCTGGCCTACAACTATTCCATCACCGGCAACTGGCCCATGGCGATCACCGCCTACAACCACGGGCTTGCCGGCGTGCGCCGCGCCATGCGCGCGTTCGGCGACACGGCCTACGTGGAGATCCTGCGCAAGTACGACGGGCGCGCGTTCGGCTTCGCCTCGCGCAATTTCTACGTGGCGTTCCTGGCGGCGCTCGAGATCGACCGGCATCCGGATAAGTATTTCCCCGGCCTCGTGCCCGCGAAGCCGATCGATTACGCGATCGTCTCGCTCGATGCTTATGTGCCGATCGATGGATTGCTCGACGCGCTCGGCGTGGACGCGGAACTGGTCGCGCGGCACAACCGCGCGCTGCAGCCCTCCATCTGGCAGGGCAGCAAGTACTTGCCAAGGGATTACGACCTGCGCGTGCCCGCCGACGCGCTCGACTCACCGCTTCCCGAGCTCCTGGCCACGCTGCCGCCCGACCTGCTCTTCGACGCGCAATTACCGGACCTCTTCCATACCGTGGTCCGCGGCGACACCCTGTCCGAGATCGCGGAGGCCTACGGCACGCGGGTGTCGACGCTGGTCGCGCTCAACGGGCTCGGCAGCCGGAACCGGATCCGGGCGGGCCAGACCTTGCGGCTGCCCGCCGCCGGCCCCGCGCCGGCGGTCGCCGCCGCCGCTACGACGGTGGAGACACCGGAGCCGGACCCGATCGCGGTGGCGGCCGCGACCGCCGAGGACGTCACCGAGGACGAAGCGGCACTTCCCGGCGAGCTGAGCGACGACGTCGCGAGCACGCTGATGGGCGTGCTGCGCGCCGGCCTGTTGTCGGACCCGAGCGACTACAGCGTCGCCCCGGACGGCACGATCGAGGTGTATCCGCTCGAGACCCTCGGCCATTACGCGGACTGGCTGCAGATCAAGACCCAGCGCCTGCGCGATATCAACGGGCTGCGCTTCGGCGCGCCCGTGGAAGTCGGGGAGCGCCTCAAGCTCGATCTCAGCCGCGTCGACGCCGACACGTTCGAGAACCTGCGCGCGGCCTATCACAAGGCGCAGCAGGACGAGTTCTTCCGCCACCACACCATCGAGGGCATGCGCGAGCACGTCGTGCAAGCGGGCGAGTCGGTCTGGATTCTCTCGCTCAAGCGCTACGATGTGCCGGTCTGGCTGTTTCGCCAATACAACCCCGAGCTCGACCTGCACAACGTGCGGCTCGGCACCCGGCTCAAGTTCCCGATCCTCGAGAAGAAGGAAGGGTGACGTCACGGGTTCGGCAAGGGCAGGCCGCACTGCGAACCGCTACCGTGCCCGCACACCGCGGGTTTGCTAACCTGTCGCGGTTTCAACGAGGAAGCGTGCCAGTGCCGCGAAGCCCGCGGGCCCCGGTTGCCCGATGCATGATGATCCTGATGGCGCTTACCGCCGTGTCACCCGTCACCGTCGTCAGGGCCGACCGCTTCCCGATGGCCGACAAGGTGGTCGTCGACAAATCGGAACGAAAGCTCTACCTGATGCAGAACGGCGAGCCATTCCGGACGTTCGACGTCGCCCTCGGGCTGGCACCGGTCGGCGACAAGCAGGAGGAAGGTGACAACCGCACGCCCGAAGGAGCCTACTACCTGGACTTGCGCAATCCGCACAGCGATTATTTCCTGTCGATCCGCATTTCCTACCCGAACGCGGCCGACCGCGCCGCCGCCCGCGAGCAGGGCGTGGATCCGGGCGGCCAGATCATGATCCACGGGCAGCCGAACGATCCGACGTATTCGCTGGCGTATTACCGGCGCGCGGACTGGACGAACGGCTGTATCGCGGTGTCGAATTCCGACATGATCGACATCTGGCTGATGACTCCCGACGGGGTGCCGATCGAGATCCTGCCGTGAACCGGACTCGAACCGGGTACCGGCGGCCAATCGCCCGTGAGACGGGCTCCAACAGGTAAACAAGTGCAACAGGCAATCTCAAGAACCAGTGCGGGAATCCGGGCCGAGAGCGGCAAGACCGTCGACGCCGAGGTCTGGCCGGAGGGCAGCCTCGAGGTGTTGTCGCACTCCGAGGTCGAGCTGCTCCGCAGCCAGGGGGAGGGCGGGCTCTACCCGCTGCTCCGGCGCTGCATCCTCGCGGTGCTGAACAGCGGCGGCAATACCGACGACGCGCGTGAAGTCCTGGACCGGTACCGCGATTTCAGCGTGGGCTTCATCCCGCAGGACCGGGGACTCCAGGTGTCCATCAAGGGCGCGCCGGCATCCGCCTTCGTCGACGGGCAGATGATCCGGGGCATCCGCGAGCACGTGTTCGCCGTGCTGCGCGACATCGTTTTCACGAACAACGAGATCCGCGAGAGCAGCCGTTTCGACCTGAAGACGTCGGAGAACATCACCGACGCCGTTTTTCACATCGTCCGCAACGCCCGTTTGCTGCAAACGCCGGCGACACCCAACCTGGTGGTCTGCTGGGGCGGCCACGCCATCAGCCGCGAGGAATACGATTACACGAAGAGCGCGGGCTACGAGCTCGGGCTGCGCGGCATGAATATCTGCACCGGCTGCGGGCCGGGCGCCATGAAAGGCCCGATGAAAGGCGCGAACATCGGGCACGCCAAGCAGCGGATCCGGAACGGCCGCTACATCGGCATCACCGAGCCCGGCATCATCGCGGCCGAATCGCCGAACCCGATCGTGAATGCGCTCGTGATCATGCCGGACATGGAGAAGCGGCTGGAAGCTTTCGTGCGGGTCGGCCACGGCATGGTCGTGTTTCCGGGCGGCGTCGGCACGGCCGAGGAAGTGCTCTACCTGCTGGGCATCCTGCTGCATCCCGACAACGAAACCTTGCCGATGCCGCTGATCATGACCGGGCCCTCGGCGAGCCGCGCCTATTTCCAGCAGATCGACGATTTCATCGGCGCCACGCTGGGGAAAAAGGCGCAGGCCCGGTATTCGATCATCATCGACGAGCCGGAAGAACTGGCGCGGCAGATGCAGGAGGGGCTGGAAGAGGTCCGTGAGTTCCGGAAGACCAACGGGGACGCCTATTACTACAACTGGCGGCTGAAGATCGATCACGAATTCCAGAAGCCGTTCCGTGCCACGCACGAAGCGATGCGCGAGCTCGACCTGACGGAGGACCTGCCGGTGCACGTGCTGGCGGCGAACCTCAGGCGTGTGTTCTCCGGCATCGTCTCCGGCAATGTGCGCGAGGACACGATTGCGCAGATCGAGAAAAAAGGACCGTTCGACATCTTCGGTTCCGCGCGCATCATGCAGCTACTCGACAAGCTGCTGGCCGCGTTCGTCGCGCAAGGCCGCATGAAACTCGCGAGCGAGAGCTACTCGCCCTGCTACCGCGTCCGCGTCGCCGACGAGCCGCCACCCGCGTAGGCGGACCTGCCTGTAGGAGCCCGTCCTACGGGCGACCCGGCGGTGGACGCCGATGTCGCCCGT